>JAZNHF010000001.1:0-19132 GCA_045576835.1 Clostridia bacterium
GAAACGACCCAAAGGGTGGTTTCAGACCGATGACAAACTCTCTCTGCCACAAGCGTGCATTAAAAATAAATATTATATGGTTTAGTGATTTTGATACACAGACATTAAAACGGCGGGTGTCCCATCGAGGAAGCACCCGCCGTTGCTTGTTTTTTGCAAAATCATTCTCTGCCGTACCCTTGTACGCCGACGAAAACGATTTTACAAAATATAACTTCGTTTCTCACCGTCTGCTCAACTTAATGACAAAGTCATTAAGTTGAGCCCGAAACAAAATTGTTTCGGGCTTTTCTAGAATATATTTCCTAATATTTCTGCAATTTTAAATCTAATCTTTATATTTGGGGTGTTTTTCTCTGTGATAAGACGATATTCGTCGTCGGTCAGGGAAGCTTTAAGGGTTTCCTTTGCTTCTTGTGACAAAGAGAGCGAGCTGTCTGTTATACAAAGAGGCGGGTACATAACACACCACCAGTTCTCGCCCGTGGCGTTGCCGATTTTTACCTTGACGGCGGTGTATCTGCCACGGGGAAGAGTAATGTCGCCGTATGCCTTGGTCGGGAAACGGCTCTCGCCGATTTCGACGCTTGCCCGAGTATCACAACCGAGGCGTAACAGCTCGGCGTTGGCAGAGGCTTCAATCTCATTTTTGTATTTTTGTGCAAGCTCTGCACTGTCGCTTGCACTGGTGCAGGCGGCAAAAAGCACGGAAAAATCCGAGAGAATTCTGTCCCTGACCCAAATCTTGACTGACTGTGCTTCGTCGGTGTTGTCGGCACCGATTATATGCAGCCGCAGAACATTCTCTGCAATATCGGCTTTCATATTTATCGTATAGCCAAGGTAGAAAACTGCAAACAAAAATAGCGGAAGTATAACCATAAACAGTGCTTTAATTTTTCTTTGGTTCATATAATATGTTATATCCTTTCTTATTATATGTAAGGGCAGGGACTCAAACGGTATGCGTGTTGAATATTATTTAATATATTTTTAACACATATTTAGTATTTATACATATTGATTTTTTTTTATAAAAGAGTTACAATAATGATAGTATGGAGTATTATGATTATTTTCTGCAGAAAGGCAGTGTAAAAAATGGAAAAGCTCAATGTTTGTGTTGTGTTCGGCGGAGTGTCGAGCGAGCATTCGGTGTCGCTTGTTTCGGCGACCACCATTGTGAAATCTCTCGATAAGAGCAAATATAACATACATATGATAGGGATAACAAATAACGGGAGATGGCTTTATTTTGACAAAGAGCCGTCTGACATTACAAGCTTTGATGAGCTTGAGGGTTTGCTTGCAAGTGCGGTGATTTCCCCCGACAGAGAGGATAGGGGAATTCTTTTGTTTGAGAACGGCGGAGTAAGAAAGATAAAAATTGATGTTGCTATTCCTGCGATGCACGGAAAAAACGGCGAGGACGGGACAATTCAAGGTCTGTTTGAGATGTCAGGCATACCCTGTGTCGGTCCTGGGGTAATCGGCAGTGCAATATGTATGGATAAGTGCGTTGCAAAGATTATGTTCAAGGAAGCGGGAATTCCGCAAGCGGATTGGGTTGAAGTCCGCAGACCGAGAAGCGGCGAGGTTGATATGAAGGCAGTAGATGAGATAGAGAGAAAGCTTGGCTACCCTTGTTTTGTAAAGCCGTCAAATGCGGGCTCGTCTGTCGGAATAACCAAGGCAGACAACAAGGATGAGCTTATAGACGGAATAAGGCTTGCATTTTTGCACGATTATAAGGTGTTAGTCGAAGAAGCGGTGAATGCAAGGGAGATAGAGAGTGCCGTTATGGGCAACGAAAATCCAATATGTGCCCCAATTCTCGGCGAGATATTGCCCTCGGCAGAGTTTTATGATTTTGACGCCAAGTATAACGACGAAAATTCAAAGCTCTTGATGCCCGCACCCCTTGACGAGGAAAAGGCGGAGCAAATCCGGGAATATGCAATCAAGGCGTACAAGATATGCGAGTGCAGGGGATTATCCCGTGTGGATTTCTTTGTTGATAAGGTGACGGGCGAGATTAAGCTCAACGAGATTAACACTCTTCCGGGCTTCACAGCTATCAGTATGTATCCAAAGCTCTGGAGAGAGAGCGGAGTTTCTACGGAGGAGCTTTTGGATAAGCTTATACAATACGCACTTGAGGCGTAGTATGGAGGTTGTTATGGATAACAGGGCCATAGGAATTTTTGATTCAGGGCTTGGCGGACTTACTTGCGTAAAAAAGGTAATGGAAATTATGCCGGGTGAAAACATAATATATTTCGGCGATACGGGCAGAGTTCCGTATGGAACAAGAAGCCCCGAAACAATCGTCAAATATGTAAGACAGGATATAGCCTTTTTAGAGAGCTTTGACATAAAGCTTATAATTATTGCCTGCGGAACGGCAAGCAGTATGGCACTGCCGCTTCTCAAGGACGAAACTAAAACCGAGACCATCGGTGTGTTAGAGCCTGTCTGCACTACTGCGATTAACTGTACCAAAAACAACAAAATTGGTGTTATAGGAACGCCCGGGACAATAAACAGCGGTAAGTATGAGCAAACACTCAAATCCATGAAGCCTGATGCTGAAATTTACAGCCGTGCGTGTCCAATGTTTGTCCCGCTTGTAGAGAATGGTTATAAAAGCGGTGAGGTTGTACGACTTATTGCAAATGAGTATTTAGAGCCGATAAAGAGAGAGGGTGTGGATACGCTTATTCTTGGTTGTACCCACTATCCCATAATTGCAGAGGAAATACAAAAGATTATGGGCGACGGAGTAACCCTGATTAACTCAGGGGCGGAGACTGCCGTTTCTGCAAGGGCGTTTCTTGAGGCGGAGAATATGCTGTGCGACCGAGAGAGAGGCTCTGTGGAATATTATGTAAGCGATTCGGTTTCAGGCTTTGAAGAGCTTGCAGGGATATTTCTGGAGAAGCATATTGAGGGCAGTGTGCAAAAAATTGACATAGAAAAATATTGAGGGATTACAATGGATAACAATGTTTTACTCAGCATAAAGACATACCAGGACATAGACAGCGGCGAGGTTGAAGAACCGATAGAGCTCCAGACCCAGGGCAAGTTTGGTATGATAAATGATAAATATTATATAGTGTATAAAGAGAGTGAGATGACAGGCTTTGCTGACACCACCACCACGATAAAGGTGTGGGAGGATAATGCAGTTGTTACACGCAAGGGCAAACATAATATGAAGCTCCTGTACGAGGCAGGCAAGCAAAATCTTTGTCTGTATCCGACGCCCTATGGTGACATTCCCGCGTCAATAAAGACCTTTGCGGTGGATTTTGATTTTAAAGAGCAGGGCGGTCTGCTAAAGGTGGATTACACGATTGATGCCGACAACGAAAACTTTTGCAGAAATTCTCTTAATATAAAAATAGAACCTCTTACAAACGAAAGGAAAAACTGATATGAACATTTTTGAAGATATGAAAAACAAGGTGGCGGAAAAGGTTGTTGTTGCGTTTAAGCATGCAGTAGAGAGTGGCGAGCTTCCCGATACAGAGGCAGAGATTTCGGATAAAATCAAGCTCGAGGTACCCAAAGACAAGCAACACGGCGATTTTGCCTGCAATATTGCAATGATGCTTGCAAAGGAGCTTAAGCTTCCGCCGAGACAGATTGCCGACATAATAGTTGGCCATATTGAAACAGATTATGACCTTTCAAAAACAGAGGTTGCGGGTGCAGGCTTTA
This sequence comes from Clostridia bacterium, assembly GCA_045576835.1. Lineage (GTDB taxonomy): Bacteria > Bacillota > Clostridia > Monoglobales > Monoglobaceae > UMGS1820. Next base: position 3,727 of record JAZNHF010000001.1, read on the forward strand.
TAAACTTTTACCTCACCCCTAACTGGCTCTACAAAACAATGGAGAGCATTGAAAAGCAGGGCGAAGATTACGGCAGGATTGACATTGGCAAGGGCAAAAAGGTTATGGTTGAGTTTGTAAGTGCCAACCCCACAGGACCTATGCATATGGGTAATGCAAGGGGCGGTGCACTTGGTGATTGCCTTGCGTCGGTTTTAGAATATGCAGGCTATGAAGTAACCCGCGAGTTTTATGTCAACGATGCGGGAAACCAGATAGAAAAGTTTGCAAATTCACTTAACGCAAGATATATTCAGGCACTCAAGGGGGAGGATGCAATAGAGTTCCCCGAGGACGGCTATCATGGTGATGATATCAAGGAGCATGCAAAGGCTTTTATTGAGATAAACGGGGACAAGCATATGTCTTGTAACGAGCAAGAGCGTAAGGATGCCCTTGTCGATTATGCACTTGAGAAGAATGTAACTGCACTAAAGGAAGACCTTGAAAGGTACAGAATTTTCTATGATGTCTGGTTCAGAGAAAGCACGCTTCATCAGGGCGGAGAGGTTAAGTCGGCGATAGATAAGCTGACCCAAAACGGATATACCTACGAAGAGGATGGGGCACTTTGGCTAAACTGCGAGAAGATGGGGCTTGAAAAGAACGAGGTTCTTGTCCGCAAAAACGGCATTCCCACATACTTTGCCGCAGACATCGCTTATCACATAAACAAGCTTACAACAAGAGGCTATGACTGGGCAATTAACATCTGGGGTGCGGACCACCACGGTCATGTTGCAAGAATGAAGAAGGCTCTCGATGCAGTCGGAGTAAACGGTGACAGGTTAGATGTTGTTTTGATGCAGCTTGTTCGTCTAATGCAAGACGGCGAGGTTGTAAGAATGTCAAAGAGAACGGGCAAGGCGATTACTCTTTCGGATTTGCTCGAGGATATAAGCGTTGACGCGGCAAGATTTTTCTTTAATATGAGAAGTGCAGGAAGTCACCTTGATTTTGATTTGACACTTGCGGCAGAGCAGAGCAACGATAACCCTGTATATTATGTTCAGTATGCACACGCAAGAATTTGCAGCATTATCCGTCTGCTCGGCGAGGAGGGTGTTAAAGTCAAGGCGTATAGTGAGATTGACCCGAGCGTACTTACCGACGAGACCGAGCTTACGCTTCTTAAAAAGCTTGCCGACCTGCCTGAAGAAATAAGGGCTGCGGCAGAAACGCTTGAGCCGGCTAAAATTACGAGATATGTAATGGAGCTTTCTACAGACTTTCATTCGTTCTACAATTCCTGTCGTGTAAAGGGCGAGAATGAGGAGCTTATGCTTGCGAGACTTAAGCTTATTGACAGTGTCCGCATAGTAATTTGCGGTATTTTGAAGATGCTCAAGATTTCTGCCCCCGAAAAAATGTAAAAACCCGAAAGGTTGATAATGTATGAAAAAGATTCTGATTTTTCTTTTAACTGTGTGCCTTGTCGCTTGGGGCGGCGTTGTTGCTTTTGCTGACGAGACAGGAGCAGTTCAGGACGAAGCTGTTCTTGAGACAGCCACACCTTCAACAATTATAACAGAGCTTTATGCCTATACGAGCAAGCTGTTTTATTGTGACAGCTCTGCAAACAAAATAGTTCTAAAATCGGTAACCCCGAGTATAGAAGGGGTAGGTGCAGAGGCGATAGCACAACTTGCGGAGTATACGGAAATCAGCATATCCCCTGACGGACTTTTTATGGAAAACGGTGAAAAGCTTAAAACAGATGAGCTTAATCTGTATGTTGACAAAGCTGTGTGGGTCATTATAGCAAAGACGGAGGGCAGATGTCTTTCGGTCCCGTACCTGAAGTTCCTGCCCCAGAATAATCAGAGAGGAGATTAGGATGACAAACTTTAAAATAAATATAAAACGCATATCTGCGATTATAATATCGGTTGCACTTATTTTATCCTCGCAATCGTTGGTGCTCGCAACAGAGGCAAAACAAAGCGAGGAGGCTTATGTAGTAGGCGAGATTGTTGAGTATCTTGATTTATACGCAAGATATGAGGATGTCGATAAAGAGAGTCTTTACAAAGAGGGCTTGCTCAAGGTTTTAAACGAACACCCCGAGCTCTATGAAGAGGTAATGAAAGGGATACTTGAGTCAATAGACGAGCATTCCGAATACTACAACAGCGAGGAAACGAAAGCCCTTCGCGAGCAGATAACGGGCACTATTGTGGGCATAGGCATAACATTTCAGATGTGCAAGGATGGTGTTGATGTAAGAAGCGTTATTCCCGAAACCCCCGCATCAAAGGCAGGGCTTGAGGTTGGCGATGTAATAGTTACTGTTGATGATATATTACTGACGGGAATGAATTCCGATGTGGCGGCAAGTCATATAAGGGGAGAAAAGGGAACAAAGGTTCGGGTTGGAGTGAAGAGAAAAGGTCTTTCAAAGTTACTCTATCTTGATATGACAAGAGAAGAAATAACGGGAACCTCAATAGAGAGCCGAATATACACAGACGGGGCAGAGAAGCTTATGTATATCTGCGTTTACGGGTTTGTGTCAAACACGGCAGAGTGCTTTAAGGAGGCACTTGATGAGGCAGAGAAAAGCAAGATAAAAAATCTTGTAATAGATGTTCGCGATAATGGCGGCGGTCTTCTTGACCAGGCAATAATGATGGCGGACTATCTTGTCCCCAAGGGAAGAATTATAACAACAGAGGACCATAAAATTGGACTGTTTAACTATTCGTACAGAGCAGAGCTTGAGGATACTGCCGAATTTGATACGGTTGTGCTGATAAACGAAAATTCTGCAAGTGCGTCTGAGGTATTGGCTGCGGCACTCTCTGAAAACGGATGTGCAACACTTATAGGGACAAAGTCGTACGGGAAAGGGACAATTCAGACCGTTGTCGACCTTATCCGCGGAGACAGTATAAAGTATACTGTGGGTTATTATCTGACCCCAAATCAGAATAATATCAACGGAATTGGGCTTACCCCAGATGCCGTTGTCGAAAACACAACCGAGCCGTTTGATATGAGTGGATATACGGATTTTAGGTATACAAGCGTTTACAAGATGGGTGACAAGGGCGAGGAGATAAAAACTGCCAAAGAGTTGCTTAAGGTATGGGGTGCATATGAGGGTGAGGTCAATGATGTCTTTGACGGAGAGCTTGAGTCTGCGGTATATCTTTTTCAAGCCTCGACAGAGCTTTTCCCGTATGGGGTGCTTGACCTGACTACTCAAAGAGAGCTTTATACAAGGATAGAAAAGAGCAAGGTAGTAATTGACAACCAGCTTGATGCGGCTTTTTCGCATTTTGGAATGAAGAGAATTGAGGAATAATTATATCAGAGCTATAAAATCACAGGTAGGCAATAGGTCAGAATGTTTGACGGTGATAATTGCGGACCGTGATAAATCTTTCAAATTTCTACAGAATATATAGCAAGAGGAGAAACCCTGCGAAAGATTATTAAATAAAAAAGGACTGCCAATCGGCAGTCCTTTTGGTTTTTAGTGGATGATGAACTTTTCAGTCTCTTTATCAAAGAGGTGAACTTTGTTCGGTTCAAAGGCAACCTTGATTGTCTGACCATGGGTTGCGGTTGTACGGGGATTAACTCTTGCAGTAAAGTCAACACCCTCAATCGCAAAGTAGAGATATGTCTCTGCACCCATCATTTCAACAAGCTCGATATCAACATCTGCAACGCAATCGGGAAGTGCAGCAATAGATGCCTCACTATCGTCAATGTTTTCAGGTCTGATACCCATAACAACCTCTTTGCCGTTGTAGTCCTGAAGCTGCTTGCTCTTTCCTTCCGGAAGCTTAAGCGAGAAGTTGCCTTTTTTAATATAGGTGCCGTCAGGCTTACAATCAACCGTAACATCAAGGAAATTCATCTGCGGGCTTCCGATAAAGCCTGCAACGAAGATGTTGTTCGGATATGAATAGAGGTTTGTCGGCGAGTCAACCTGCTGGATGATACCGTCCTTCAATACGACAATTCTTGTACCCATTGTCATAGCCTCTGTCTGGTCATGTGTAACATAAATAAAGGTTGTCTGAAGCTTCTTATGGAGTTTGCCGATTTCCGCTCTCATCTGAACTCTGAGTTTTGCGTCAAGGTTCGAGAGAGGTTCGTCCATAAGGAATACTTTAGGTTCACGAACGATAGCACGCCCGAGAGCAACACGCTGTCTCTGACCGCCCGAGAGAGCCTTCGGCTTTCTGTCAAACAAATGCTCGATGCCGAGGATTTGAGCAGCCTCTGTAACCTTTCTATTGATTTCGTCTTTAGGAATTTTTCTGAGCTTAAGACCAAATGCCATATTCTCATATACTGTCATATGAGGATAGAGAGCGTAGTTTTGGAAAACCATCGCAATATCTCTGTCCTTGGGAACAACATCGTTCATAAGCTTGCCGTCGATGTAGAGCTCACCCTCAGTAATTTCTTCAAGACCTGCAATCATTCTGAGTGTTGTGGACTTACCGCAGCCTGAAGGTCCGACAAAGATTATAAATTCCTTGTCTTCAATTTCCAAGTTAAAATCTGATACAGCAGTGAATCCGCCTGTGTAAGTCTTTTTAATATTTTTAAGACTTAAGCTTGCCATAAAAATAACCTCCTAATATTTCAATTAAATAGTTCTTTAAGCATCTTCGATAATTATAGCATACTTGTATGGAAAATGTTAGAGCCTAAATAGACAAAATTAAAAAATTCTTTTTAGTAAATATGTATAAAGATAGAAAAATCAACAAGTTATGCCCAAAAAAGTAACCAAAAAAACTCAAATTTCTTATGTATTTTTATGTATATTATTTTTGCCGTCAAAATTCGAGGTGGATTTTTAATATACTAAAATAAAGAAAACTGGGTTTCTAAATGTTCAAAAATTGGACAAATGGCGGTGAGGTAGGGATTCAAAACCACATATCCGTGAAGTCAAGCATTTCGCGGAGCTCTTGAGACATTTCGCATAGAAGAAGTTGCCAGGTTAGGAGGCTGTTTTTTTCTATCGTCCTTTTTTACTGGACTTGTTCAGTTTTGACACACTGTTCTATTTTTTGCTCAAAATAAAAACCCCTGAAAAGCTATCGCCTTCAAGGGTTTTGGCGGACAAGGTCTAACCACACCAAAAAGCAAGTCATTTATAATTATGACAGATACAACTGAGTTAATACTACATATACTTCCGCTTTCATATCTACAATGTAATGAATAATATCAATCTAGGATTAATACATTATATAAAAAGAAAGATGTTGACTTTAGATGTTAAACATATAAGAAAGTGAGGAAACAGAATGAAAATTTTTCTTGATGCCGGTCACAGTAGCGGCGGCGGAGATACCGGAGCCGAAGGATATAATCTTAAAGAACAGGATATCACATTCGGCATAGTTATGCTTCTTGCCAAAAAGCTGTCAGATGTTGGTTTTGATATTATGGTTTCGAGGAAAAATGCAGGAGATGTGCTCGGTACAAACGCAAGTACTTCCTTGTCAAAACGCGCATCACTTGCAAACACCTGGGGTGCAGATGTGTTTATTTCAATACATTGTAATGCATCAACCAATAATACTGCTAACGGCACGGAGGTTTATACATTTAACACTTCAAGCAAGGCATTACCGTTAGCTAAGAAAATACAAAGTAAAATTGTAGAGATACTCGGTACCACAGACAGAGGTACCAAAACAGCTAATTTTGCTGTATTAAGAGAAACCTCAATGCCTGCAGTATTAGTTGAGACTGCATTTATAAGTAACAAAGCAGACAGCGACAAACTTAAAACAAGGCAAGCGGATTTTGCTGATGCAATTTTTATGGCGGTTTGCGATGAATATAATGTTTCCTATGAGGTTAAGACATATGAAACTGCTGAAGAAATATTAAATAAACTAACGGAATTGATTGAAATTATAGATATGAAAACAGCACTTGAGCAAATTCAGGATGCAAAGGATAAAAACAACTCTCTGTATTGGATTTTGAATAAGATAGTAAACAGATAAATAGGATACATATTAAAAGCCGAACCCATAGTAGCTACCTTGGGTTCGGCTTTGTTTCATTGAATATGCGTTCCCACCTTTGAACAAAAGCAAAATTTTTCTTTTAGGTCAGGAAAATGCTTTCGCATTGTTTCGTGATAACTTAAATGGTGTTCTCGCATATCCATTATAACAAATGTTTTAAATTCTGGCGAGTATCTTTTATTTTTTCCTCCTGCTTTTCTCATAAAAATATGCACCTCCAAAAGTGTCTAACTTTTGGGGTGCATATCACCTTATTTTCTCGCCTGCATTTCAGCAACAGACTCAAGAACAGCATCTGCCATATATTCAAGCTGTTCCTGTGAAAGACCATAAAGAGGAAGATGGGTAAATCTCTTATAGAATGCTTCTTCGCAATTGGGACAGGTCTTTGCAATTTCGTCAGAATCATAACCCATATCCTGAACAATCTTAAATCTGTACAAAGGTCCGAAATGGGCAATCTGTGTAACGCCCTTTTCTTCCAGCTTCTTTTTAAGAATCTGCACATCTCCGCCTGCCTTTGCAGGATCAATCTGAAGAAGATAGAGGTGGAATGTGGGCTTGATATCCTCATTTCCCAAATCCTGAGGAATTATCGCATCATTTTCGGCAAATCTTTCGGTAAGATATGCTGCTGCACGTTTTCTCTCTGCAATGATTTCTTCATTTCTTGAAACCTGCAGGGTAAGTCCAAGGCCCTGAATTTCGGTTGTGGATGCATTACCGGGTACAAATGGTGCGTATTTACCTTTTATGGGTGTAATGTTATAAAGCCAGTCCTTGATGGGGCAGGTAAAGTCAAGGCCAAGGAAACGCGCGCGCTTCATTTCACTTTCAAAGCCGGGAACGTTTGTGGTTGCGATTCCGCCTTCACCAAAGGAGGTGATATTTTTAACCTCGTGCATAGAGAATGCCGCAAAGTCGCCTATTGTACCAATCTTTTTGCCCTTGTACATAGCGCCAAATGCGTGTGCTGCATCTTCAAGAACAAGGATGTCGTGTTCTTTTGCAAGAGCCATAATAGGATCCATATCCACAGGATATCCGCCTATATGTACGGGGACAATCATCTTTGTTTTGTCTGTGATTTTTCTTGCCACATCCTTGGGGTCCATATTGATAGTTTTGGGGTCTACATCGGCAAACACAAGCTTTGCACCAACCGCAAGAGGATATGCCATTGTTGCTACAAATGTGATTGCCGGAACGATAACCTCATCACCTGCCTTAAGGTTTGCATACTTGTATGCAATCTCAAAGCCTGCTGTTGCGTTGGTTACAAAGGTAGACGAGGTTGTTCCCAAATAATCATTACAAGCATTTTCAGCCTCTTCAACCTTGCTGCCCAGCGACAGCTTTCCGGGAGGAGTTGCAAGTGCGTCAAGCTTTTTTACTTCCTTCCATACAGCTTCTAAAGCATCATCATATTCCTTGCCTTCGCCCTGCATTAAAAATTTAATAATTTCCATCAGGTCGTGAACATTGTAGTTCTCGCCAACTGCTGCCCATGGTACCTTTGTGGCACCTGTGTTATAACGAAAGTCTGTTGATTTACCCATTTTTTCATTCTCCTTTTTTGTTAATTATTTAAAATTCACTTTCATATTTTTTTGTACATTCTTGCCAGACAATTTCCCTTACTTCAATATTTTTTACTTTAAGCATCGTCGAATAGGGTGAAAAGCCTATATGACCACATGAGATAGGATTTGGGTCTATCAGTTCCTGAACAAGAACCCCGTCAACAACAAGAAAATTGTGTCCACACACCGCGCCTGTTGTGATGTTAACCTCTTTGCCTGGAACATATTGATACAAAGGGTTAAGGGCACGCAAGCCGTCTTCCGGGAAACATCCTATTCCACCTTTGTTCTCATACCATCCACCGATACCGGAAATATATGCAGATTTTAAATAGTTGTTTTTTTCATCCCAAGTGGTACAATAAACAGCATTTACATCAAGGGTTGCAGGTAAAACGCTTGCTGCCGTAAATGAAAACATAACATCCCCTTCAAAATATTTTTTGCTCAAAAGAATTCCGCCTTTATTATCAGGCTCCTTTCCAACAAGATACCCATCCTCGAATGTCCAGATTCCGCCCTTGGCATCCCATATATCCTTCCAGTTTTCATCAGGAAGAGAAGAAAGTACAACGGGAGATTTATCACACATAATTCTTTTGCCGATAAGTAAAATATCTTTAATTTTGGTCACTGCCCTTTTCGTTTTTCATTATATCAAACAGAGTAACTTTATAAAAGATACAGATTTCCCTATTTGTTGAAAAATTTTCCCGCAGAATGAAAAGATATTGACAAAAATCTTTAATTTTATTAAAATTGAATTACAAACAACATAGTAGGTGGTTTTATGATAGTAAATTTTGATATTCCAAAAATAAATCAATGTCTGCAGGATTTTCACAATGCAACAGGCATCAATATGGATTTACTTAAAGCCGATTTTTCATTTGTGGGAAACCACAGCTATTGGGAAAAAAAGCGTTACTGCAAAGCCATTCAAAGCACAGAGAACGGTCATAAAGCATGCCTTCTTTCTGATGTAATGTTGCTTGAGAAAAGCCGTGAAAGCAAAAAGGCAGAGATGCATATATGCCATGCTGGACTTATGGATTTTTCCATCCCTATTTTGTACGGAGATGAAATCATAGGATATATTATTTTTGGACAGATAAAGACCGATACTGATTTTCCCAAGCTCAAGGGATACCTCCTATCCTTGGGGCTGGATGAGAAAGAAATGAATCAGTTTTATACAGAAATTTCATCCTTTGAGGAGGATGTTATAAAAAGTATATCAAATATTGCCGAAATGGTTGTTAAACATATTCTTCTGGAAGACATGCTGAAGCCGAATTTTGATGACAGCATCGGGCGTGTGGTGAATTATATAAATGAAAATCTTGATACGGCACTTAGTGTGCAGACAATTTCTCAAAATACAAACATATCGAAAAGTGCCCTTTATCGAAGATTTCAAAGCTGTTTTGACTGTACCGTTGGCCAATATATAAATGATAAACGAATTGAAAAGGCAGCTGAGCTTCTTAAGAACTCAGATTTGTCAATCGAGGATGTATCGGGTCTTACGGGGTTTTCCTCCGGCTCATATTTCTGCAAGATGTTCAAGAAGAAAATGGGGGTTTCCCCCTTCAAATTCAAGAGTATCCATAAATCGGTTTAGATGGCGATTGGCAAAACATCGGCTCCCTTCCCGAATAAACCGCCGCACCACCGCTTTTGAATATAATTCGGTTATTGATGCGGCACTGGAGCTTGGCTTTGATAATGCTTATATGCAGAAAAAGACAAGTGCAAAGGCTGAATATACACCGCCATTTGATTTAACGGGAATATAGAATAAGGCGTATTATTACGCCTTCATACCACTGACAAAACCACCATTTCAAGTGGTTTTTTTCGTATATGTTAGATTTTTAATTATTCCTGATAAAAGGTGCATATTCCTCTTCCAAAGGGTGCTATATTGCAGTTAAGGCAGAAAAGCCAAAAGCCGGCTATTCCGCCCCTAAAAATGGGCACAATTCTACCGTCAGTTTTAATTAAAATCACGACATCTAGTATGCCAGGATTGAACCTTTCAATCCCGGTAATCCCACGCATAAATTCATTATTAACTATAATATACTACAACATATTGTGGTTGTCAAGTTATATTTGTGTTGCAAGGCACAAGATAACATTTTTTGTTTATATATAAAAGCATCTCCCCATAGAGGTATGTGAAAATCTTAGATTTTATTGTTATATAATATGCAATTTGTCTGATAAGATAAAAATCCATACTAGTGAATTGACAACAGAGCATATCAAAGAGAAAGTTTTGGATTTAATGAGGAAATAGAAATGATAGAAATTACGACTTGGATGGATAGGTTTTTGAAAGCCTTAAATGACCAGTTCGGCGACCGTGTATGGTTTGTTGGTCTGCAGGGCAGTTTCGCCCATGGAGAAGCCACGGAAAACAGCGATATTGATATGGTTGTCATACTTGATGAATTGTCACCATCAGATGTTGCGACCTATAACACGATGTTAGATACCCTACCGCATAGAGAACTGATTTGCGATTTCCTTTCAGGGAAAAATGAAATCTTAAATTGGGAGCCTTCTGACCTTTTTCAGTTTTATTATGATACAAAGCCGATAAATGGCAGTCTTGAAGAACTCTTGCCATTGATTGACGATGATGCAGTCACAAGAGCAATAAAAATCGGTGCGTGCAATATCTACCACGGCTGTGTTCACAATATGCTGTATGATAAAAGCGAAGAAATATTAAGAGGATTATATAAATCCGCATCTTTTGCCATTCAGGCAATAGTCTTTAAGCAGACAGGGAAATATATCAGCCATCAGAAAGATTTATTAGAAATTGTTTCTCCTGATGAACGAGTTATCGTTGAAACATTTTTGAAACTCAAAAACGGCGGAGCGGCCAATTTTGATACAATGTCTGAAAACTTGTTTAACTGGGCGAAGAAATGGATTTAACATTGAATTTGCGGAGGGAAAATAAATGTTTGATTTTAAGAATAAAGTTGCCGTTGTTACAGGCGGTGCTCAGGGCATAGGTAAATGTATTGCAGAAGAATTTGAAAAAGCAGGGGCAAAAGTTGCAATAATAGACATTAAGGAAAATAACTATTTTGTGGGCGACCTTGCAGACAAAAATGCTTTGGAAAGCTTTGCAGACAAAGTAATCAAAGACTTTGGAAAGGTTCATTTTCTTATCAACAATGCAGCACCCAAAATGTGCGGAATAGAAAACGGAAGCTATGAGGACTTTGAATATGCGCTCAAAGTAGGCATTACTGCGCCGTTTTATCTTTCAAAACTTTTTGCGAGCTATTTTAGTGAGGGTGCAAGCATCATAAATATATCGTCCTCAAGAGACAGAATGAGTCAGCCCCAGACGGAGAGCTATACCGCGGCAAAGGGTGGAATTTCGGCGCTTACTCATGCACTTTCAGTAAGTCTTTCGGGTAAGGTCAGAGTTAATTCTGTCTCGCCTGGTTGGATTGATACATCGTATGCAGAATATAGCGGTGCAGATGCCATTCAGCAACCTGCAGGAAGAGTGGGTAATCCTCTTGATATAGCAAATATGGTACTTTATCTTTGCTCTGATATGTCGGGATTTATCGCAGGAGAAAACATTTGTATTGATGGCGGTATGACAAAGCAGATGATTTATCACGGAGACCACGGTTGGTCGCTTGATGAAACCAAATAATAAGTGAAGGTGTGGCTACGGCCACATCTTTTGTTTTGGGCAAAAGATTCTCAATCTATTGACATGCATATAAAATTATGGTATGATTATTCATACCAATCATACAAAGGAGAGGCAAATATGAATATACGCGATGGAAAATATGCATGGATGGTCAAAATCGGCGAAAAGGGACAGTTCGTTATTCCCAAAGAAGCAAGAGAACTGTTTGATTTTCAGCCTGGAGACGAGATTTTGGTTCTCGGTGACACCCAGCGAGGAATAGCAATTCTTCCCAAAGCAAAACAACAAGATACTATCAAACAAGTTTTTTCTGAAATAGAGGAATAAAAATATGAGTAAAATAGTTTTCTTTTGTATTCCTGCGCACGGACATACTAACCCAACCTTGGGTGTTGTTCGGGAATTAGTTTCTCGAGGACACGAGGTTTGGTATTATTCATACAACATTATGCGTGAAAAAATTGAGTCTGCAGGTGCAACATTTATATCCTGTGATGATTATGATACGGAGCAGAAACTGAATGCCAAAGATGCCACCCGTGTAGGAAAAGACCTGGCATTCTCTACAAAGATACTGGTAGACACCACATTGGCTCTTGATGACAAAGTTTGCAGGGAAATGACAGAACTTAAGCCTGATTGTATCGTGGCAGATTCCATGGCACTATGGGGAAAAGCGGTCGCACTGAAACTTGGTATTCCTTTTGTTTCTTCAACAACAACCTTTGCCTTTAATCAGCACTCGGCAAAGATTATTAAACAAGGCATCGGAGATTTGATTAAGATGCTTTTCGCAATGCCAAAAACATCAAAGCAAGTCAAACGACTAAAGGATAAGGGATATCCTGTTAATAATATTCTTGATATTATCGGCAATGACGATAACACTCACACCATTGTCTATACCTCTCCCCAGTTTCAACCATGTTCAGAAACTTTTTCAGAAAAGTACGCATTTGTGGGGCCTTCAATTCGTCCTGCAACCGAGAAAATAGAAAAAAAGAGAGATAAACTGATTTATATATCCATGGGAACGGTCAATAATGACATGATGCCTTTTTACAAATCTTGTATATCTGCCTTGGCAAATACAGATTATCAAGTAATTATGTCTGTTGGCAATTTGGTGTCAATCGAGGACTTTGGAAAGCTCCCTGAAAATATATCAATTTATTCACATGTTGACCAAATTGCCGTTTTAGAAAAAGCAGATGTCTTTGTATCACACTGCGGAATGAATAGTGTTAGTGAAAGTTTATATTTTGAAGTTCCTCTCGTTATGTTACCACAGACCTCAGAGCAAAAAGGTGTTGCCGAGCGGGTTTCGGAGCTTAACGCAGGTATAAAACTTGATAAATCGAACGGTGTTTCCGTTTTGAGTGCGGTAAATAAAATATTAAGCGATAGCACCTATAAAGAAAATGCCAAGAAGATTGCTGATGGTTTTAAAAACTCTTCGGGTGCAAAAGGTGCTGCAGACAAAATTATAAAGGTTTGCAATGAGGTATCGAAGGCGAAATACCAAAATTAAAACAGGAGGTTATAAATGTGAAGAATACAAAATTTTATGTTTGCGAAAAGTGTGGGAATATACTCACAAGTGCAGGAAATGCTGAAATTGTGTGCTGTGGGAGAAAACTTTCATCTCTCGAGGCAAAAAAGGCTGATGAAGCACACAAATTAAATGTTGAAAAGATGGAAGATGATTTTTATATCACATTTTCGCATCCTATGACAAAGGGACACTATATTTCTTTTATTTCTTATGTCCGCTTTGACAGAGTGCACAACATAAGGCTCTATCCGGAGCAAGGCGGAGAACTACGCTTTCCGCAAATGCGTGGCGGAAAGATGTATTATTACTGCAATACACACGGCTTGTTTGAACTAAAAATTTAAAGGTGAATTTTATGAGAAAAATATTATGCATTATATCAGCTGTTCTCTGCATCTTCATTACCGCTTGCAGAAACGATAGCAGTATAGGAATCATCGGCGGAGCGGACGGCCCCACATCCATAATAATAGCTGAAAAAGGAGAAAAAACGATGTATCAACAAATCACGGCAGAGGAAGCCAAAAAGATAATGGATTCAGGAGAAGAACATATCACTTTAGATACAAGAGAGCAGGATGAGTTTGACGAGGGACATATTCCTGGAGCTATCCTGATTCCATATACCGAAATTGAAAACAAGGCAGAAGAAATGTTACCCGACAAGGATGCACAGATTCTTGTATATTGTCGCAGCGGCAGACGAAGCAAAATCGCGGCCGAAAGCCTAGCTAAACTTGGCTACACCAATGTAAAAGAATTCGGCGGTATTATCGATTGGCCATATGAGGTGGTAAAATGAGTAATAAAAGAAAAATAATAATATCAGTTATCGGTGTAGCGATTAGTATCACTTTGCTTGCTATAAGTTCTATTCTTGCAGAAGAAAAAATCATAAATCCTGCAATTGCAATCACACTTACGGCAGTTTCTACGGTTTTAGTTCTGATTGCAATTTTCTATGCCGCCAAGGTTGACTATGAAACAGGTGTTTACGAATGCAGAAAATGCGGACATACATTCAAACCAACTTTCAAGGCGTATATTCTGGGCGTGCACACTTTGACGACAAGACATCTTAAATGCCCAAAGTGTGAAGAAAAATCATGGTGCAGAAGAAAAATGGACCAATAAAGTGTCTTATCGGGAGGGTGTTATGAATAATATTACAGAACATATTAGAAACAGAAGAAGTGTCAGGACATATGATGGCAGAGAGCTTGATAAAAACGATATAGAGAAGCTGACAACTTTCGCACAGACAATAGAAAATCCTTTTAAAATACCTGTTGACTTCAAATTTATGAATGCAAAGGAATACGGTCTTAACTGTCCTGTTACTGTGGGTACGGATTTATATGTCGGCGGTAAAATCAAATGGTCGGAAAATGCAAGTGTAGCATTTGGATATTCCTTTGAAATGCTGGTACTATATGCGCAGTCTATCGGAATCGGAACCGTTTGGCTTGGCGGAACGATGAACCGTTCTGCTTATGAAGAAGCTATGGAGCTGGATACTGACGAAATTATGCCTTGTGCAAGTGCCCTTGGATACCCTGCAAAAAAGATGTCATTGCGTGAGAGTATGATGCGAAAAGGAGTCAAAGCCGATGAGCGTCTGCCTTTTGAAGAGTTATTCTTTGACGGCTCGTTTGATAAGCCTTTATCTAAAGAAAATGCAGGCAAATGGCTTGATGCCTTGGAAATGGTCCGACTTGCTCCGTCTGCAGTAAACAAGCAACCCTGGCGGGTTGTTGTGGCTGATAATGCAGTTCACTTTTACTTAAAACGCAGTAAGGGCTTTGCTCGCACAGAGAAACTCGATATGCAAATGATTGATATAGGAATTGCACTTTGCCACTTTGACCTGACTGCCAAAGAAAATAATTTAAATATCGTCTTTGAACAAAATGATCCAAAGCTTGAATCAGATGCAGAGTATATTGCTTCTTTCAGTTTGGTGTAAAAAAAGTAAATAAGTCAAATCCCATGCCAAGCAGACATCTGCTTGGTGATTTTTTCAAATCTATTGATTATATTTCATAAATATGTTATACTTTAATTAAATATGGACCATAAATTGATACCGCATATTAACACAGGACATGCAACACATAAGTACTTGGTACTTAGAGAGGATGCCGAAAAATTCCTTGTAAGACTGGGGACTGACCAAAAGTTAATCGAAGAGCTTAGAGGTCAGTTCCCACATGAAGGAGAACGCCATCCCAACCCCTTTTTCGTAGCAACCGAAGAAAACTGCACCGCCTTCCGCCTGTGGCTTGAAAAGAGATGGGCAGAGTTGCCTGATGCTCTGCCTACTCTGACTGCTGCAAAAGTATCAGGACATAATGCACAAAGAATACGAGAACTCATAAAACAAAATATCCTGCACGGAATTATAGTAAATACAACACAATATATACCTAAAACAGAATTTATATTATACCTGTCATCGCCTGAAAAACTTGCAATACCGAGAACTGAAGAATACAGAGATTTAATACGAGAGTTT
>JAZNHF010000002.1:0-42825 GCA_045576835.1 Clostridia bacterium
ATTATACCATATAAACAGAAAATTCGTCTGGATTTTCATACATATGCAACGAAGCAGAGCTTGTCGATGCGAAGTGTTATGATAAGATGTTCTCCGAAACATAGAAATCTTTGATTTCGTTTATGCTTCGTGAGGTTATTATACCACTAATTTGAAATTATTTCTATAAATTTGATAAAAAACACCGCCATCAACTCCTTATGGAACAAGACTCGCGGGATTTGAACTGGCATTTTTGTTGCCAGTTGCCTTTAAATATACCTAAAAATAGTTTCCAAATTGCCAGTCGTTGACAGTTTGGAGGTCACTTTCAACAAAATGTTGAGATTTCAATGTGCATTTGTCATCATCTGATTTTAAATAAGAGAAAAATTAAGCAAAAACCCCTTGGCAGTAGGTATTACCTATTGTCAAGGGGTTTTCAAATTCATTGTTATTTCAAGGTTTAGAAGTATCTCTTTAAAAGTCCCTCAAATCCCTTCCCGTGGCGAGCTTCGTCACGAGCCATTTCATGTACGGTATCATGTATAGCGTCAAGACCGTTCTTCTTTGCACAAGCTGCAAGGTCGAACTTGCCCTGTGTTGCACCATATTCGCAATCAACTCTCCACTTTAAGTTATCCTTTGTAGTAGCCTTCATATTCGGCTCTAAATCCTCGCCGAGAAGCTCTGCAAATTTTGCAGCGTGCTCTGCTTCCTCGTAAGCTGCCTTTTCCCAATAGAGACCAACCTCGGGGTAGCCCTCTCTGTGTGCTATGCGTGCCATACAGAGATACATACCAACCTCGCTGCATTCGCCGTTAAAGTTTGCCATCAACTGCTCGAAGATGTACTTTTTGTCCTCCTCGCTGATGTCTGGGTTGTTTTTAACAGTCTTTGCGTAAATGCCATATTCGTGTTCGGCTGCAAGAGCTGCACCCTCTACCATAACGGTAAACTTTTCACCCGAAACCTTACATACAGGGCATTGTGCAGGAGGAGCGTCTCCTTCGTGAACATATCCGCATACAGGGCATACAAATTTTTTCATAATAACATACCTCCAAAATAATATATAATAGTTTATTGATTTTTCTTATTACATTTTTCACATAATCCGCAAAACAGAAGAGTGTGATAGTCGACACATACACCGCAATTTTCTATTGCCTCTCGGTCGATGGAAACAGTATATTCCATATCAACATCGACAAGACCTCCGCAATTCTTGCAAAACAAGTGATAGTGAGGGGTGTTGCAATAATCATATCGCTCGCATCCGTCGCCTATATCAAGCTTTATAATCGTACCGTCATCGCAAAGCTTTGAAAGGTTACGATAAATCGTGCCGAGACTGATGCTTGCAATATCCTTTCTTACCTCGTCATAAATCCAGTTGGCGGTCGGATGCGTCTTTGTCCCTGCAAGGACATTTAAAATACACTCCCTTTGTCGACTGTATCGCGTAGTATTTTTATTCTCCATAGGGGACTCCTTAATAGATAATAGTAATCATTACTATTTAAGTATAACACATATTTTGTATTTGTCAATACCTTTTTCAAAAAATAAAAGGATAAAAGGATAAAAGGGAAATCCTTTTATCCTCTATAGTTATCTATTTTATTTCTGATGTGCAATGCGGGCATTTGGTTGCTTTTATGTCGATTTCGCTGAAGCAGTATGGACAATTTTTTGTGGTTGGTTCTTTTATCTCTTCAATTATTTCCTCTTTTTTATTGATTGCCGAGAGGCGGTTTATAGTCTTTACAATAATAAAGATTACAAAAGCCATTATGATAAAGTTTATAACCTCTGTTACAAAAGCACCATACTTTATCTCGACGCCAAATATTGTTGCGGCAAGACCGCTGAAATCCTTTTTGGCAAACAAACCGATGATTGGCGAGATGATGTCGTTTACCAAAGAGTTAACAATTTTCTGAAACGCACCGCCGATAATAACACCGACTGCCAGGTCAACCACATTTCCGCGGTTTATAAAGTCTTTAAATTCCCCAAAAAATTTTTTCATAATTTCCCCTCCTGTAGGATTACATTATTTTTTTAATATTATAAAAATTCTTTCTGATTTTTCTGTTGCTTCATTAAAGCTTCTGTCATCAAATATTCCCGCAATCGACAGATGATTTTTTTCGGCACAATCAATAATTTTTGAAACAGAGTATGCACGCTCTTCCTGATATTCCTCATTTCGCAGATAGAGGCCGTTTTCTGTCTCTGTAAAGAAGTTGAGGAAAAAACTGCATATCTGCTCTTTTTCGTCAAAGGAACAATCCCAGACACAGAAAACATCTTCCTCGTCATATACAAATGTGTTTCCGCCGAGAATATTTTTGAGCTTATATTCTGAATTTATATCAAATATGAAAAGCCCGCTCGGATTAAGATAGTTATGTATCAAAGCAAAGAGCTTGTCAAGGTCAGCCTCCTCGGTGAGATAGTTGACACCGTCGAGAGTGCAGATTGCAGCATCTACGGTACCGTATAGCTCAAACTCGGTCATATCCTGATTTAAAAAAAGAATATCTTCGCCCGCTTCTCGTGATTTAGATGAAGCAATGTCGAGCATTTCGGGTGAGAGGTCGACACCTATCATTTCGTATCCGCACTTTGACATTGGAATTGTAATATTCCCTGTCCCGCAAGCTAAATCAAGAACAAGCGACGGTTCAAGTCCGAAACGCAAAAAGATGTCTTGATAATATTTAACAAAAGAGGAATAGTCGATATCCTGTAATTTATCGTAAATTTCTGCAAACGAATTATACATTTTGCTAATCCTTTCTTTTAAAGGGTCAGAGCTTCTCGATAGGTGCATAAGCCGCGAGTAAATTCTTTTCCTCGGGAACATCGTCAAACTTTATTTTAAGAAGCATATCCTTGCCCATACTCTCGGCAGAGAGAACGGTGCCCTCTCCGAACTTGCGATGATTAACCCTGTCGCCGACACAGTAATCGGGAAGAGGCTTGAGGGTATTGCCCTTTGATACGGCACTGTCCACAAGACTGCTTTTCATTGTGCTTTTTTTCGGGGTATAGAGACTCTCTCCGTTTTCGATATATGTTTTAACAGCTCTTTCAGACTCACATTCGAGCAAGGTCTCGGGTATCTCCTCCAAAAAGCGTGACGGCGGATTATAAGCGGTTCTGCCAAACAAGGTTCGGCTTTTTGCTCTTGTGATGTAGAGCCTTTTCTTTGCTCTTGTTATGCCGACATAACAAAGACGGCGTTCTTCTTCAATTTCTTCCCTGTCCCCAAACGAGCGGGTGCTTGGGAAGATGCCCTCTTCTGCACCAATGAGAAATACATTAGGAAACTCAAGACCCTTTGCACTGTGAAGCGTCATAAGGGTAACGGTATCCTGTGCCTCGTCATAGTTGTCAATGTCAGATACTAGAGATATATCCTCAAGCAGAGAGTCAAGCGTGACCTCGGGATTTGATTTAACCGCCTCCTGAACCATAGAGATGAACTCCTCAAGGTTTTCAAGCCTTGTGCGGTTTTCGACAGAGTTGTCAACCTTAAGTGCGGCAAGCATACCCGTTCTTTCCATAACCGTTCTGACAAACAACTCAAGTCCCATTCCGTCATCAAGCTCTTTTTTCAGCGAGGTAATAAGCTCTGCAAAAGCAGAGAGATTACCGCCCGCCTTAGCGGGAATTTCATCTGTAAATTCTCCTGCCCTTTTGCAGACCTCAAAAATGCTTACAGTATTTGCAGCGGCAACAGAAGATGCCTTGTCAACAGTTGATGCACCAATTCCACGCTTGGGCTCGTTTATAACCCTGACGAGGGCAACATTGTCGTTATGGTTCTGTATAAGCCGCAGATACGAGGTAATATCCTTTATTTCCTTTCGGTCGTAAAACCGCAGACCGCCGAGAACCCTGTAGGGTATGGCAGAACGAAGAAGCATATCCTCGACTACACGCGACATAGCGTTCATACGATACAGAATTACCGTATCAGTAAAGCTTGTACCAAGCTCCGTAATTCGGTCGGCTATATATTGAGCCTCGGAATGTTCGTTTGAAGCTATATAAACATTTATTTTATCGCCCGTTCCGTTTGAGGTCCAGAGGTTTTTGCCCTTTCTGCCCTCGTTATTGGAAATGACTTTGTTTGCTGCATCGAGAATGTTTTGAGTAGACCGATAGTTTTCTTCAAGCTTAATTGAGGTACAATCGGGGAATTCCTTTTCAAAATCAAGGATATTGCGAATGTCCGCACCTCTGAACTTGTATATGCTCTGATCGTCGTCACCGACCACACAGAGATTTCTGTGCTTTGAGGCGAGCAGACTTACAAGACGATATTGTGCATGGTTTGTATCCTGATACTCGTCAACCAGAATATACCTGAATTTGTTGCGGTAGTAGTCTGCAACCTCGGGGAATTCCTCGAAAAGCTCTACGGTTTTGACAATAAGGTCGTCAAAATCAAGTGCACTTGCAGACTTGAGTTTGCGTTGATACAGGCGATATATATCTGCCACCTTTGAGAGATAAAAATCGTTTTTGGTCTGTTTTTCAAATTCATCAGGAGTAAGAAGTGTATCCTTTGCGTTGCTGATTATACTCAAAATGCTTCGGGGAGTATATTTTTTATCATCGAGCGAAAGCTCGCTCAAGCAGCTTTTGATAACAGTCTGTTGGTCGGCGGTATCGTAAATCGTGAAATTTTTCTCATAGCCGAGTTTGTCAATGTCTCTGCGAAGAAATTTTACGCAGGACGAGTGAAAGGTGCCCGCACAAATATCCGAGGCAAAGTCGCCCAGCCTTGCAACAAGGCGGGATTTAAGCTCGCCCGCTGCCTTGTTTGTAAAAGTAATTGCAAGTATCTGCCAAGGGGCGGGAGGGTTCTCTGCAAGAGCCTCCTGAAGATGAGGAGGAAGCTCATCAAGCTCATTATTTGCATACCATTCAAGAATTTCGGCATCCTGCTCCGTTATCCCTGACGGAACTATATCGCTTTCATACGCAGAGCCATATTTGATAAGCTGATGTATTTTGTTTATAATTACAGTAGTCTTGCCCGAGCCTGCACCTGCAAGCACAAGCAAAGGTCCGTTTGTGTGAAAAACTGCTTTCCTTTGCATAGGGTTTAGCTCTGAATATTCATTTTCAATAATTTTGCGTCTGATTTCTATAAAGTCAGCCATAACAGCACCTGCCTTTATGATTAAACTATTGTAGCCCCGCCGATGACAAGGTCGCCATCGTATATAACAACCGATTGCCCGGGGGTTATTGCCCTTTGAGGTTCGTCAAACACAACCTTTAGTCTATCGCCCTCGACTGAAATAGCAGCGGGGGCGGGCTTTGCACTGTAACGCACCTTTGCGGTTGCACGGACAGGGCCCGTCAGTTTATCGAACGGAATAAAGTTCGCATTTTCTGCATAAAGCGTGTCGGAAAATTCGGCTCCCTGCTCGCCAAGGACAATTTCATTTTTCTTTGCGTCTATACTCAAAACAAACATAGGCTTGCCGAATGCAATTCCAAGTCCCTTGCGTTGACCCACCGTATAATATGCAATCCCTTTGTGCTTACCCAAAATGTTGCCGTTAATATCTACAAAATTCCCTTCCCCTGGCAGACTTCCGAGCCGTCTTTTTATAAAAGAGGCATAGTCGTTATCGGGAATAAAGCAAATCTCCTGACTGTCGGGCTTGTCCGCAACCGAAAGACCGAGATGCTCTGCATATTCCCGTACAGAGGATTTGTCGGAAAACTCACCGAGAGGAAGAACAAGCCTTGACAGCTGTTCCTGCTTTAAGTTGTAGAGGACATATGTCTGGTCCTTCGTATCCGCCGAGGCACGCATCAGAAGATGTCGGTTTGTTTCGGGGTTGAATTGTATCCTTGCATAATGACCCGTTGCAATATATGACGCATTAAATTGAGCCGCCGCCGTTTCAAGGGCGTCGAACTTCAGGAATTTATTGCAGGCAATACAAGGATTGGGTGTTCTGCCG
Organism: Clostridia bacterium; assembly: GCA_045576835.1. Classification (GTDB taxonomy): domain Bacteria; phylum Bacillota; class Clostridia; order Monoglobales; family Monoglobaceae; genus UMGS1820. Next base: position 5,982 of record JAZNHF010000002.1, read on the forward strand.
TTTATATATTCGTTCGTGAAGTAATCAATAACATAGCTTGAAAAGCGTTGCTTCAGGTCGATTGTATGAAACTCTATCTTGAGGTTGTCTGCAATTCTCTTTGCGTCCTCAACTGCAGACAGAGAGCAACATGTGCTCTCTGCCTGTGAATTATTTTGTGCTTCGCCATCCCAGAGCTGCATTGTTACACCGATAACCTCATAGCCTTTTTCTTTGAGCAGGGCTGCAGCAACACTGCTGTCAACTCCGCCCGACAAGCCTATTACAACTCTATTGTTTGGTTGATTTGTCATATATCAGTCCTCAATATCCATGCCGTGCTCGTGACTGTGCGGGCAACCGCAGCATTTCCCGCTGCAACTCTTTATGTGCGAGGTGTCAAGTCCGCGAGACTCGTAATAATTGGTGATTGCAGCGTGCACTGCCTCTTCTGCAAGGTTAGAGCAGTGCATCTTAATGGGCGGAAGCCCGTCAAGAGCATCTGCCACCGCCTGGTTGGTAAGAGAGAGAGCTTCGTCTACCGATTTGCCCTTTACAAGCTCTGTTGCCATACTGCTCGTAGCAATAGCCGCACCGCAACCAAAGGTCTTGAATTTTACATCTTCGATTATCTGGGTCTCGTCGTTTATCTTCATATAAATCTTCATTATGTCACCGCACTGTGGGTTTCCAACCTGACCGACTGCGTTTGCGTCTTCTATTTCACCAACATTTCTTGGATTTGTAAAATGGTCCATTACCTTTTCGCTATACATATATATCACCTTTCCTGTTTCTGTAATCCCATATGTTATGCAGATATTCTCACAACGCCTTATTTTATATTTTCATAAAGAGGCGACATCATACGAAGCCTCTCTACAATCTCGGCAATCGAGGCAACAATGTAGTCGACCTCTTCTTTTGTGTTATCCTCGCCAAACGAGATTCGGAGAGACCCATGTGCCATCTCGTGCTTAAGCCCGATTGCAAGTAAAACATGCGACGGGTCAAGCGAGCCCGATGTGCAGGCACTTCCGCTTGATGCGGAAATCCCCTTCATATCAAGAGAGAGAAGAAGCCCCTCGCCCTCAATAAACTCAAACGAGATGTTTGCGTTTCCTGCCAGTCTTTTTGTCGGATGACCGTTGAGACGGCAGTAGGGAATAGTTTCGAGAACCTTTTCTATATAATAATCACGAAGCGATGATAGCTTCTTTTGTTTTTCTTCAATATTTGCAGTTGCAAGCTCTATCGCACGGCCAAGTCCGACAATCCCTGGAACATTTTCCGTACCTGCACGCCTCATTCGCTCTTGTGCACCGCCTGTAATAAACGGAACAAGCTTGACACCCTTTCGCACATATAAAGCACCGCAACCCTTCGGACCGTGAAATTTGTGTGCGGTGAGAGAGAGCATATCAATGTTCATCTCAACAACATTGATAGGAACCATACCTACTGCCTGAACTGCGTCGGTGTGGAAAATTACGCCTGCGTTCCTGGCGATTGCACCGATTTCGGCAATCGGCATAATCGTACCGATTTCGTTGTTGGCAAACATTATCGAAATCATAATGGTGGTGTCCTTTATAGCGGATTTTACTGCCTCGGGAGAGACCGCTCCGTATTCATCAACGGGAAGATAGGTTACCTCAAAGCCCTGCTTTTCGAGGTCTTTGAGAGTGTGAAGTACCGCATGATGCTCAACTGCGGAGGTAATGATGTGATTACCCTTTTTGGAAAGAGCCCTTGCAACACTGCGGAGTGCCCAGTTATCTGCTTCGCTTCCCGAACCCGTAAAGTAGATTTCGTTCGCCTCTGCCCCGATGGCGGTTGCCACTTGCCCTCTTGCAGTCAAAACTGCCTTCGCCGCCTCTCTGCCCTCGCTGTAGATGCTCGACGGGTTACCGAAGCCTTGTTTGAAATAAGGGAGCATAGCGTCGAAAACCTCGTCCGCAACACAGGTTGTTGCGGCGTTATCAACATAGATGCGTTTGTTCATTATAATGTTTCCACCTTTCTATATTATACAGCAGCAATCTATGAAAAGTAGATGTTCTGTAATAAAGTTAAAAGTTATTTAAATTTTTGCGATTGTTCAACTGCGAGCTTGTCACAGCGTTCATTCATCGGGTGTCCTGCGTGTCCCTTGAGCCATACAAGCTCAATCTCGTGACTGTCAAGAAGAGTCAGAAGCCTTTCCCATAAATCGGGGTTTTTTGCGGGGGATTTATCGCCCTTTTTCCAGTTGTTTTTCTGCCAAGCCTTTGCCCAGCCCTTTTCTACGGCATCAACAAAGTATTTCGAGTCACTGTAAATGGTAACCCTGCACCGCCTGTTAAGAGCTTCAAGTCCGCAAATAACCGCCATAAGCTCCATACGGTTGTTGGTTGTGCTTGCCTCGCCGCCCGACAATACCTTTTCGTAGCTTCCGCAATGAAGAATTGCCCCCCAACCGCCGGGACCTGGGTTCCCGCTGCAAGCACCATCAGTATAAAGTTGAACCTCGCTTAAGCTTGCCATAGTTCTGCAAATCCTTTCAACAAAAATTCAGCTACCCTTTATTGTAACACATTAAAACATAAAAATCCATAGTTTTTACAAAATTTTCTTGATTTTCTGCAAACAAAAAGCAAAAAGCATCATCAGATACTTTTTGCTTTTCCTGAAAGATGAATTTTATTTCTATATTATGTCTAATAGTGTGCAGGGCGTCACCTTGTGCTGACACAGATATTCGATTGTTCTTATTGCTTCTTCTTGTGTAAAAAATCTGTGTTTCGCGTAGGCCTCGTCACTGTCGTCCCCGCTTATGTAGGTTGCAAAAATACCAAAAGGCTTTTCGGCAATGTCGTCTTTAACTACGGAAAATTCCACACGGGCATCCCTGCCCGTTTCGGTTAATATGGTGTAGCTTGCTTTCATAACTTACCAACTCCCAAAAAAGAATTTAGGTGACTGCTAATATTCTGCCATATAATGATGATTAAAGCAATATTATGTCGTACGCAAGTTTCGACAAGTAAGAAGATGTGTAAAACAACGGTTTTTGGCAAAGCAGAAAGATTTTTAAAAATTATGTAAACCAATACAATCTGTCATAAAAATAAGATTTCTAAAAAAATAAGTGGGATTACGATATACAATGCACACGGATTTTGGTATTATAAAGTAAGAAAACAATAGTTTCATAATGGAAATAAAAAGTCGTTCTATGTTGTTAGTTTCGCACTATATTGCATTGATAGATTTATAATATAGATTTATAATATAAATAAAATTAAACTAAATTATATAAAATTTGGAGGTAGAAAGTTATGAAAAAGGTATTGGCACTTATTTTGGCAATGTTGCTTATGTCATCGGCACTTGTCGGCTGTGACAAAAATGGCGGCGAAACAACGGGCGAGATTTCTGATGTAGCAGTAAACGAGCTTGCGGATACGGTTGAGGATTCATCAGACCTTCCCGACTGGACAGGTAAGAAGCTTGACCTTACAATGTGGTATGGTACAGGTTCGTATTCTTTAAACCGTAATAATATTTCAACAAATGATGTTGTTACCCCCGAGATTTATCGTGTTACGGGCGTAAAGTTTGCTGATGATTCATATGACAACAATGGCGAGACCATGGACGCAAAGATGGCAAAGGTTATTGCAACTGACTCTTGGCCTGATGTTATAAAGGGCGGACAGAATATGGAAACGCTTATTGAACAGGATATGCTGTGGGAGCTTTCAGAGCTTATCCCCAAGTATATGCCGCATCTTTATCAGTGGATGCAGATGGGCGACTTTATGAAGAGCAAGCGTGATGACGGAAAAATCTATGAGATAGATTTAAATCCGCCGATTGATTATGCATATCCCGATATGGACCCCGAGCTCCTTGCAAGAACTCAAAGCCCTGCGTCAAATACAGGCTATGTATTTGTAAGAGACGATATCTTAAAGCAGTTCAAGCCCGAGGCGTATACTCAGGATGAACTTGTAGAGATATATAACAAAAACGGCAAGTTTACAAAAGACGAAATTTTAAATGCGTCGTTCAGCTCAAAGGAAGAATTCTATCAGTTCCTTCGTGATGTTAAGGCACTTGGTATAAAGGCAGGAAACAGAGATGTTTACGGCACATATGCATTTGCGGCATCTGATAACTGGGATTTTCTTACAGTACTTGCAGGCGGACTCAATGGCTGGAACTGCTTCGGCGGAAGCGGTCCGATGAACAACTACTTTACATATTATGATGTAGAGACCGAGAAAATTGAGTATATGATAGAGCAGGATTTCTTCAAGGAAACAATGAGAGAGCTGACCCAGCTCATTCAGGAGGATGTTATATCACAGGATTCATTGATAGACAACAGAGCAACCTTTGAGGAAAAATGTGCGAGCGGACAGTATGCAGTTTTGTATGGCGGAACCGCACCTGATGTAAACACGCTTAACAAGAATTCAAACGGGTATAAGTACAGAAAGGTTATTCTTAACATTCCGTATAACACAGAAAAGTTTATGCCGATAGTAAATAAATTGGCAGGAAGCTATAAGTTTGCGTTCTTAAAGAACGAAATAGCAGAAGAGGATTTACCTCAAGTACTCCGCTTCTTTGACTTTATGCTTACAGATGTCGGACAGAAGCTTACCCAATGGGGACCGAGAAGTGCAGGATTGTTTGAAGAGACAGAGAACGGCAGACGCTTTACAAACAAAGAAATAGAGGCAGAGGCAGTATATGGCGAGTCGAACGATTCCCAGCTCAAGTATGGTTTGAACAACAAGCAGTGGCCGGGTTATCCGACAGGCCCTAACAAATGGCAGCCGATATACATATATGACTTTGTTCCGAATATTGCAAGAATGAACCACTTCTATTCAACAGGAGTATATGAACCGATAGAGATAGTTCAGAGCGTTAAGCCTGATGTATATAACTTCAAGAGCTATGTTCCCGAGACAGAGGAGTTCTGGGCAGCAAGAACATCGTTTGAGACGGCTATGACTAAGATAATGGTTGCGAAAAACGATGAAGAATTTGAAACGCTTTATCAAAACCTGATCGATGTAGCGGTTAGCAACAAGCTTACACCCGAAACCCTTGAGAAAATCAATGATGCTTGGGTGAATGATGCGAACAAAGATTATATGCACAATGTTGAGGATTATCTCAAGAGTAAAGGAAAGAAATAAAATATAGATATTAAATAAGAAGCTTTACTTAATAAAATTGAGCAGGGGCAATTTTTACGCCCCTGCTTTTTTATATAATATTTGTATTGCGTATTTTGTCGTTTTATGATTTAATATGTATATAAACCATATACGGGGGCGATTTGCTTGATGAAGGCTGTGGTAAAGCGTGTTTCATGCAGAAGCTGCGGAGGGAGCAGTATAAAAATCTCGGGTCTGTCTGCGTATGATATTTCGTATGTTTGCAGATGTGGAGAGTTTACTCGGTTGATGGCAAATGAAAAGGAACTCAAGGACGGCAAAGTCATATCTGCGTGCCGTGACGGCGACAAGGTGTTTTGTCCTGCCTGCAGGGAGGAGCTTATGTGCTTTGATGGCAGATATATGCGTGGAATTGCTTTTGTGATAAAATGCAGTTGCGGAAGAATATATAACGCACAAAGAGAAATCATACACAGAGAGCGAAAAATAGGTACATTTGCATCATATGAGGATGCAGAAAACGGCAGTAAAAAATAAATCTTAAGTTTTTGTTGACAAAAGGATTAGATTGTGATAAAATATATCGGTAACCGCTCAGAGAGGGTTTGTTTAAGAGCGTCAGCTCACCCGTATGGCGAGTCTTGGGTAATAGGAGGGATTACGATATGTACGCAATAATCGAAACAGGCGGTAAGCAGTACAAGGTTGAGCAGGGTGATTTTGTTTTCATCGAGAAGCTTGATGTTGAAGCAGGCGATACCGTTACATTTGATAAGGTTCTTGTTGTAGGTGGTGACAGCCTTAAGGTTGGTGCTCCTTATGTAGACGGTGCAACCGTTTCTGCAAGCGTTGTTAAAAACGGCAAGGACAAGAAGATTATCGTTTATAAGTATAAGTCCAAGAAGGGCTATCACAAAAAGCAGGGTCACAGACAACCCTACACAAAGGTTGAAATTACAGCTATAAACGCGTAAGCGGGTTGTAACAGATACGGTTTTTACTTGAATTAAAAGGAGTGATATAACATGGCTCATAAGAAAGGTATGGGTAGTACCAAAAATGGCAGAGATTCAGAGTCCAAGCGTCTTGGCGTTAAGAGGGGCGATGGTCAGAGTGTTCTCGCAGGCAATATTATTGTTCGTCAACGCGGTACAAAAATTCATCCCGGAATCAATGTAGGTAAGGGCAGTGATGACACACTCTTCGCATTGATAAACGGTAAGGTTAAGTTTGAGCGTAAGGGCAAGGATAAGAAGCAGGTTTCTGTTTACGAGATTGCTCAATAATTGAACTGTGCACAAGGCGGACATATAATGTCCGCCTTGTTTTATTGTATATTAGGAGGATTGCTTCTATGTTTTCTGATATAGCAAGAATTTTTATAAAAGCAGGAGACGGCGGAAACGGTGCGATGACCTTTCATAGGGAGAAGTATGTCGCAGCGGGTGGCCCGGACGGTGGTGACGGCGGGCGTGGCGGAAATGTTGTTTTTGTTGCCGACAGGGGTGTGAACACACTGGTGGAGTTTCGCTATAAACGCAAGTATGTAGCGGAAAACGGCGGAAATGGCAGAGATTCCAACCGTAACGGAAAAAACGGTGCCGACCTTGAGGTAAGAGTGCCCGTCGGTACTCTTGTAAGGGATACAAAATCCGACAGAGTAATCTGTGACCTTAAGGCAGACGGTCAGAGTATGGTTGTTGCAAAAGGCGGAAGCGGTGGATGGGGAAATGTTCACTTTGCAACCGCAACAAGGCAGACACCCAAATTTGCAAAGTCGGGTATGCCCGGCGATGAGAGAGAGATTACCCTTGAGCTTAAGCTTATTGCAGATGTCGGCTTGCTCGGTTTTCCCAATGTCGGGAAATCCACCTTTTTGTCGATGGTAAGTGACGCTAAACCTAAAATTGCAAACTATCATTTTACCACGCTTGAGCCAAACCTCGGAGTTGTGAATATGGGTGAGGGTAACAGCTTTGTTATTGCTGATATTCCGGGGATCATTGAAGGTGCACACGAGGGCGTGGGTCTTGGGCATAAGTTTCTGCGTCATGTGGAGAGAACAAGACTTTTGCTTCATCTGGTTGATGTGTCGGGAATTGAAGGCAGGGACCCGCTTGAGGATTTTGACACCATAAACCGTGAGCTTAAAATGTATAGCGAAAAGCTTGCAGAAAAGCCACAGGTTGTTCTTGCTAACAAGTCAGACCTCCCGGGCTTTGATGAGAATTTTGAAAGCTTTTGCACAGAGCTTGAAGGGCGAGGGTACAAGGTGTTTAAAATCTCGTCAGCAACAAGAAGTGGTGTGCGAGAGGTTCTTAACTATACGCTTGAGTTTCTGTCCAACCTTCCTCATGAGACAGAAGACGAGGATTACGAGGTGTTTGACCTTGATGAGCTTCGTCAGGAGGAAGAGGAGATGCGTGTTGAGGTTGAGGATAATGTATATATCGTAACGGGTGGGCGTGTCCGTAAAATCGTCGGCTCTACCAACTTCGATGACTACGAATCCATGCAATATTTTCAAAGGGCACTTATCAAGTGCGGTGCAATAAAGATGCTCGAAAAGGCGGGAATTCAAGAGGGCGACACTGTTCATATGTACGGAATTGAATTTGAATTTATAAAATAACACATATAAAAACACGGTCTTTTGACCGTGTTTTTTATATAAACTTTCGTCTCCATACAGATGGAATAAATAGGAGAAGTATCGGGAAAATTTCAAGTCGTCCTATCAACATATTGAAGGACAAGAAGATTTTTGACAAGACACTTAAATCATGAAAGTTTCCGAGGGGACCGAGAGTGTCAAACCCCGGTCCGACATTGTTAAGACAGGTTACAACGGAAGAAAAAGCCTCATCAAAAGTAAGATTGTCAAGCCCGATGAGGAGCAGTGATATACTGAAAATTGCAAAATATATTATAAAGTATCCACTCGTTGCCCGAACAACATCATCGTCAATAGTTTTTCCGTCAACCTTTATATTTGAAATTGTGTTGGGTCGCATTGCGTGACGCATTGTTCTCGCAGCTTCCTTAATAAGAATTACAAGACGGGATATTTTCAGACCGCCGCCAGTTGAGCCGACACACGCACCCGTAAACATAAGTGCAATTATTATAACCTTGGAGAAGGTGTTCCACGCATTAAAGTCGGTTGTACCAAACCCTGTTGTGCTTATAAGTGCCACAACCTGAAAAGCAGAGGTTCTGACAGCGTCACCCGTTGTCGGACAGATATCTCTTATATTAAATGCAATCAAGGCCGTTGCTATAATGACGATAGAGGTAAAAATCTTCCACTCGCCGTTTTTGAGTACAGCAGAGAATTTTTTTATAAGCAGGAAATAGTATAGGTTGAAGTTGAGTGAAAACAAGAACATAAATGCCGTAATTACCCATTCAATATAGGGGCTTGCGTAAGCACCGACCGAGGAGTTTTTACAACTGAAGCCACCCGTTCCTGCAGTTGAAAAGGTGTGAATTATACTGTCAAACACGGGCATACCGCCGCAGACAAGGAGTATGAATTCTATTACGCAAAGAAAAATGTAAATGCCATAGAGTATTTTTGCATTACGCATACCTCTTGGCACAAGCTTTGAAACGGCAGGACCGGGAACCTCGGCACGCATAAGGTGAAGTGCGTTTTTGTCGGATACGGGAACGATTGCCATTACAAAAATCAGAACGCCCATTCCGCCAATCCAATGTGTAAAGGAACGCCAGAAAAGCATGCTTTTTGACATTGCCTCTATGTCAGTAAGAATTGTTGCCCCCGTTGTAGTAAATCCCGAAACAGTCTCAAAAAAAGCGTCTAAATAGCTTGGGATTTCCTTGCTGATATAAAAAGGAAGTGCCCCAAGAAGTGACCAGAAAACCCAGATTAGACCGATTATCATAAGTCCCTCTTTGGCGTAAAGCTCTGATTTTTTGGGTTTTAAAAAACTCAAAAGAACACCCACTGCCGCAGAAATTATTGCGGAAATATAAAAGCTGTGTGCACAGGTGTATTCCTTGTAGATAAAGGCAACTATGGATGGCAGAAGCATAAGCACCGCTTCTATGATTAAAAACTTACCGAGTATGCCCAAAACCAATCTCTTTTTCATAAAACATAGTCCTTCCCGTGAAAATTCCCCAAGAGTTATACAAAAATTTCCTGTAAATCGTGAAGAGTTTTCGCCGTTGATACAACGATAACGCTATCCCCGATTTTCAGACAGTCGTCACCGTTTGGAATAATTGTTCTGCGGTTTCTGACAATCCCTGCAATTATAACATTGTTTCTTGTTTTCAGGTTTCTTAACTGGATATTGGTATATGAGGTATCCTCCTTGACAATAAATTCAAGGGCCTCTACCTGTTCGTCTACTATTTTGTATATCGTCTCTACATTGTTGCTGTGTTCTGAATTTTTCATCGCCCTGATATATCCCAGAATATTGTTTGCCGCAATCAGCTTCGGCGAGACAATACTGTCAAGACCGATGTAGTCGGCAAGGTTGAGATAAGAGCCTCTGTTTACCTTCGCGATAACCTTGGAAACATTTTTTGTCTGGGCATAGAGTGCCATTATCATATTTTCCTCGTCAATGCCCGTAAGTGCAGCAAAGGCATCCACACTCTCAATTCCCTCTTCCTTGAGGATGTTGTGGTCTGTTCCGTCGGCATTAACGATAGTAACATCGTTGAGAATTTCAGATAACTCAAGACAGCGGGCGTGGTCTTTTTCGATAATTTTAACCGTCATTCCAAGGTCGACAAGCTGTTTTGCAAGATAGTAGCAAATTCGGCCTCCGCCAATTATCATAACCGACTTAATCTTCTCACGCGAGGAGTCTGTCTTTTTGAAAAACCTCTCTGCATCTGCGTGGTTTGACGCAATACTTATGCGGTCGCCGACCGAAGGGACAAAGCTGCCATCGGGAATAATTATCTCATTGTCCCGCTGAACGACACAGACAAGAAATTTTACCCTGTATTTGTTATAGATTTCTGCAAGAGTATGACCGCAAAGAGGACTGGTCTCGCTTAACTTGAATTCAATAAGCTCTAATCGACCGTTGGCGAAAACCTCGACCTGTGCCGCGGCGGGCAGAAGCATAACCCGTGCAATTTCGTTTGCAGCAGAATACTCGGGATTAACTGCAAGACTCAAGCCCATCTCGGCTTTAAGATAATCGAGCTGTCTGTAATACTCGGGGTCTCTGACCCTTGCAACACAACGCTTTGCCCCAAGCTTTTTTGCGAGCATACAACAGAGCATATTCGTCTCGTCATCATGCGTTGCGGTGATTACGACATCGGCCTTGTCAACCTCTGCTTCCATCTGTACTTCATAGAGGGCACCGTGACCGTGAATACACATAAGGTCCTGATTGTTCATAAGGGCATTTACCCTTGAATTATCGTTATCGACAACAATAATATCATGATGCTCTTCTGCAAGCTGGTCTGCAATTTTTTTGCCGACCTTGCCCGCACCTATCAATACTATTTTCATCTTTATTACTCCTATAATAGACAGTGTTCATTTTATAACATTATTGCGAGGATAATATAACATAATTTGAATAATTTTTCAAGTACCTTGCAGGAATATTTTTGATGAACCGATACACTCTGTGTCAAACCTGAAAAAAATAATTGCAAACCCTTGATTTTTTTGTATTATTTTGTGCAGATTGACAATTTTGCGACTATGTTTTGTATTATACAAAAATTTTCTTGCAATTTAAGAGTGTTTATACTAAAATATTAGTATGTTATTTATTAGTGATTTTATGTTTTAGTTTAATTTTGTGTTACAATATTTCCCGCATTGGAGGTCAGACAATGAAAAATCAGAATATTTTTACCGCAGACAGTGTCCGCGAGGAATGTGGTGTGTTTGGTATTTATGACAAAACAAATACCCTTGATGTAGCAAGGCTTACATACTATGGCTTGTATGCCCTTCAGCACCGAGGTCAGGAGAGCTGCGGTATCGCTGTAAACAATATAGACGACAGCTCAAACATTCAGCTTCTTCATTACAAGGATACAGGTCTTTTGCAAGAGGTATTCAATGACCTGGTTTTAAGAGAGCTTACCGGATTTTCTGCAGTTGGTCATGTCCGCTCTGCGGTAGCAAAGGACAGGGGCAGAGAAAACGCCCAACCGCTTGTTTCCCGCTATCAGAAGGGAACATTTGCTCTTGTTTATAACGGCAGCCTTGTAAATGCGGGCGAGATTAGAAAAGAGCTTGAAGAGCAGGGTGCAATATTCCATACGAGCAATGACTGTGAGGTTATAGCGTATCTGATTGCCAAAGAGAGAATACATACTAATTCTACAGCAGAAGCACTCAAGAGGGTTATGCAGAGAATAAAAGGTGCTTATTCGCTTATAATTATGACACCGCAGAGAATGGTGGTCGCAAGAGACCCCCAAGGCTTCAGACCGCTTGCGATAGGCAGGAAGGGCGACGCTTGGATATTTGCATCAGAGACCTGTGCCTTAAATTCGGTCAACGCAGAGATGGTTCGTGATGTAGAGCCGGGCGAGGTTATTGTTGCAGATAAAGACGGCTTGCACTCTGACAGAGAGTTGTGTGGTGGAAAGTCATCGCTCTGCGTTTTTGAATATATTTATTTTGCAAGACCCGACAGTATAATTGATGGCGAGAGTGTTCATCGTGCAAGGCTTAATGCGGGCAAGTTCCTCGCAAAGGAAAGCCCTGTTCCTGCAGATGTTGTCATTGGTGTTCCCGACTCGGGACTCGATGCGGCACTTGGCTATTCATATGAATCAGGAATTCCGTACGGCGTAGGCTTTATTAAAAACAGATATATAGGCAGAACCTTTATCCAACCAACTCAGGAGGAGAGGGAGAATGCACTTCGTATAAAGCTGAATGCTATGCGTGATGCTGTATGCGGAAAGCGTGTCGTTATGGTTGATGATTCTATTGTTAGAGGCACCACCTGTCGCAGAATTGTAAATCTGTTGCGAGAGGCAGGGGCAACAGAGGTGCATGTCAGAATTTCATCACCGCCATTTATGAACCCTTGCTATTTTGGAACCGATATTGACAGCAGAGATAACCTTATTGCCTGCAAATATACCGAGGCGGAAACCTGTGAAAAGATTGGTGCAGACTCGCTTGCGTATCTTTCGGTAAATGCGATGAGAAGCCTTGTCCCGAACTGTAAGCTTAATTGTTGTGATGCTTGCTTTACGGGTGAGTACCCGATTTCTGTTCCGCAAGAGAAATAATATAAATTCTATGATAAAATGCAACAAAAAGTGGGTTAAAATACTTAAAATATTATGACGGAGGATAAATATGAGCAACAATATTAGACCTGATGAAATGAAGAGAATAAACACACCTGAGCTTGCAGAGGCATTTATAGATGAGCAGATAAAAGAAATCCGAGCACAGGTGGGCGAAAAAAAGGTTTTGCTTGCACTCTCGGGCGGGGTTGACTCGTCGGTGGTTGCGGCACTTTTGATAAAGGCTATTGGCAAACAGCTTATATGTGTTCATGTAAATCACGGACTTATGCGTAAGGGCGAGAGCGAGCAGGTTATCGAGGTTTTCAAAAATGGACTTGACGCAAACCTTATATATATAGACGCTACCGACAGATTTTTGGAATTACTCAAGGATGTCGCAGAACCCGAGAAGAAGAGAAAAATTATCGGTAAAGAGTTTATAGAGGTATTTAACGAGGAGGCTAAAAAGCTTGACTCGATTGATTTTCTTGCGCAAGGCACAATATACCCCGACATTCTCGAGAGCGACGGTGTCAAGGCACATCACAATGTCGGCGGACTTCCCGAGGATATGAAGCTTGAGCTCGTAGAGCCTGTTAAGCTTTTGTATAAGGACGAGGTAAGAGTTGTCGGTAAGGCACTCGGTCTTCCGTCTGAAATGGTTGACCGTCAACCCTTCCCCGGCCCCGGACTGGGTGTTCGTTGCCTCGGTGCAATCACCAGAGACCGACTTCACGCACTTCGTGAGGCAGACGCAATATTGAGAGAGGAATTTGATATCTGCGGACTTTCAAAGACTGTATGGCAGTATTTTATAGCAGTTCCCGATATGAAGAGCGTAGGCGTGAAAAACGACAAGAGATATGAGGGTTGGCCCGCAATTATTCGTGCAGTCAATACAACCGATGCTATGACAGCTACGATAGAGGAAATCCCGTATGAGGTTCTTCATAAGATAACAAACAGAATAACCAACGAGGTTGAGGGTATAAATCGTGTTCTTTTAGACCTTACCCCCAAGCCGATTGGCACAATAGAGTGGGAATAATAAACAACACCCCGAAAACTGCGTTATAATGCGGTTTTCGGGGCTTTTATTTTGAAATTGATAACAGAATGATAACAGTTGTTATTTTTCAGTATTGTTTTTCAGTTTCTTAAATTCTTCATGTATGCATTCAGCCTTAATACGAGGATAGCTGTAACGCCACATATCATACTCTTCTTTAGTTATTTCACCTGATTTAAGTTTTTCAGATTCGCTGCTCCATGAGCTAAGCATTTTGCTTACGGCTCTTGTAGCGGCGTTTTTGTTTTCTACGGACAAGTGCACTTGACCGTTTATCTCTTTAGGAACAATGCCGTATTCATCCTCTAAATAGAAAAGTGCGTGAAGAATACCTTCGTAGCTTTCTAAATTAGGATCAGAAATTGCAAATATACTAATGCCCAAAGCATCGGCAATTTTTTTAAGCTGTTTTTCGGATGGCGTGCGATTCCCTAATTCGTAGTTACGAATTGCAGGTTCACTCATTCCGGCTCTCTGTGCTAATTCCTTCTGTGATAAGCCAAAAGCTGTACGGAACCGCTTAATCTTCTTTCCAACATCCATAATAATACCTCCAAATATCTGTTATCAAAATAGTTCATGTACTTATTATAACATAAACAGTTCAAAAATGAAATACTTATTTTAAATTTTGTGAAAAAATATGAAAATATGAAATTTTTGTGAACACGAACAAAAGGTATTGACAGTTCGTAAGTGAACTGATATAATACAGATACACAGTTCAGATGTGAACTGCAAAAATAATCAAGGAAGGAGGACTTCGTTATGAATAAAAAGTTGATGATTTCTGCCGATGAGGTAGCGGAAGCTTTGGGTGTATCAATGTCCCATGCTTATAAAATCGTGCGACTGCTAAACAAAGATTTAGAAGCAAAAGGATTTATAACAGTTGCAGGAAGAGTAAGCAGAAGATACTTTGAAGAAAAATTTTATGGATCAGAAGGAGTGATTACAAATGTCGGTGCATAAGGACAAAAAGACAGGTAAATGGTTTGTATCATGCCGATATGATAATTGGGATGGTGCAAGAAAACAAAAGGTTAAGCGAGGTTTTGAAACCAAGCGAGATGCTCTAAGTTGGGAGCGAGAGTTTTTACAGATAAAAAGCTCAAATCTTGATATGACATTCGAGTCGTTTGTGAAATTGTATCTTGAAGACAGAAAGTCAAGGATAAAGAAAAATACGCTTTTTACTAAAACTCACATTATTGAAAACAAAATTCTTCCGTATTTCAAAGACAGGAAAATGTCAGAAATCAAAGCTACTGATATTATTGCATGGCAAAATAAGATTATGGCAGAAAAAGACTTGCTCGGTGAACCACATTCGCCAACTTATCTTAAAACCATACATAATCAGATTAGTGCAATATTCAATCATGCTTGTAATTTCTATAACTTGTCTGAAAATCCTGCGAGAAAGGCAGGAAATATGGGTAAGGAAAAGACAAAGGAAATGCTTGTATGGACAAAGGAAGAATATCTTAAGTTTGCTGATGAGATGATGGATAAGCCGCAAGCATTCTGTGCGTTTGAGATTCTGTATTGGTGTGGACTGAGAGTCGGAGAGCTGTTAGCGCTTACGCCGGCAGATTTCGATTTTGGAAAAGCAACAGTGAGGATAAACAAGTCTTATCAAAGGCTTGAACGAGAGGATGTTGTGACAGATCCAAAAACACTTTGCAGTATCCGAACAATAACAATGCCGGATTTTCTTAACGATGAAGTAAAGGAATATATCGGTATGTTATACGGAATCGGCGAAAATGACAGAATTTTCGATTTTACCAAGAGCTTTCTCCATCACGAGATGAAACGAGGTGCAGAAGCTGCAGGTGTCAAAAAGCTGACATTGCATCAGTTGAGACATTCTCATGTAAGTCTGTTAATCAGTATGGGATTTACTGCTGTGGCAATCGCTAAGCGTGTAGGGCATGAGAGTATTGATATAACCTACAGATACGCTCATATGTTTCCAAGCGAGCAGGCAGCAATGGCTGATAAGCTGAATATTGAAAGAGGTGGTTGCTAAATGGAGAAAAAGCTTGATGCAAAAGGCAGATGGAGAAACAAGACAACATCGTTCATGATGTCACCTGAAGAGCGTGAGGATTTGGACACTCGTGTAAGACTATCAGGACTTACCAAGCAGGAATATATGGTAAGACGATTGCTCGAACGTGATGTCGTGGTTCAGCCAAACACACGAGTGTTTAAGGCACTTAGGAACCAAATGACAGAAATCTTAACCGAACTCAGGTGAATTGAAAACGGCGCGAATGTTGACGATGAACTTCTTGCAACAATAAAAACCGTTGCAGAAACATACAACGGTCTTGAAGCAAAGAAAAAGTCCTAAAGTATCGGCAAATACCTTAGGACAAGGAATGTGGTAAAACCGCCACTCCCAACAATGGTATTTTACCACATTCCTATTGATTTTTCAATAGGGAGGTGAAGAAAATTGTCGTATTTGAAGCTAATAAATATGCAGGATATAGGGGTTGAGGAAGTAAAATGGCTGATTTATCCCTTTATTCCATACGGAAAGATAACAATTATTCAGGGAGATCCCGGTGAAGGCAAAACAACTCTTGTGCTTCAGATTATCGCAAGACTTACTAAAGGTGAAAGCATTGTAAATGAAGAAGCAAAGGAACCGATAAATGTTATCTATCAAACGGCAGAGGATGGATTGGCAGATACAATAAAACCTCGTCTCTTGTCTGCTGATGCAGATTGCTCAAAGGTGCTTGTAATTGATGATAAAGATACACCGCTTACAATGCGTGATGTACGGCTTGAACAAGCAATCATTGAAACAAATGCAAAGCTCGTAGTTTTAGATCCGATACAAGGCTTCTTGGGTGCTGATGTTGATATGCATAGAGCAAACGAAATTAGACCTGTAATGAAGCATATATCCGAGCTTGCAGAAAAGTATAAATGTGCAATAATTCTCATAGGTCATATGAATAAATGCAGTGTGGGAAAATCAGCATACAGAGGATTGGGCTCTATTGACTTTCAAGCGGCTGCAAGAAGTGTACTGATTGTTGGCAGAATTAAAGACGAGCCTGAAATCAGAGTTGTATGTCAAACTAAAAGCTCACTTGCTCCCGAAGCGAAATCTCTTGCTTTCAGGTTAAGTGAAGAAAACGGCTTTGAGTGGATAGGCGAATACGATGTTACGGCTGATGATTTACTATCCGGTACAGCAAAGGGGACAAAGAAGCAGACGGCAATAGAGTTTCTTGAAAATATTCTTGCTGACGGTCAAATGTCACAGACGGAACTAATGGAGCTTGCAAAGCAAAAGGGCATATCGGAGAAGACATTGCGAAACGCAAAGGACACCTTGCAGATAAAGTCTAAACGGTTAAATAATCAATGGTATTGGAGCCTTGACTAAAAGTAAGATGGTAAGATGCCCTGTTCTTATAAAAGGGGCACCTTGCCACCTTGAAAGGATGTGATAGGATATGAAGAAAATTCAAATAGAGCAAGATTTGTTTGTTCAGATGGTGAAATACTTCTTTAGTGATGAACTTGGCTTTGATGATGACGATGTATGCGAATTTTATCATGACATTAAAAAAGGGATTGACAAGAAACTTGACGCCGTTTCAAAACGCAGTTACTACACTCAATATAAAACCGCTGATACACAAGAAGAAAGAGAAAAAGCAAGGCTGAAATATCTCGATGCAGTTGGAATGCACGAAGATTTCAGATTTTAATTTCACCCTAACTACATAAACGGGAATGTGCCACATTCCCGTCAAGGTTATTTAAGAAAAGGAGATTTTCACAATGAAGGAAAGATTTATAGAAAACGGAATTGAGTATGTTAGAAACGGAGATTATTATATCCCTAATTTTGAGGTACCGGAGTGTAAGTACGAAATCAGGAAGTACGGAAGATTAAGAAAGCAACATCTGAAATCAAATAAACCTTGTCAATACAGTATGCTTCTTATGACCGGAAAACTGTTTGAGCATCTGCATGAGGTGGATGAACAGGCACAAGAAATTTTAGACCAATTTATAAAGTCGGCAGAGCAAACGGCTCCCGACAAGGCAACGCACCAAATGGAATGGGTTGGACATATGAATAACGCAAAAGCGTGTGCGGAAGAGGTTATAAATCACGAACTGATTTATGTATAAAAGTAGGAAATTAATGTTCTAACAAGCATAGCATTTGGATGTCCAAATTCTCCATTTTAGTGGCGTTGCCCCTAATACCCTGACATTAAAAGGAGAGTGCTTATGAGAACAAGAGGAAATAGAATTACGCTTAGATTAAGCGATAAAGAGTATGAAAAATTAAAAACTTCGGCAGAGAAAGTAGGCGTTCCGAGAGAGGTATATTTAAGGATGCTGGTTTCGGGAACTACTCCGAAAGAAAAACCAACGGCTGATTTTTATAGTATGACACGAGTACTTAATGCTATCGGAAACAGCATGAATCAAATTGCAAAGGTGGCAAATTCCAAAGGGTTTATAAATGTAAAAGCCTACGAGGAAAACGCACAAAAGATTAATGGATTTATTGTAGAAATCAGCAAAGCTGTCTTTACTCCTGAAAGGAGGGATGACAAATGGCTACTACAAGAATATGGTCTATAAGCGGTAGGCTTGATTATGTCATCAATTATGTTCAGAATCCTGAGAAGACGGACGGTAGTAAATATTATACCGATACAGAACTTCAGGCTCTGCAGGATGTTATCGACTACACGGAAAATCCAAGTAAGACAGAGGAAAGGCTATATGTCACGGGGATCAATGTATCCCCTGACATTGCCCGTGACCAAATGGTAATGACGAAGCAGCAATACGGCAAGATGGATAAAATTTTGGCTTATCACGGCTATCAGAGCTTTTTGCCTGGCGAGGTTACTCCCGACCAAGCACATCAAATCGGAATAGAGCTTGCGAGACGATTGTGGGGAGATAGATTTCAGATATTGGTCACAACTCATCTTGATAAAGACCATTTACATAATCATTTCTGCCTGAACTCGGTATCATTTACGGATGGTTATAAGTTCAGAGGTGGCAGTAAGGCATATTGGATTATGAGAGCAGAGTCAGACAAGATTTGTGCGGAATATGGTTTGTCGGTAATAGAAAATCCCGGTAAGGGTAAAAGTTATGCCGAATGGAAAGCTGAGCAAGAGGGCAGACCTACCATAAGAGGACAAATCAGAGAGGAACTTGATGAAATCATAAAATGTTCTTATACTATGAAACAGTTTTGGGAGATATTGTCAAAGCGTGGTTATGTAATATGCAGAAGGAGACCGCAATATGAATATACCTCGTTTATACCGCCTTACGGAACAAAGCAGGTCAGATTAGACAAGCTCGGAGCTGATTATACTGAAGAAGCTATTTCTGAACGAATAAGGATGGGAAGAAACGGTATAAGGGAATTCGACACTCCCAAAATCGACCACAATGATTGGCTTAAAAAGTATGAGCCGATAAAACTCAAAGGCTTCAAAGCTCTGTATTACCATTACTTATATCTGTTCGGCAAAATACGCAAAAAAGAAACACCGCAGAGAATATCGTTTTATATGCGTGAGGAACTTATAAAATTTGACCGTTATCAAAAACAGTTTCATTTCCTAATGGACAATGATATTGAAACGACCGAGCAGTTAACCGCATTTAAGGAAGGTGCAGAAAGTAAAATTAAGGAACTTACGCTTGCCCGTAGTCGGCTATACAATAAGCTCGATAAAAAACCCGAAATTGAGAAAATCAATAAGGAGCTTCGAGAACTCAGAAAAGATGTAAGAACCTGCAATAATATTTCTGCAGATTGCGAGAGGATTCAGGAACATCAAAATTATGTTGCTCAACTTGAACAACATGCTCAAAATGCCAATAAACAACGATTTAAAGATAAGGAGAGGTGACTATGAATTTTATAGAAGAATTGTATTATGGAAATATCAACCCGAACGAAAAACGGTTTGACAGAGACACGCAATATGCAAAGGCTTTAGAACGATTCTGTAAAAATGAAAATAAGCTTACAGAGTCTTTGAAAGGGGATAACCTGAAGCTATTCAATGACTTGGTAAATGCAAGTGATGAAGTAATTGCTTGCACCGGAACAGAAAACTTTAAAATGGGATTTATACTTGGAGTTCAGCTTATGGCTGATTGTTTCAAATATGATGCAAAAACGATCTTTAAAGATATTTGAGGAGGTAATCATGAAAACTATAAAAGCTATTGTTATATTATCTGTTTTAACTATTTTCACAACCACTACATACGCAGCAGAGGTGCCGAAAGAGTCGGCGCCCTGTAATGCCACAAACGAAGCAATTATTGTGGTAGAAAGTTTTATAGGTGATATTTTAACAGAAGTACAGAACGGATTGGGATATGCCGATGCAAGAGCTAAATCAAATCGTATATTTTTTGATGCGTGGCTTAACGGTCAAACAAATGGTTATAGCTACGGCGAACTTGTTGACATCGCCAATGCTGCAATATGGCAATACCGTGATATGTACCTGCGACCTTATTTTTACGCAAATAATCTTGAAAAAGTCAGAACTATCATCGCTCCCGTAATTGAAGATTATAAATCCGGCAAAATTACTTATGCAGATGCAGAGTTCGATGCTCGTGTAAAAATCTATCAATCGGTTACCCCGAATTTCAATCCTGATATAGAGTATATGAAAGATCCTTTGTCAAGGGATATTCCATCGGTAGATAATAGCTTATTTATTCTGGCAAGAAAACTGTTGTTAGATAGTAAAGTTTAGGACAGAAAAAGTCGACTTGTCGACTAAAAATATCCTAAAAGAAAATAAGTATCAAGACTTAGCTGATTATATCTATACAAAAGTTGAAAATAAGTTGACAAATTGCAAGATATTTGATATAATCTCTATATAAAAGTTGAAAGCGAGAGGTTGTTATGAATTCACTTGACACATTAAGAGAAATATCAAATGAAAATAATGGGCTGATATTAACAAGAGTTGCAATAGAAAAAGGGATAAGCCGTTCTAATCTTTCAAAACTATGCGAAAGTGGCAAAATAACAAGAATTGCAAATGGTCAATATGTATTGTCTGATGACTTGAATGACGAGCTGCTGTCCTTACAAATACGCTCAAAATACGTTATATTTTCTCATGAAACTGCATTGTTTCTTAATGGAATATCTGAAAGAACGCCTTTTGAACATACAGTCACGATACCGACATCGAAGACTTTATCGCCATCTATGAGTGAGGAATGTAAGATTTATTACATCAAAGATGAACTGCATGACTTGGGAAAAGTACAACTCACTACTCCGATGGGTAACAAGGTATGGGCGTATAACATTGACAGAACAATTTGCGACATTGTAAGAAGTCGCAGCAGAATGGCAGACGAGACTTTTATCACAGCTATTAAGAATTATGCTGCAAGCCCCGATAAAAATCTTGCTAATCTTAGCTTGTATGCGAGTAAAATGAAAATATTATCTCAGGTAAGACAATATTTGGAGGTGTTATTATGAGTAATGCAAAGGCAATGAGCCTGAAAGCAAAAATAAGAAATATAGCAAAATCAAAAAATATCCCTGCACAAGTTATTTTGCAGAACTATATGTTTGAGAGATTTCTTAACAGACTGTCTGTATCGGAATATAAGGAAAAGTTTGTATTAAAGGGCGGAATGCTTGTAGCTGCTATTGTTGGAATTGATAACAGAGCAACAATGGATTTAGATACCACTCTAAAGAATTTACCGCTTACACCGGAAGCCATTGAAAAAGCTTTGAAAGAAATCTTTGCAATTGATTTAAATGATGATGTAAGCTTCTCATTAAAAGGAATATCCCCAATACGAGAAGATGATATTTACGGTGGATACAGAGTTGCTTTAGATGCAGTGTATGAAACTATCGTTACGCCTATGACAATAGATGTTTCAACGGGTGATGTTATTACACCGAATGCTGTGAAGTATGATTTTACGGGTATATTTGATGATGAGCTTACATTTGAGGTCTGGGCATATAACGTAGAAACGGTATTGGCTGAAAAGGTTGAAACTATTCTCAGACGAAGCGTATTTAACACAAGACCAAGAGATTTTTATGATGCGTACATACTTATCGCAACACAAAATTTTGACAAAGCTGTATTTGCTGAAGCTTTGGAGAAAACTATTGAACATAGGGGAACGAGAAATCAGATAAATGATTTCGATTCTACAATGGAGGTTATTTCTGAGAGTGCAGACCTTCAGAGAATGTGGAGCAACTATCAATCTCAGTTCTCATATGCAAAAGATATTAGCTTTGAATATACATGCAATGCAATTAAGGGATTGCTTTCAAAGATTAAATAAGTTGACTTTTTGGCTATTCCGGGCAATGGAATAGCCATTTTATTCACAAAATATTGCTGTAAATAGAATACTGCAAAAATAATTTGAAAAAATTGAAGAAAAGTATTGACAAAATAAAAAAAGAGCTGTATAATAAATACAGCAAAGAAAAACACATCCAATTCGATAGAAGTTGGATGTGTCGATAGCATCTTGCGATACTTTATAGTAGCATATAAAGTTTACCATAATAATGGGAATTTGTCAAGGTGATTCGTCTTATTTGCGAATAAATTATGAAAGGAGTTCCCTATGGTATACATTGATAAGGTACATTACGCTACTGATAGTTATGGTAATGAACTCTACATCGAAAAGATGAAATGGACGAACGATCTTAACACAAATGCTGTTAACGAGTGCACCAAGCAACAAATGATTGACTTCATAAACAAAAACCCCGATTGCACCAAGACCAAGTTTTATAGAAATTATCGTTGGGTAGTTGGCGAAGATGTAAGAGTTGTAGATAACCGCTATCTGAGAACAGATTCGAACGACAGAAAAGCGGATAACCTTGGTGATTTGCCCAGGTATTAATTTTAATGGCACAGGATTCTATCTTACTGTGCCGTTATATCAAAGGATGTTAAATATGAACAAAAAATTGTATGAGGTGGCAGATGTAAAATTTTGCACTATTACACCATCAAGAGCTAAAAAACAAGAAACGATTTCGAAATGGTATGCTTGTGCGAATTTTATGCCTGATAATGTTATTGTAGGAGAAGTTTCTGAGAGTTATATTGCACATGAAAAGGAATTGATAATCAGAAAAGGAGATATTGTAATAAAACGCATAGCACCATTGTTTGTGAATTACATTAATGACATTCAGGATGGAATATACGCTGGAAATAATCTAATCCTTGTAACTGCGAACGAAAATGTATATTCTAAATATTTAGCGATGATTCTAAATGATAAAATAAAAGCACTCTCAGACGCGAGTTCAGTTGGAGCTGTCATGAAATCTGTAAGCCGAGGAGATTTGGAACAAATGATTATTCCAATTCCGGAATTCAACAAACAAATTGTTTTGGGTGATGCGTGGTATTGCAGTATTGAGTTGAAAAAAATGAGAAATCGGTTAAATGAATTAGAGCATAGAAAAGTTAATCATGATTTGATACAGAGTATAAATATGTCAAACGGAGGAAATGGTAATGGCTAAAACTACATTTGAAGATATAAAAAAAGCTCTTTGGGCGGGCGCAAACACTTTTCGCGACAATATAGATGCATCTAATTATAAAGATTATGTACTATCAATGTTTTTTGTAAAATATCTAAGTGATACATATGCAGAAAGTGTTGAGGATTTGGAAAAAGAATATAGTGGCATTAGATTAGAAAGACAAATTGCTAACTTGCCGTTTTCATTAAAGAGAGAATATACATTTGATTACTTGTTAGAGAACCAATTTGCAAATGATTTGGGTAATAAAATAAGTGAAGCTTTGACCGGTATAGAAAGCTCGAATACTATATTGAACGGTATTTTTAGAGGAATTGATTTTAATAGTGAAAGCAATCTTGGTAAAAAGGAACAAAAGAATCCTATTTTAAGGAATCTCTTGAATGATTTTGCAAATCTTAACTTAAGACCACGAAATATTGAAACGAAAGAAAATCAGATACCTGCGGATGTTATTGGCGATGCTTATGAGTATATGATTGGTGAATTTGCTACACTTGCAGGTAAAAAAGCGGGAAGCTTTTTTACTCCGCAGCAAGTTTCTGAGATTATGGCACAAATTGTTCATCCGGTAGAAAACGACAGAGTGTATGATCCAACATGTGGTTCCGGATCACTTCTTATAAGAGCTGCAAGAAAAGGTGGTTTTGACAAAGTAGGAATGTATGGTCAGGAAGTGAATTCGTCTGCTATTTCTATGGCGAGAATGAATATGTTCGTACATGGAATCAAAGATGCAGATATACGATGGGGCGATACCCTTGCTAACCCTCAGCATCTTGATGCGGATGGGAATTTGATGAAGTTTGACTGTATCGTTGCAAACATGCCATTTAGCAAGGATAAGTGGGCTGAAGGATTTAATCCAGGCGGCGAAGTTTCTGTAGATGAAGATGATGAAAACAAAAAGTTGGCAACAAAGGGTAAAAAGAAAGAATTTAAAATGGAAGCCGGACTTGATCGTTGGCATAGATTTGATTTAGGCGTGCCTCCTTCCAGCAAAGGCGACTGGGCATTTTTGCTTCATATGATTGGTAGTATGAGCGGGAACGGAAGAATAGCTGCAGTTGCACCTCATGGTGTTTTATTCAGAGGGGCAAGTGAAGGTCGTATCAGACAAGCTATTATAGAAAAAAACTTGGTCGACGCTATTATCGGACTTCCTGAAAATCTTTTCTATGGCACATCGATTCCTGCGTGTATTATTGTGTTCCGCAAGGGTAGAACTACTACAGATGTTCTCTTTGTGGATGCTTCTAAGGAATTCAAGAAGGATAAAGCAAAGAATGTTCTTGAACCCGATAATATTGCTAAAATTGTAGAAACTTATGAAAGATTTCACAATGGCGACAATGCCGATGTTGAGAAATATAGTCATGTGGCAACCCTTAATGAAATTGTCGAAAACGAATATAATCTAAATATTCCTCGTTATGTTGATACATTTGAAGAGGAAGAAATTATAGATATTGACGAGGTGAATGCTGAGATTGCAGATCTCAAAATTAAAATCGCCAAAGTAGAGGTACAGATGTCAAAATACCTTGCAGAATTGGGCTTGAATTAAGGTGAATATATGGACGGATTAGATTTTTCAAAATTAGTTCCCACGACAAGTTATAATATGGCAAATTCTATTTCTGAGCAAATAGAAAGACGACAGCGCGAACAACAGCAGATGCTTGAACATATTTCTGAACATAATGCTAAAAAAGATAAAGCTTTGTTTGAAACAGCTGAAGCTAGTATGGCGCAGAAAGAACTTATGGAACAGCAATTAGATGAGCTGAAATCTCAGAATGATATTCTAGCAGAACAGTTAAAAGAGGAGCAAGTTCAAAAGGAAAGACTTGAGGAACATTTGAAGGTAACAACTGAACAGAACGATCTTCTTTCTGCCAATTATGAGAAACTAGAAGCAATGTATAATGCACAAAAAGAATCTTATGAGGATGCTCAAGAAAATGTGAGGAAGAGTCGTGTGTTTAACGCTTGGATGATGGTGATTTCTGTTGTGGCTATGTTTGCGGCAATTGCCAGTCCGATAGTTACAATAATTGTTAGTAGGTGATTTTATGAATGGACATATAAAACAACGTATAACCCAATTAAACAATGGTGAAGTGCCAAGTGGTTATAAAAAGACTGAGTTTGGTACATTTCCTTGTGATTGGATTACGGATAAAAAACTTAAAGATTTAGGTGCTTTTGGAAAAGGAAAAGGATTGCCGGGTGATAAGATGACTACAGAGGGTGTGCCTTGTGTTGGATATGGTGATATTTATATGAAATATAACCATTTCCATTTTGAAGAAGCAAGGACTTTCGTAGATGAGGAAACCGCTGCAGAAAGTCAACCGATAGAAAAAGGGACATTGCTATTTTCAGGAACAGGTGAAACGGCTGAAGAAATAGGAAAATGTATTTGTTACAATGGTGACAAAACAATATATGCCGGCGGAGATATTATCACTTTTGTCAGTAACAAGGTTGTTCCTTTATTTTTGGCATATCAGCAATATCAGGATTTCTCGTTGCGAAAGAAAGCAAGTTTTGGACAAGGTCATTCAGTTGTACATATACGACGTGAAAATCTTGAGAAGCTTAATGTTGCTTATCCGCGTTCTGTCGATGAGCAATCTAAAATAACTGAAATACTTATGAAATGGGATGAAGCAATTGAGTTGCAAGAAAAGCAACTAGATAATCTTAAAATAAAAAAAGATGCTATATTGCAACGACTAATTAAAAAGGATGATAGTTGGTTAAAAATCGGTTTAAAAGATATTCTGAAAGAGCGTACGGAATTCGCAACAAAGGATGATGGGTATCCTCATGTTACTTTATCAAAGGCTGGTGTCTCAAAGAAGACAAAACAGTACAATCGTGATTTTTTAGTAAAATCAGAAGATAAAAAATATAAAGTCACACGATATAATGATATATGTTACAACCCAGCCAACTTGAAATTCGGTGTAATTTGCATTAATAAACTTGCGGATGAGTCGATTTTTTCACCTATTTATATTACTTATGAGGTGAATCCTAAATATAATGTTGATTTTATTGGTGCTGTTTTATGTAGCAACGATTTCATTCGTTATATTAGAAAATACGAGGAAGGAACGGTGTATGAACGTCAAGCTGTTAAATCTTCGGATTTTTTGCGAGGCGAAATTTGGGTTCCATCAACAAAACATGAGCAGGATAGAATTGCTTCAATAATCAAAAAAATAGACGACTACATTGAAACAGAACAACAAAAATATAATGTTCTATGTACCCAACGCAAAGCATTGCAGCAATATTTGTTAAACGGAATTGTGAGGGTATAACAATGACCGAACAACAAATTAAGGAACTATGCAAGTGGGCAATTGATAATGGGAATCGTTCGCTGTCAGACCTCGAAAAAGAATTAGCAAAAAAAGCGATAGAAGAGTCAAAATCCATAGAAGAACTGATTTCAACTGTTTTAAGCATTGTACAGGTTGGTTAATGTAAAAAGAATGGAGAAAAAGTTATGCCGGATCATAGAATTTTTAATGAAAGACCAGAGTGCCAAGATAGGTTAATTTCTTTCTTGCAAAAGCTGGGTTATACCTATGTTTCAAGAAGCGAGGCGGAACAAAAACGAGGAAGTTTATCAAAGGTTATTTTTACCGATGAGCTTATACGTTTTTTGAGCAAGCAAACATATAAGTATAAGGGATATGAACTCCTCTTTTCAGGGGAGTCTATTTCACGTGCTGTAAATGCTTTGGATGCTTCTCTTTTGCAGGGGCTTTCTTTGGCGAGTAAGGAAATCTACAATTTACTCACATTAGGTATAAGTTTAGAGGAAAATGTAGTTATAGATGATGATGTTCCGGTTAAACAGTCTTTTGATCTTTCGTATATAGATTTTGAGCATCCGGCGAATAATATCTGGCAGGTAACAGAAGAGTTTAGTGTGGAAAGACCAAATGGTCAATATGCAAGACCTGATGTTGTTCTTATGGTTAACGGGATTCCTCTTGCGGTAATTGAATGTAAAAAATCAAGTGTTGATGTCAAAGAGGGAATCTTACAGAATGTAAGAAATATGATGCCGGATTATATTCCCGGACTTTTTAAATATACACAAATTGTTATGGCTATGAATCCAAATAAGGCTTTATATGGTACATGTGGAACCACTGCGGATTATTTTGTAGAATGGCGTGAGGATGACATCGAATGGCAAAATGAAATCTGTAAAAATTGCTCCCCTGATGGGAAGATTTTAGAACAAGATAGAATATCCGCTTCAATGTTTGATAAAAAAAGATTTCTTTCACTAATACATGATTTTATTTTATATGATAACAACATTAAAAAAATTGCAAGACATCAACAATTTTTTGCTGTAAATAAAGCTATGGAAAGAATTAATGCCAATGATGATAATGAAGCCAAAGGTGGCGTTATTTGGCATACTCAAGGTAGCGGAAAAAGCCTTACAATGGTTATGTTGGTTAAAAAGATACAAAGTGAGAAAGCGAAAGAATGCCCAAGGTTTGTAATTGTAACCGATAGAATAAACCTTGATAAACAAATTAGAGATAATTTTGCAAATTCACAAATGAATCCTGTTCGAGCAGCTACCGGCAAAGGATTAAAAGCTATATTAAAGGACAAGGGCAACCTTGTAATCACTACACTTATTAACAAATTTGAAACTGTATGCAAAAACAAATATCTAGAAACAGATAGTGAAAAATTCTACGTTTTAATTGATGAGGCACATCGTTCACAGTATAGTGCAATGTACAATTATATGCGAGAAGTATTACCTAATGCTACCTTTATTGCATTTACCGGTACGCCATTGATTTCAAAATCAAAGCGAAATACTTATGATAAATTTGGTGCACCTATTCATAACTATACGATGAAGAGGTCTATTGAAGACAAAATAACAGTGCCGCTTGTATATGAAGGCAGAAAAGTAAAACAAAACGATCCTTCGGATACCATTAATGCTTATTTTGAAAGTTTGACAGAGAATCTGCCTGAAGATTTAAAAGACAACCTAAAAACTAAATATAGTAGATTTACGAAAATTGCAGAAGCAAGTAGTAGAGTCAATCTAATAGCGTTTGATATTTATGATCATTTTATAAATTATTGCACGCCAAAAGGATTAAAAGCAATGATTGTGTGTTCTTCAAGAGCGACAGCAGTTGATGTATATAATGTTTTATCCGGTATACCGGGCAAAAAGATAAATCCTCGTGTTGTTATAACTTTTGGTGATAAACGTGAAGGTGATGACGATGATGGAACGCCTGAAGCAATTAAGAAAATAAAAGCATATCACGAAAAAATGGTTAAGCCTTTGTTCGGTGATAATGATGAGAAGTATGATGAATCTGTTTGTGAAGCTTTTAAAAATCCTGATGGGGATATCAATGTTCTTATTGTGAAAGATAAATTGCTTACAGGTTTTGATGCG
The DNA here is from genome assembly GCA_045576835.1 of Clostridia bacterium. Classification (GTDB taxonomy): domain Bacteria; phylum Bacillota; class Clostridia; order Monoglobales; family Monoglobaceae; genus UMGS1820. The sequence goes on from JAZNHF010000002.1 coordinate 34,580, forward strand.
CCAGTTTCTGGTGTATTATATGTTGACAAGTCACTTAAAGAGCACAATCTGTTACAAGCAATTGCCCGTGTTAACCGAGTGTATAAAGGCAAAGATTTTGGTTTGATAGTTGATTACTGGGGTATTTTTGGCAAGTTAAAATCAGCTATTGATATGTATGATGATGCTGAATCTCAAATGAATAAATACGATTCTGAAGATATAGAAGATGCAATTTTAGGACCAATTGATGAAAAAAACAAACTTGCGGATTCGCATTCTGCATTATGGTCTTTATTTAATGGAATGAGTAAAGATGCAACTTCTGATGATTGGCAAAAGAGCTTATCAGATGATGAACTTAGAAATGAGTTTTATGATAAATTAAAGAACTTTGCTAATTCTTTGAATTTGGCGTTAACTAGCAGAAGTATTTTCGTTGAAGTCGGTTTAGATTTAATTGAAAAATACAGAAATGACTATAAATTCTTCAACAAGTTAAGATACAGTGTGATCGAGCGATATGACAACACAATTGATTTGTCAAAATATGAATCAGGTATAAAAAATCTTATAGATACGTTTGTTAATGCTTCAGAAGTTAAAATCATTGTTGATCCTGTATATATAGGTGATGAAGAAGCAATGGCAAGATTGCTCGATAACGATGATCCTAACAATGTTAAAGCGGATAAAATAAAAACGAGAATTGAGTCTGAGTTAAAACAAATAAGATATGATGATCCATTATTGTTTGAAGAGTTTTCAACTAAAATCAAAAAAACTATAGCTGAGTATGATACCACTAGGGATGCAGATAAGTATTTTGCGAACATGGAAGCTATGGCAGATGATTTCAGGCATGGAAGAATGACAAGAGATTATCCTTCTTCAATTGCCAACGATAGCGATACAAAGGCATTTTACGGCTCTGTTATTACAATTATGCGTTCCAAAACAAATATTAATGTTACGCACGAAATAGAGGAGATTTTAGCAAACAACTCCAGAAATATCACTAAAGCCGTATCTGATAATGCTAAGCGCGATTGGAAACATAATGAGGTTGTTCATAAACAGATTCATAGGGCATTAGATGATTGTCTGTTTGATATGTTTGATGAAATCGGATTTATTATTGACAATTCTAATATAGAAATAATTGACTTAATGATTGATGAAATTATGAAAGTGGCGGTTGCGAGATATTGATGGAAAATAAAATAATTGAATTAGGTCCGATTAACGGAAGTGTAACTGTATCGGTAATTAGAAAAAACATAAAAAATGTTCATCTAAAAGTCTTTCGTGATTTCAGTGTTGTTATTTCTGTGCCAAACCAAGTTGCGGACGAATGGATAAATGATTTTTTACAGTCTAGGGCGAAGTGGATAGATACACAAATAACAAAATACAGAAAGTCAAGTGGATATAACAATTTATTATCGGTCAACAGTGGAACATCAACACAAATACTGGGTAAAGATATGAGAATTTATAAGATACCTTCTTTGAACAATAGTGTTGATATTGATGAGAAAAAAGTAAACTTGTTCTTAAAACAACCTAATGACGATAAAAAAGCTCAGCAAATATTCAACAAATGGTGGAGATGTACAGCCATGAGAACATTTGAGAGTGAAATGAATGCAATGTATGATAAGGTATTTAGGAAATACGACGTTCTTCGACCCAATATTGTCATTAGAAAAATGAAAACGCTTTGGGGAAGCTGTTCGCCTTCTAGGAGTAAAATTACCTTAAATGAATACCTTCTAAAAGCTGATATAAGATGTATTCAGTATGTTATATTGCATGAATTGACACATTTATTATATCCAAATCATAACAAGGAATTTTATGATTTTCTGACCATTCAAATGCCGGATTGGAAGGAACGCAAAAAACAATTAGATCAAGAGGTAGTACAATGGTTATAAATTTACCCAACCCCTTGCAAAACCATAAATATTATGTTAATATATAGATGATAACAAATTGATAACAGATAACAGTTAAGACCAAATAATTGAAAGATTTTAAGTGGAGAAAGCGAAAAAATCGGCTTAAAATCAGGTGAAACAACGTAAATCACGTTATGACGCACCGAGTGGGAGTAATATCATCTTTTGTGAGTTGACAGGAGTTATCTCTTGACAAAGCAGAGAAAATAATATATAATTAGCTCGATACAGAGAATTGGAGTCGTATCAAAGCAAGGCTTATGCCTTGTTTTGGTGCGGCTTTTTTATGTGTAAAAGAAAGGGTGCTTTTAGAATGTATGATGTAGTCGTAGTGGGGGCAGGCGTTGTCGGCGGAATGACCGCGATGTATCTGTCAAGGTATGAGGGCAGAGTTTGTATACTTGAAAAGGAAACTGATATTGCTATGGGAACAACCAAGGCAAACTCTGCTATTGTTCACGCGGGCTTTGATGCAAAATTCGGAACTCTCAAGGCAAGGCTCAATGTAAGGGGAAGCGAGCTTATGCCGAGTATTTGCAAGAATTTGAGCGTAAGCTACATAAACAACGGTTCTCTTGTTATAGGCTACAGTGACGAGGACAGATTAAAGCTTGAGGAGCTATGTGAAAACGGAAACCGAAATGGTGTGCGGGGGCTTGAGGTAATAGATGCAAAAAGGCTTAAGGAATTAGAACCGAGTATAGCAAACGAAGCTACATGTGCACTTTATGCACCGACAGGTGCGATTGTTTGCCCGTATGAATTAACCGAGGCGAGCATAGGTAACGCTATGGATAACGGGGCAGAGCTGAAGCTTGAATTTGAGGTTGTAAAAATAGAAAAAACGGATAATGGGTATAAGCTGACCTCTGCAAACGGCGAGTGTGTAGAGTCAAAGCTCGTGATAAATGCGTCGGGGATAAATTCTGACAAGCTTGCAGAGCTTGTGAGTGAAATTGATTTTAATGTTCATCCGAGACGGGGAGAGTATCTTTTGCTTGACAGAGAGTGCGGAGGACTTGTGAGCCACACAATTTTCACGGTTCCGACCAAGATGGGAAAAGGAATTCTGGTCTCTCCAACGGTAGACGGAAATCTCTTGCTTGGGCCGACTTCTGTTGATGCTACTGACAGAGAGGACACAAAAACAACCCGAGACGGAATAAACAAGATTTGCAAAAGTGCATCTGCTATGGTTAAAAACATAGACACCCGTATGGTTATAACCTCGTTTTGCGGACTTCGTGCAGTTGGCAGCACGGGAGATTTTATAATAAATATGCCGCTGCCAGGATTTGTAAATGCCGCGGGAATAGAGTCGCCCGGACTTTCTGCCGCACCTGCTATTGCCGAGTATATAGTTAATATGCTGACAGACAGCGGTGCAGAACTTAAAGAAAAGAGTGAGTATACAACAACCCGCACATCATACAAAGGGTTTAAGGATTGGGATGCGGACAGAAAGAATGAGATAATAAAAAAAGACCCGACCTTTGGCAATATTGTTTGCCGTTGCGAGGGGATTACAGAAGGGGAAATAATACACGCAATAAGAACGAATCCCAAACCCCGAGACCTTGACGGAGTCAAGCGTCGCACGAGGGCGCAGATGGGCAGATGTCAGGGTGGATTTTGTTCGCCGTATATTGTTAGCTTGCTTGCGAAAGAGACGGGGGTCTTGCCAGAAAACATCACAAAGAGCGGGAAAGGTTCATACATCCTTGCAGAGAGGATAAAAGGGGGCGAGAAAAATGCGTAAGGTTGATTTGGTTATTATAGGCGGCGGCCCTGCGGGTATGTGTGCTGCAATTTCGGCATACAAGGCGGGTGCTTCAAATATTTTAATTCTTGAGCGTGACAAAAATCTTGGCGGAATTTTACAACAGTGCATACATAACGGCTTTGGCTTACACCGATTTAAGCAGGAGCTTACAGGCCCCGAGTACGCATACAAATGCGAGAGCGACCTGTCCACCCTTCCGATTGAGGTGCAATGCGAGACAACCGTTACAGAGATTACTAAAGACAGAGTCATAACTGCAATCTCGAAGGAAAGAGGAGTCGAGAGGATTTTAGCAGGTGCAATTATTCTTGCAATGGGTTGTCGTGAAAGACCGAGGGGGGCACTCAACATCCCGGGCAGTCGTCCGTCGGGAATTTTCAGTGCGGGAACTGCACAGAAATATGTGAATATGATGGGATATATGCCGGGCAAAGAGGTGGTTATTCTCGGCTCGGGGGATATTGGACTGATTATGGCAAGAAGAATGACATTAGAGGGGGCAAAGGTTCACGCAGTATGTGAGGTTATGCCGTATTCAGGAGGACTTGAGCGAAACATTCAACAATGCTTAAGAGATTTTGATATTCCGCTTATGTTGAGCCATACAGTAACCGAAATACACGGAAAAGAAAGAATAACGGGCGTTACAATCTCACAGGTTGACGAAAAGATGCAGCCTGTTTCGGGAACAGAAAAATACATTCCATGTGACACCCTGCTTTTGTCGGTCGGACTGATTCCCGAAAACGAGCTTTCGAAGTATGCAGGGGTAAGGCTTTCCCAAATCACAAGGGGGGCAATAGTTGACCAGAGCAGAGAAACAAATATTGAAGGAATTTTTGCTTGCGGAAATGTATTGCATGTTCACGACCTTGCTGATTTCGTATCAGAGGAGGCAGAAATTGCAGGCGAGTGTGCGGCAAAATATCTCAAGGGCGGACTTTTGCACAATGCAGATATAACAGTTACTACCGATGCCCGTGTAAGATATACTGTTCCGCAGAGGGTAACCGACACGCAACAACCAGTAAAAATATTTTTCAGGGTTTCGGATGTGTATAAAAATATGCGTCTTGTGGTAAAAAGCGGAGAAAAAACTCTTTTGAGCAAGAGGGTAGCAAGGGTTGCTCCCGGCGAAATGCAGACAATTACGCTTTCTTGTGATAATTTGATGGAGGCTTCGGGAGAGATTAACATTTCGCTTGACCCGGAGGAGAAATAGGGATATAATTTAAGGAGTGACGATATGATTAAAGAACTTACTTGTATTGTGTGTCCGATGGGATGCCGACTAAAAGTAGAGCAAGAGGGCGACGAGATTATTTCGGTTGAGGGTAATACCTGTATCCGAGGAGAGAATTATGCCAAGACCGAGATAAAAAAACCAATGAGAGTTATAACAACCACGGTCAGAGCTGTCTCGGGTGAGCTTGTGCCCGTTAAAACAGACGGCCCCGTACCCAAGGGCAGAGTTTTAGAATGTATGGAGAGAATAAACACTATTCATCCTGAAAAAGAGGATTGCTTTGTTGGGGGAGTGGTGTGTGAAGACCTTTTAGGGCTCGGGGTGGCGGTTGTTGTAACTGCCCCTGTGAGCATCAGGTAACAAGTTTATACAAAACAGCGGAATGGAGATTGTTGTATGAAAAAAGTGATTGCGGCGGTAAGAGATGAAGAGGCGTTTAGTCTTGCTTGCAAATCAAATGTTGAGATTATATTTGACCTTTCGCCCTCAATAGATACCATAGAGAAAAAGGCGGTGCTGTCCCATGAGTGCGGGAAGTTGCTTTTTATTCATATGGATCTGGCAGAGGGAATAGGCAAGGATAAGGCGGGCATAGCCTTTGCAAAGCGGTGTGGTGCAGATGGTGTAATATCGACCAGAGCTGCAATTATAAAGCTTGCAAATGAGGCAGACCTAAAGACGGTACAAAGGGCGTTTATTCTTGATTCTCAATCGCTTGATACCGCGGTTGCAATGCTAAAGAGCAAGCCCGATATGGCGGAGATAATGCCTGGTGTGATCTCGGGCACTGTCATAGAAGAGGCATGCAGAAAGCTTAATATTCCCGTAATTGCGGGTGGACTTATAAGTACGCAAGACGAGGTCGAGACGGCAATTTCTGCGGGGGCGTCGGCAGTTTCTACTGGAAAAGCAGAGCTGTGGAATTATTAACGGAGAATGATTATGAACAGTGAACTGAAAAATAAAAAGCTATTTTTACTTGATATGGACGGTACGATATATCTTGGAGAACAGCTCTTTGACGGTACGATTGAGTTTTTAGAGTATGTAAAGAGCATGGGCGGAAGATATATATTTATGACAAACAATTCATCAAAAAGCGTCAATAAATACATAGAAAAGCTAAAGAGACTCGGGATTGAGGCAAGCGAGGGGGACTTTGTAACCTCGGTAAATGCGACAGAGGAATATCTCAAGACAAAGACATATAAAAAGATATATGTTTTCGGGACCGATTCGTTTAAGGAGCAGCTCGGGTATTTCCCGATAACGGATAAGCTCGAGGACGATATTGATTGCCTTGTTATGGGCTTTGATACCTCGCTTACCTTTCAGAAACTCGAGGATGCGTGTATATTACTCAACAGAGGCGTTGATTATATTGCAACCAACCCCGATTGGGTATGCCCAACTTGGTACGGAAGCGTTCCGGACTGTGGTTCGATAAGCCAAATTCTATGTACGGCTACTCACAGGATGCCATATTTTATCGGCAAGCCCAGACCTGAAATGGCTTATCTTGCAATGAAGAAAACAGGCTACTCGCCCGACGAAACCGTGGTTATAGGCGATAGGCTTTATACCGATATTGCTTGCGGTGTCAATGCGGGAATATCTTCGCTTTTTGTACTCTCGGGCGAGGGGACAATGAAAGACCTTGAAACAAGTGATATAGTACCTACATTTATTTTTGATAACATCAAGGAAGTATATAAAACCTTGAAGAGATAGATTATGGATATGCAGAAGTTACTTGGTATGATATATGATAACTATTACGAGCAAGTATACGACCGACAAAAAACAGATACGAAAAAAGCTTACAGGATTTGACTGTAAGCTTTTTTGTAGTTGGTGCGGGCGAAGGGACTTGAAGTTCGTTTAACGAAGTCCTGTTCTTCCGCACTTTGTATTTGTTCTTAAGCGGCAATTTTGCCGACAAATCTGTACTGAATATCAATGTCTTGATATGTTTGACCATCTCTGATATATTTCTCACCGATTTCAATTTTGTCTATAAGCTCGATTACAATTTCGGCAGTAAGTTCTTTAATGCCGATGTACTTGCTGATGAGTTCGGTGAAATCTCTCGCATCATTTTGGTTTTGATGATAGGTTTTAAGTTCCGTTTCTATCTCGCTGATTGATGCTTTGAGTTCAGCTTGTTCCTCTTCATATTTGGTCAGAAGCATTGTCATTCTCTCTTGAGGTAATGTTCCCAATACAGAATTTTCATAGGTTTTCTGTATAAGGATATCAAGCTCATCAAATCGTTTCTTCAGGTCTTTTAACCTTGCTTGTTGATAACGGGTTTCCTCTTGGATTTTCTTCTCATTGCATTTTAGTGCCGCTTGATAAAATCCATCCTTATCTTCCTGAAGCATCAAGGTCTTTTCGTAGATGTCGTACAGTACACAGTTATAAACATCTTCGTAATGGATGTAGTGTGAAGTGCAATAGTCTTTGCCTTTATTACGATATGTACCGCATGTATATATGGGAGTTTTACCTCCGGCATAATTCATTGCTCTTGAGCAATCCTTGCACTTTATCAAGCCACTGAATATCTGTACTGTTTCCATCTTAGTGCCTCGGCTGCGACTTTTTAAGAGTTCCTGCACTCTGTAAAAGACTTCTTTGGAAATAATGGCTTCATGTTTGTTAGGTACAATAATCCATTCATCTCGGGGAAGCTTTTCGCATTTACCTGTCTTGAACGATCTGCGAGTTGTGTTGGCAACATTACTGCCAATATAGAATTCTGAGGTTAGCATATCACCGACAGTTTTATCGCACCACATACAATCATCATCGTATATGTTTAAATACTGTTCGTACCGCACACAACCATTCATTTTGGCATATGCGGCAGGACAAGGTATCTTCTCATCACGAAGTATTCTTGCAATTCGCTTTCTTGAATGTCCTTGCAATGCTAAATCGAATATATGCCTTACAACTTTTGCAGCTTCATCATCTATGATGAGGTGATAGTTGTTTTCAGGATCCTTCTTCAAGCCATATGGTGCTCTGCCAACATGGTCGCCGTTTTGTGCCAATGCAATATATGCTGAATGTGTTTTTGTGGAGATATCTCTTGGAAAAAATGCATTAAACATATTCTTAAAAGTTGCTTGTTGCTCATATCCTCTAACGGTATCCACATTATCATCAATTGCTATAAATCGATAATGATTTGCTAAAAACACATCTTCATAATATCTGTTAGCTTCCACATCGTTTCTGCCGAGTCTTGATAAATCCTTTACAACGA
>JAZNHF010000003.1:0-5840 GCA_045576835.1 Clostridia bacterium
CTTGTGCAGTAAGGACAAGCAGGTTTTAACCCATATTTGTCAATAAAGATTTCATAATCTGTTAGTGGTCGGGTTGGTTTTTCCTTTTTCTCGGGTGGTAAAAATCCCTTTAACACCCGCGCCAAGTCCTCTTTTGACAAGGATTTTAATTCTCTTTTTAAATCTTTTAACCTTTTATCTATTTTAGGATATTTTTCCATCAATTTGCTCAAATGCATACCTATACACCACCTTTTTGATACTTATATTATATAAAAGTATGCAAATATTGTCAAATCGGCATTTCTAACAGTTTTTATAAAAGAATGGACATCTTTTATAAAACATCGGCAACTGTTTATAAAAGGGTAGGACAGAAATTATAAAAATCTGTGTTTGATTTTACAAAAAGTCGGTCAATGATTTATAAAAGTCTAAATATTTTTTATAAATAATCTTCAACCTTTTATAAAAGAGTAAGCATTTTTTATAATCGGTTTTATAAAAAGCAAAAGAGATTTTATAAAACTTTTGACAGATTTTATAAAATCTCTAATATTGTTTATAATGTGCGGAACTTTGCAACACAACCAATTATGCATACAAAAATGCCTTTACAATTCAATTTCTCTTTGAGATTTCAATGAAAAGTCCGTTCCACAGAAAATCGAGTTATAGGTTTGAGAAGCATTCAAAAATATGATAATAACGGAATTATCCAAAATTTTTTAAGAAAATTGGCTTTTCCTCTTTACAAATCGGTTATTTTATTATAAAATGGAACAGTATGTAAGTTTATAAAATTGGAGGTCTTTTCTATGTATCGCAAGGTATCAACCGACCTTTCTTTTGTTGAACAGGAGAAAGAGATTGTTGAGTTTTGGAAACAAAACGATATATTCAGAAAAAGTATAGAAAATCGCAGTGACGGTGAAATATTCACCTTCTTTGACGGTCCGCCTACCGCCAACGGTAAGCCGCACATAGGTCATGTATTGACCCGTGCAATAAAGGACTTAATTCCCCGCTACCGAACAATGAAGGGCTACAAGGTTCTTCGTAAGGCAGGTTGGGATACCCACGGACTCCCCGTTGAGCTTGAGGTTGAAAAGGCTCTCGGAATAAGCGGTAAGCCCGAGATTGAGAAATACGGTATCGAGGATTTTATCAAAAAATGTAAGGCAAGCGTTTTCACCTACCAGAGCGAGTGGGAGGAAATGAGCGACCGTGTCGGTTTCTGGGCGGATATGGACGACCCGTATGTTACCTATCACAATGATTATATAGAGTCTGTTTGGTGGGCTCTTCGTCAGATTTGGGATAAGGGTCTTCTCTACAAGGGTCACAAGATTATGCCCTACTGCCCCCGTTGCGGAACCTCTCTTTCAAGCCACGAGGTTGCTCAGGGCTACAAGGATGTAAAGGAAAATTCACTTATAGCAAAATTCCCCGTAGCGGGTGCTGAGGGTGAATTTATTCTTGCGTGGACAACCACACCCTGGACACTTCCGTCAAACATTGCACTCTGCGTAAACCCGTACGAGAAATATGTTAAATTTGCCGCAGCAGACGGAACAAAATACATTATGGCAGAGGCACTTATAAAATCTGTTTTTGGCGACGAAGAGGTTAATATTATTGAAGAATACAAGGGCGACGAGCTTGCAGGTCTTGAATATGTTCCCCTTTATAATTTTATCGAACCTGATAAGAAGGCACACTATATTGTATCCGACACATATGTTACCATGGACGACGGTACAGGTGTTGTTCATATTGCACCCGCATTCGGTGAGGACGACTCCCGTGTCTGCAAGGAAAAGGGTCTTCCCTTTATCAACCATGTCAACCTTCAGGGTAACTTCACAGAGGCAACGGGCGAGTGGGCAGGCGTGTTTGTAAAAGACGCAGACAAGCTTGTTATCCGCGACCTTAAAGAGAGAAATCAATGCTTTGCGGTTATCCCGTTTGAACATAGCTATCCATTCTGCTGGCGTTGCGATACCCCGCTTCTTTACTATGCTTGCGACACTTGGTTTATCGAAATGACAGCTGTCCGCGATAAGCTTCTTAAAAACAATGAAAAGGTAAACTGGATGCCCGACAACATAAAGCACGGGCGTTTCGGCAACTTTCTTGAAAATATTATCGACTGGGGGCTCTCGAGAACCCGTTATTGGGGTACTCCTCTTCCTATCTGGGAATGTTCATGCGGTCACAGACATGTAGTCGGTTCTATTGCAGAGCTTAAGGAAATGGGCATAAATTGCCCCGATGATATTGAGCTTCACAAGCCCTATGTTGATAATGTGCTTTTGCGTTGTGAAAAGTGCGGCGGCGAAATGAAGCGTGTTCCCGAAGTTATCGACTGTTGGTTTGACTCGGGTTCAATGCCCTTTGCACAGTGGCATTATCCATTTGAAAACAAGGAAAAGTTTGAACAAAACTTCCCCGCGGACTTTATAAGCGAGGCCATTGACCAGACAAGAGGCTGGTTCTACACTCTTATGGCAATCTCTACACTTTTGTTTGATGATGCACCATATAAAAATGTTGTTGTTCTCGGCCATGTTCAGGACGATAAGGGCATCAAGATGAGTAAGCACAAGGGTAATGTTATTCTTCCTATGGATATACTGAACGACCAGGGCAGCGACGCCGTTCGTTGGTATTTCTACTCAAACTCTGCACCCTGGCTTCCTAACAGATTTTCTGCAAAGAATGTGTCCGAATCACAGAGAAAGTTCCTCGGCACACTCTGGAACACATATGCTTTCTATGTTCTCTATGCAAACATAGACGGGTTTGACCCAACAAAGTACACCCTCGACACAGAGAAGCTTACCGTTCTTGATAAATGGATTTTGTCAAAGCTCAATACACTAATCAGCACGGTTGACGGGTTCCTTGAAAATTATAAAATTACCGAGGCAACCCGTGCTATGACCGAGTTTGTAGACGAGCTTAGCAACTGGTATGTCCGCAGAAGCCGCACAAGATTCTGGGCAAGCGAGCTGACAGACGATAAGATTTATGCATATATGACACTCTACACCGTTTTAGTTGAGTTCTCAAAGCTCTGTGCTCCGTTTATTCCGTTTATGACAGAGGAGATATACAGAAACCTTGTTATCTCTGTTGATAAAAACGCACCCCAGAGCGTGCATATGTGTGACTATCCTAAATACGACGAGTCGCTCTCCTTCCCCGAGATTGAAAAAGATATGGATGCTATCCGCAAGATTGTTATGCTCGGCCGTGCGGCAAGAAATGAGGCAAACATTAAGAACAGACAACCTCTGCCGAAGGTATTTGTTCAATCGCCGAGCGAGATAAACAACGCATATGCAGATATTATTCTTGAAGAGCTTAATATCAAGGATGTTGAGTTTACAAACGATGCGTCAAGCTTTATAAGCTACACCTTCAAGCCGCAGATGCGTACGATGGGGCCCAAATACGGAAAGCTTATGCGTCCCATATTTGACGCGATAGCAGAGCTTGATTCTGCAACGGTAATGGCAACCTTAAACAGCGGCGAAGCACTCAAGCTCACGGTTGAGGGTACTGATGTCGAAATCTTCAAGGATGATGTTCTTGTTGATACACAACAAAAAGACGGCTTTGTGGCAGCATCGGATACGGGATATACTGCGGTGCTTGACACCAACCTCACAGAGGAACTGATTGAAGAGGGCTTTGTCCGTGAGATAATCAGTAAAATCCAGACGATGCGTAAAGACAGCGGCTTTGAGGTAACGGATAAAATATCAGTTGTGTATTCGGGAAGTGAAAAGATTGCTTCCGTATTTGACAAAAATGCAGAGGAGATTAAGTCACAAACCCTCGCAGAGAGCATCATATCAGGAAAGACACAAAACGCAAAGGATTGGAACATTAACGGCGAAAATGTTACAATTTCAATTACTAAAATCTAGTTACACAAAAGCCCTTGGAGGTCATAACCTCCAAGGGCTTTTTAAATCGAATTGAATTTTTACATTGCCGTCCGGGAGAGGCAAGACGGAACCGGGCACGGCGTTTAAATCAAAAAATTCAATTCGGTTCCAAACGGACCGTCGAGGACGCCGGTCCCTACAAGCAAAACACAAGACTCATTACCACAAATAGGACAGCCAGAATTCCAAAATTGTATATAGAAAACCTTCTCATGTATCCTATAATATTATTTGGTTCTCTCTTTGCATATTCTTTAAATGTAATCAAGCTTGCAAGCGATGCAATCAGCGAACCCGCTCCCCCAATATTTACCGCCACCAAAAGCTGCGGATAATTTTCCGTAAATTTTGACAGCAAAACCGCACTCGGCACATTGCTTATTACCTGACAGGATAAGACTCCGTATAAAAGCGTATTCTTTTCTATGATACCCCCGAGTAAATTATTTACCGCAGGAATTCTTGCCATATTTCCCGCAAATACAAAAAAAGCACAAAATGTAAGCAATAACGGATAATCTACATCCTTTAACGCATCGCGGTCAAGTATGAGCAGGGCAGGGATAATTATTATAAGACCCCAATAGTACGGAATAGTCCTGAAAACTATTGCAATAGAAAGCGTAAAAAGAATAGTATATACTATTGTTCTGCTGATATTTAACTCGGCGCCCTGCTTTTTGTTTAAAATAAGCTTCTCCCTTGGGAGCGTAAAACAGCACAAAGTAATCAGCAATATTGAAACAACGAACGGCAAAAGCATTATTTTTACAAATTCTGCATTTGGAATATTGTAGTATGTGTACAGATATAAGTTTTGCGGGTTTCCAAAAGGGGTAAGCATTCCGCCAAGGTTTGCCGATATATTCTGCATAATAAAGGTAAACGCCATATGTTTCTCATTATTTGTGGATTTAAGCACATAATATCCAAGAGGCAGAAATGTTATAAGCGCCATATCATTTGCAATCAGCATAGAGCCTATAAAGGTTATGTAAACAAGCGCAATAACCGCAGTTCGTATACTTTTAAACACGCTGACTATCTTTTTTGCAATAATGCGGAAAAAGTTTATATTTCCAAAAGCGCAAACTGTTGCCAAAGTACAAAAAAGGCAGGTCAGCGTCTTAAAATCAAAATATTCCAAATATTCTCTGTCAGGCGGCACAATAAACGCCGTTATAACTGCCGCCAGAGAGGCGATACACATCACGATATTTTTCTTGATAAACTCCACAGCAAAAGCTCCAATTATATATTTATATACTTTTATATACTCTCTTCTTCGCACAATTTCTTATTATACAAACACACATTATTTTTGTCAATACCTGCTAAAATAATTACAACATTTTTTGCCATAAATATGTTTACTAATTTAAAAAAATATGATATACTTATCAAAGTAGCACCAAAAAGGAGTGAGTTCTCTTGAAATTTCAGGATTTAAAAAAATATCTCGGATTGTTTATTCTGTCAATAGCTTTAATTATTGTCTATAAAACCTTTGATAATTTTGGAATTATAATAGATTTTATAGGTAAAATCTTTAATTTGCTTACACCCTTCTTTATAGGTGCAGGTATTGCTTTCGTGCTTCGTATTCCGTGTAAGCGGGCAGAAATTCTTTTTCACAAGACAAAGGTTGCTTTTATAAGAAAGCATCGACGCGGTTTTGCCGTAGTCAGTGTTTATGTTCTTGTTATTGGAATTATAGCACTGATTATGTTTGCAATTATCCCACAGCTTGTCCAAAGCATAAAAAGCTTTATAGAACAGCTTCCCTCTATGCTCAAATACTTTGTGAACTGGTTCAACGGTTTTGGCAACTATCGTAACGACGATATAAGTGTTATGAATATAATTAACAGCGAACTCTTTTCATTTGACGAAATTCTTGAG
>JAZNHF010000004.1:0-28281 GCA_045576835.1 Clostridia bacterium
ACTTAATATAATTATTACCATATAAATAATAATTATATTAAGTTAAAGGAGGTGAGATAATGATTAAATCTTTAAAATCTTTAGCTATTGTAATGATAGTTCTAAGTTTATTATGTTGTGCCAGTGGTGTTGGCTTTTCAAAATTAGCAGAAGCAAATCGTGGTTCAAAAGTTTCATCAGGGCGTATGATAAATGGTAAACTTGTTGTTTCAGATGTAGGGGTTATCGGTGCAAACAAACAAGGAGAGGAAACAGCAAAGGCAATGGCTGTTGTATTTTATGGTCTGTTCGGGGTATTTATGTTAGCCGGAATAGCATTTGCTACAACAGCCAAAAAGAAAAACGATGCCAAAATCATAAAGAAATATGGAATTATTTTAGAAAAACAAACTAACAATTATGAAAGTGTGATTGTTGAATTTGATGACGGTATACGAAAAAAACTATTAGTAGAACCTCCGTTAATTGTTGCTAAGGGGGACAAAGGAGTTCTTGGATTCAAGGGCAATTTGCTTGTTGAATTTAGCAAAGAATCGTAATTCTTGCGTACATATCCGATGCTTTAACAAGAAGGGAAAATGTATACCACTTTCCAAAATAATTTTAGGACAATCCTAAAAACTTATAATCGGGAGGGCGTGGAAGCTCTCCCCTACAAAAAAGGCAGGAACGATTGATTTCGTTTCTGCCTTTTAAAATTACTGTTTTTAAGAGCACACTGCATATGCAGTCCTTTTTTATTAACTTTAATATTCAGGTGATAATCTCGATAGGGTATGGCATAAAACAAAGTATAGGCAAAAAATTTGTGAAAAAAATATTTACAAATTGTTTACCATTTTTTACTTGACTTTGTAATATTATAAGTTCAAAATGTTAAGCAGTAATATTGTGCAGAGATGGAACAAAATTATTGAGAAAGGTTGATACATAATGCGGGACAGAAATAAGCATAAAAATTTAAAAGCAACTATAACAGGCGGAATAAAGGTTTTTTTCGCAAGGCTGTGGAATTTTGTCAAAAAGCACAAGCTAATCTCGATTATACTTGCAGCAGTTTTAATTGTCCTAATTATATTTTTTAGTATTGGGACGAAAAAGAAGGGTGGGGAAATGCCCGCAGTAACTGAGGCGACTGTATCGAGAATGAAGATAAGCGAAACTATCTCGGGAAACTCTGTTATAGAGGCTAATGACGAATATTCGGTTGTTCCGCTCGCAACGGGTGAGATATTGAGTGCGAACTTTGAAGAGGGTGACCGCGTAGAAAAGGACCAGATATTATACGAGATTGATTCGTCTGATGCACTCAACAGTATTAAAAGCTCAGACCTCAGTATACAAAAAGCAGAGAATTCATCAAGTGATGCCTATGAGTCTGTTGAGGATTTGAATGTAAAGGCGACATTTTCGGGCACGGTCACGAATGTCTATGTAAAGAATGGCGACGAGGTGTCAAATGGTGCAAAAATTGCCGATGTAATTGACAATGGTACGCTGTCTGCGACAATTCCGTTTAACTCAACCGATGCAGAAAATATTTGTGTCGGCGAGACGGCAAGCGTTACGCTTGTCGGGAACGGAACGGTTCTTACAGGCAGAGTAACATCTGTCAGCAGCGGCAGTGAAACAACGGTTGGCGGAATGAGAGTTTCTTATGTAACGGTCGAGGTAAGTAATCCGGGTGCCGTACAGGAGGGCGAGTCGGTGACCGCTATGATTGCGGGATATGCCTGCAACGATGTAGGCTCTTTTGAGCCTGCGTCAAAAAAGACGATTACCTCAAAGGTAAGCGGAACGGTTGTCCGTGTTGCTGTTGTAAAGGGAGATAGGGTAAATGCGGGCGATATTATTGCAAAGCTCGAGTCTGAAAGTGTTGACAATCAGGTAAGAAATGCGAGCATTTCGCTTCAGGAGGCATATCTGCAAAGGGATAAGCTCTATGACCAGCTCGACAACTACACAATCAAAGCCCCGATATCGGGAACGGTTGTAAGAAAGAACAAAAAAGCAGGCGACAAAATAGAGAGCGGAAGTGCAGCGTCGGGCACTTCAAATGTGCTTGCGGTAATATATGATATGAGCAGTCTTTGCTTTGAGCTTGCAGTCGACGAGCTTGATATCAAAAAAATGCAGGTAGGTCAAGAGGTCAGAGTTTCTGCAGATGCAGTTGAGGGCAGGACCTATATCGGTACGGTCGAAAATGTGAGCATCAATGGTACAATGGGTACAAACGGTGTTACAACCTATCCCGTAAAGGTTCGCATAACCGACTTTGACGACAACCTGCTTCCCGGAATGAATATAGAAGCAGTAATTACGGTAAACGAGGCAGAGAACGCTCTGGTTGTTCCTGTTAATGCTATAAACCGAGGTAACACGGTCTATGTCAAGGGTGAAAAGACGGAGGAAAAGGATATGGCACCTGATGGCTACAGGACGGTCAGGGTGGAGACGGGTATCAGTAACGATGTATTTGTTGAAATTCTCTCGGGGCTTTCCGAGGGCGATACGGTCTATGTAACGCCGTCGTCAGATAATGGGGCACAAATGATGTTCCCGATGATGGGCGGAATGGGCAGAATGCCCGGCAGCGGAATGCCAAGCGGTAATCGCAGCGGTGGAATGCCGGGCGGCGGAGGAATGAGATAATGGGGGCACTGATAGAGTTTCGCGATATATACAAGATTTATGAGATGGGTGACAGCGAGGTTCGTGCAATAGATGGGGTCTCGATGTCGGTGCAAAAGGGCGAGTTTGTTGCAATCGTCGGTCAATCGGGAAGCGGTAAATCGACCTGCATGAATATTATCGGCTGCCTTGATGTGCCAACCTCGGGTCAGTATCTGCTCGACGGAATTGATGTAAGCACTATGACAGATGATGAGCTGGCGGAAATCCGAAACAAAAAGCTCGGGTTTATCTTCCAGCAATATAATCTTATCCCCAAATTAACCGTGAGGCAGAATGTAGAGCTTCCGCTTTTGTATGCGGGACTTTCGGAAAAGGAGCAGACGGCTCGTGCGATGGAAGCCCTTGAGAGAGTCGGTCTTTGTGACAAGGCAAATAATATGCCCTCGCAGCTGTCGGGCGGACAGCAACAAAGGGTGTCGATTGCCCGTGCCCTTGCGGGGACCCCGTCTATAATTCTTGCAGACGAGCCGACGGGTGCCCTTGATTCAAAAACGGGCAAAGAGGTGCTTGACTTTCTCAAAAAGCTTCACCGAGAGGGTAACACGATTGTTTTGATTACTCACGATAACACAATCGCCGCACAAGCGGAGAGGGTCGTGAAAATTCACGACGGAAAGGTGACCTATGACGGAGTTTCTGATATAAACAAGTTTGCGAGCATTGTTCACGCAGGAGACGAGGAGGAGAGTGTATGAGCTTAAAAAAATCATTTTTTCTTGCTCTTTCAAACATTATGTATGACAAGATGCGGTCACTGCTTACGATGCTCGGCATAATCATAGGTGTTGCAGCAGTAATTATCCTGATAAGCCTTATGAATGGTATGACGGGGAAGATGGTAGATGCCTTTGAAGAGCTTGGAACGACATCAATTACCGTATCTGTTCAGAACAGGGGCGGAAGCCGAACCATATACGAAGAGGATATATACGCCCTCCGTGACGAAAATCCCGAACTGATTTCAGGCGTGTCGCCAACCGTTTCAATGAGAGGTATGGTAAGGGTAGGAAATAGCACGGACAGCGTTTTTACCTCTGCAACGGGTGTGAGCGAAGAATATGCGGATATGAAGATGCTGACGGTTGAACGAGGCAGATTTCTGAACTATATGGATATGAAAAACACCGCCAAAAATTGTGTTATAGGCTCTTATATCCAAAAAGAATTCTTCGGGGATGAGACCGCTATCGGAAACACGATTAAATTAAGCGGGGTTTCCTATAAGGTTGTGGGCGTGCTTGAGGAAAAGGATAATTCAACAAGCACGGGTTCTGATAATGCAATATACATTCCCTATACTACTGCGGCAAGAGTAGGTACGAGCAGTTACATTGGCACCTATACACTTACGGCGTTCTCTGATGATACGGTAGGTAAAGCGGTTGAATATTTAGAAGCAAAGTTGCTTGAAAAAATCGGAGATGATGATTATTTTACCGTTTCGAGTATGGGCACGGTTCTCGAGATGGCACAGGATATGGCGGACACAATGACGCTTTTGCTTGTGTGTATTGCAGGCATATCTCTGCTCGTCGGCGGTATAGGAATTATGAATATTATGCTTGTCTCGGTAACCGAGAGAACAAGAGAAATAGGTATACGAAAATCGCTCGGTGCAAAGAATAAGGCGATTATGGCACAGTTTGTTATTGAGGCGGGAACGGTCAGCGGAGTCGGGGGCGTTCTCGGTATTGTGCTCGGCTCCGTGCTTGCGGTCGTCGGCGGAAATCTGCTGGGACTGAAGGCTGTGCCGTCGTTTGGTGCGATTGCACTTGCGTTTGGTGTTTCCGTCGGCATTGGAATAGTGTTTGGCTATTTACCGGCAAAAAATGCGGCGAAGCTCAACCCGATTGATGCTTTAAGGTATGATTGATAAGAGGTGGGTATATGAAAAGATTACTTGTATTATTTATTATAGTTTGTATTACGGCAAGCACATTTGCTCTGCCTGTATCTGCGGCGGCGGCAGATGATAGCGGACTTTATGCCCTGCTTGGCGAGTTTAAGATTATGTCGGGCGACCCCGACGGAAATCTTCGTCTTGATGACTATGTATCAAGAGCGGAATTTACAAAAATTGCTGTTGCTTCGTCAAGCTTCAAAAATTCTGTTGCGACCAACCTTGCAGTATCGCCATTTCCTGATGTTACTTATAAGCATTGGGCGGCACCGTATGTTCGTGTTGGCGTATCAAACGGAATTGTGTCGGGCTATCCTGATGCAACCTTTAAGCCTGACGGAACCGTGAGGTTTGAAGAGGCGGTGACAATGATGCTTCGTGTGCTTGGTTACAGTGACAGTGATTTTGGTACCTCGTGGCCGTCGGGTCAGATTGGACTTGCAAACAACCTTGATATGACAGACGGACTTGGTTGTAATGTGGGCGACTCAATGAACAGACGCCAGGTGGCACAGCTTGTTTACAATACCTTGAAAACCAAAATGAAGGGGCAGCAGTCACGGCTTATATCTGTTTTTGATGCTCAAATAACAGAGGATACAACAGTTGTTGCATCATCAATGGAGGATAGTGCAATAGCGTCAGACGAGGTTGTTACAACAAGCGGAACATATAAAATAAGCGAGAGCTTTGACAAAGGCTGTGTCGGCAAAAGGGGCGACATAATCGTTAAAAACGGCAACAAGCTTGTTGCACTTGTGACGGATAACACAGCGGGAGACGCAGAGGAATATGTGGTGTATTCCGTGCTTGACAACAAGGTTATGGCATACAAGGATGGTTCTGTCAGACAGATTGAGATAGATGACGGCACAACTGCGTACAAGGGAAAAAGTCAGATGAATTTTTCTGCACTCAAATCCCAAATAGAGCTTGGCGACAGGCTTATGGTGAGAATGAACGAGCGTGGCGAGGTTGATTATGTAACCTACGGCAAGGGTAATGTCAGGGGACCTGTTACCTCGGTCAGCGGAAGCTGGGAGCGTTCTTTGAATGTGACAGACGGTGCCAAGGTTATAAGAAACGGCGTCAACGCATCAGAGACGGCGATACAAAATTATGATGTTGTGTATTATCTGCAGGATTTAGGCCTTGTGCTTGCGTATAACAACAAGGTGACGGGCATATATGAAAAGGCAACCCCGAACCGTGATGTGCCGACCTCGGTTACTGTGTCTGGCAAGGAATATGTTATAGAGGGAGGTACAGCCTTTAACAAGCTCTATTCGGGCGGGGTATTTGAGTATGGTGACAGTATAACCTTGCTTCTGGGCAGAGACAACAAGATTGCAGATGTAATATCACCCTCTGCGACTGCAGACGGGGTGGTTGGTTATCTGACCCAGACGGGAACAAAGGATTATTCAAGCGGAGAGCTTGCAACATACACAAATTATTATATCAACATTGTTACCCCAGACGGAAACTCATACGAATATATAACCGACAAGGATTATAAAGAGAGTAAAAACGCAGTGGTAAGGCTTTCATTCAGTGACGGCTATGCAAGAATAGCAAGAGCGACTGCTCCGTCAAACATAAGCGGAGCCTTTGAGTGGAGCGGGAAGAAGCTCGGCTCGTCAAAGCTTTCGTCATCAGTCGAAATTCTTGATGTAGGGACAAAGTATGCCAGCGAGCAGGCAATGTATACAAGAGTTTACGGGCAAAGGCTTGATGGGGTGAGGATAGATGCAAATTCAGTATTGTATGCACAGAAGAATAGTGCAGGTGAAATAGAAAAACTGATTTTGGATAATGTGACAAACGATTGTTTCTCGTACGGGATTGTTATAAAGGCACAAAAGAGTGGCGAGAGTACAAAATATGATTATATTGCCGACGGCAGGAGATACTCGACCACAGGCATTATGAGTGTTAAGGCGGGCGACGCTGTGATGATTGCGGGAAGCCTTCAAAACCCCGAGTATATGCGTTCGATTGAAGCCGTAAGCAATAAGATTGAGAGCATATCAACAGACAAATTGATTGCGGACAATACAACATATAAGATAAGCGATAAGGTTGAGGTATACAAGAGAGAATCCGTAAATCATGAATATTCAATGTCAGATATAAACGAGGTCATTACAAACGCGGACAAATATCACATAACTGCGTATTATGACAAGCCGTCAAGCTCGGGCGGGAGAGTAAGAGTTATAGTAGTTTCGGATAAATGATAACAAAAAAGCGTATCCCGCAAAAGTGATTTCCACTTTGTGAGATACGCTTTTAGATTTTTTCTTTATACATTCAGGAAGGATTTTTCGGTTTCGTGCTTTTTGCTTCTGCCCATCAAATTCGGAACGGCTTCTTTTGCGGGCATTCCCTCAAACAATACCTTGTACGCCTCGTTTACAATCGGCATTTCTACGCCCAGCTTGTCAGAGAGCTCTTTTGCCGCACGACAGGTTTTGACGCCCTCAACCACCATTTTGACGGTCTTTGTTGCCTCCTCGCAGGACATACCCTCGCCAATTAAAATTCCGGCTCTGCGGTTTCTGGAGTGCATACTTGTGCAGGTAACAATCAAATCGCCAATACCCGACAAACCGTTAAAGGTTTCTGACTTTGCACCCATTGCAGCACCGAGACGGGCAATTTCGACAATTCCTCTTGTTATAAGAGCTGCTTTTGTGTTGTCGCCAAGCCCAAGCCCGTCAATTACACCCGCACACAGGGCGATAACATTTTTAAGCGAGCCGCCAAGCTCGACTCCAAGCATATCGGGGTTGGTGTATACCCTGAAGGTGGGGTTCATAATTATATCCTGAATTTTGTTTGCAATTTTTTCTGTTCTTGCTGCCACAACATTTGTTGTAGGAATGCCCCGCGAAACCTCTTCTGCGTGGCTTGGTCCCGACATAACCGCGATTTCACAGTTCGGAAGCTCCTGCTTCAAAATCTGTGAAAGAGTTGCGTGAGTTCCCTCTTCAAGACCCTTTGAAATATTCAGAATAAGCTGACCTTCCTTTGTATAAGGTGCAAGGCTCTTTGCAGTCTGCCTTACCGCGTGAGAGGGAACAGCGGTAATTATAATATCCGCACATCCGCACTTTGATATATCAGAGGTAAGCTCAATAGTATCGGGAATAGCAATCCCGGGCAAAAAAGCTTTGTTTTCCCTGTCGTGACGCAGGGCTTTGCTCTCTTCTTCGAGATAGGACCAAAGCAAAACGCTATGCCCCTGATTTGCGAGCATTACTGCAACGGCGGTACCCCAACCGCCCGAGCCTATAACATTTATAGTTGCCATATATTATCAAACACCTTTCCTGCTGTGAATTATGATGAATTACTGTTTTTTTGAGGTAAGTTTACTCTCGGTGCCGTTTATGAGGCGTACAATGTTTGTTTTGTGACGGTAAATCGCAAGAGAGGCAAGCACCACAGTAAATATTACATAGGATGGGTTGTCAAGCTCGAAGACGAGCGCGAACACAATAAACAACGCCGAACCGATAACGCTTCCGAGAGAGACATACTTGGTAACAGCCATTATTATAAGTGATATTATGAGAATTGTAAGTGCAATTTTCCAGTTGGCAAAAAGTAGTGCAGTAATTGAAACAAGGATGCCCTTGCCGCCCTTGAACTTAAAATAAAGAGGATAGTTGTGACCAATCACAGCCCCCCAGCCTGCGGAATAGATTGCAAGCTTTGTATTTTCAATGCCGAGGGAGGTGTAGCGTGCAAGCAAAATTGCAATCACGCAACAAAATACTGCCTTGAGGCAATCCCCTATTGTGACAAATGCCGCAGCACCTTTGCCGTAGGTACGCAAGGCATTGGTAGCACCCGCATTTCCGCTTCCGTGGGTTCTTATATCATCACCTGAAATAAGCTTGCCGACAAGAATTGCGGTGCTTATACTGCCAAGCAGATACGATGCAACAAGAATAATAAACAACCATAAAATAGTCATATAAATCATAGCCTTTCTTTTGTATTATTTATTGCCCTTTTCTTTAATAATAAATTTAAGAGGCGTACCCTCAAAGCCAAACCTTGCCCGAAGCTGATTTTCAAGATAGCGAACATAGGAATAGTGGGCAAGCTCGGCATTATTGACAAACAAAACGAAGGTCGGCGGTTTGATTGATGCTTGTGTGGCGTAGTAGATTTTAAGTCTTTTACCCTTGTCTGACGGAGGTTGAACCATTGCAATAGCCTCGTTTATGACATCGTTTAAAAGTCCCGTCGAGATACGCTTTGTATTTTGTTCCAAAACGGATTTAATCATATCAAACAGAGAATCAACTCTCTGCCCCGTTTTGGCAGAAATAAATACCGACGGGGCGTACATCATAAAGTTAAAGCCCTCCTTGAGCCTTAGCTTAAAGTTGTTCATCGTGTTGGTTTCTTTTTCGATGGTGTCCCATTTGTTTACAACGATTATGCTTGCCTTGCCCTGCTCGTGGGCATAGCCTGCAATTTTTGTATCTTGCTCGGTTACGCCCTCTGTGGCATCGAGCATAATAAGACAGACATCTGCACGCTCTACCGCGGAGAGGGCACGGACTACGCTGAATCGTTCAACGCTCTCGCTTATTTTGCCACGCTTTCTCATACCTGCGGTATCGATGAATATATATTTCTGACCGTCACGCTCGTAAACACTGTCTATGGCATCTCGCGTTGTGCCTGCAATATCGCTGACAATGACACGCTCTTCGCCCAATATACGATTGACAAGAGAGGACTTGCCTGCGTTTGGCTTGCCGATAACTGCAACCTTGATGGCATCGCCGTCGTCGTCCTCAAACTCGCGGTCAGGAAAGTGTGATATTACCTCGTCTAACAGGTCGCCGACACCGAGACCGTGAACGGAAGAGACAGGAAAAGGCTCGCCTATTCCGAGGTTATAAAACTCGTACATTTCCATTGGCGGATTTCCTGGTGCATCGACCTTGTTGCAAACAAGAAGAACAGGCTTACCGCTCTTTTGGAGCATCGCCGCAACATCGCTGTCAGAGGCGGTCATTCCGTCTTTTATATTTACCATAAATAAAATCACATCTGCCATATCAATGGCAAGACTTGCCTGACTTCGCATCTGGGCGAGAATTACCTCATTGCTTTTCGGCTCTATTCCGCCCGTGTCAATCAGGGTAAACTCACGGCCTGACCACTCTGCGTCTGCGTATATTCGGTCTCGCGTTATACCGGGGGTATCCTCTACAATAGATATTCGCTTACCCGTAATTTTATTAAAAAGTGTGGATTTGCCGACATTCGGTCTGCCGACAATAGCAACAATGGGTTTCATAGCTTCAAACCTCCGTTTTATTGTAACAAGGCATCGAGTAATTCGTAGCCGTCGTTTGTTATCACCTTAATTTTTGTATCAAGCTCACGCTCTATATCGGCAAGGGTAGTGTTATCAAGAAGCACATCCTCGTCGTGTCTTAGCATTGACGAAGAAAGCACAATGGAGTCGCCAAGGTCCTTGCCTTTAAGCTGAGAGATTATATCCTTGCCCGTAAGGAGTCCCGCAACGGTAATATCTGTGCCGAAAAATTCGTTTTTTATGGGTACAACGGTCAACATATCCCCGTCTAATTTTTGAACAATATTCTTGAGCAGAGGATAAGCACAATATCCAGTAACAATGGTTTTACGGTGCTTGGGGTGTCTTTTTTTGGAAGATTTAAGAGCATCCTCAAATTCATAGAGCAATGATGCACCAAGTCCTACCCCGTTTTCTATCTGCGGAAATCCGTCGTATTCTGAATAATCGGGAAAGGGCAGCTCTGCATTGAGGTAAAATTCGTCGCCAAGATATATCAGGTTGTAGCCACGCTCTGCCTTGAATTTTTTCTGCCACCCTTCAACCTGTTCAATTACGGATATTGATGATTGCTTGTCAAAGCCCTTTAAGTCTGCAAGACCCTGTCTGTGTGCAGACAGGCCGACGGGAACGATGGAAACGCTTTCAACGCTTTCGCCAAGTGATGCAAGGTCGGAAATGGTGCGGTCAAGCTCGGCTTTGTCGTTGTAATCTCTGCAAAGCACAATTTGTGCGTTTATGTTAAGCCCGCTCTGTGCAAAACGCTCTAAATACCCGAGAACGGCTCCCGCGTTTTTATTGTTCAGCATCTTGCACCGAAGTGCGGGATTGGTTGTATGAACCGAAATGTTTATCCTCGGGATATTATACTCTATAATTCTGTCGACATCGGCTTCGCTCATATTTGTCATTGTGACATAGTTGCCCTGAAGAAAGGATAGCCGATAATCGTCATCTTTAAAATAACAGGTATCACGCATACCCTTTGGCAACTGGTCGATAAAGCAAAAAATACACTTGTTTCGGCAAGACATAGGCTCGTCAATTAAAAGAGTGTCAAACGCAATGCCGAGAGGTTCAAAGTCGTAGTTTGGCAAGGTTACAACCCGGTCATTCAGCTCTATACAGACCTCCTCGCTGCACGAGGCGTACATATAATCGAGGTAGTCGTTTATCTCAATACCATTTATCTTAAGAATAACATCACCGCTCATAAGTCCTGCCGACTCGGCAAGGCTGCCTTTGTCAATCTGTGCAATTTTTGCAGACAAACAATCCACCTCCCATTTAATCAATTATAGTAAGTATACCATAATCTGTGAAGCATTACAAGCACCGAAACAAAAATATAACATAAAAGAAAAAACAACTGCAGAAAACCTACAGTTGTTTCTCATACCCTGTATTAAAGAGGGTTACTTTTCAACAGAAATAACTTCCTTGCCCTTGTAGAAGCCACAAGCCTTGCAAGCTCTGTGGGGCATTTTGAATTCGCCGCAATTAGGACATGTAACAACGCCCGGAAGTGTGAGCTTCCAATTAGCTCTTCTCTTATCTCTTCTTGCTTTTGAAGTTTTTCTCTTTGGAACTGCCATAGTGTATACACCTCTTTCTCAAATTACTAAATATAATGGGAAGCACCCATAAGAACAAAGATTAACTTTGCATATTCTACATAATAAAAATATTTTACAACAATTTATCCAAAATGTCAAATCTTGGGTCCGTGTCATCCTTTTTGCAGCCGCAATCGCCAAGGTTAAGATTTTTTCCGCAAACCTCGCAAAGACCCTTGCAATCGTCACTGCACAATGTTTTGGACGGAAGAGCCATAAAGACATTTGTGTATAAAATCTCGCCGAGGTCAACCGATGTGCCCGAAATTGTGATGTAATCGGGATTTTCCTCTTCAGCAGAAAAGGAATCCTCTTTTTTTAGCTTTTCGTCAATTTTGCAAACAATTTCACGCGTAAAGCTATCAGTGCAACGGTCACACACAAGCTCAAGCTGTGCAGTAGCTCTTCCTGTAAGCTCAATCGTACCGCTTACATTGGTTGCCTCGCCCTCGAAAATAACGGGAGCGGCAAAACGGAAGGTATCACAGTCTACAGCGACAAGAGCAACATTTTCGGCAATTTGCATTTTTCTGCCGTCGAAGTTCAATATAGGTAAAAGATTAAGTTCCATCAAAGTCCTCCGCTTACGAGAAAAACAACAAACAGACGGCAATTATTATATATTATTGTCGTCAATTTGTCAAGAGTTTTTCTTCGTAATTATATAAATTATTTAGATGCGAGATAATTGTTGATTTTTTCAACCAAAGCATCTGCGTCAACACCGTGAACGGCAGCTGCCTGTGCAATACTCTCGCCTGATGCCGAGGGACAACCGAGACAGTGCATACCGATTTCGAGGAAGAAATCCGCGGTGCCGGGGTCAAGCTGAAGAGCCTCCAAAATAATTGTATCCTTAGTTACCTTTGCCATAATATATTCCGCCTTTCATATCTTAATTTTATAATCTCATATAGTATACCTCATATACTTTAAAAATTCAAGTCTTTTTATCTTTTTTAGACAAGAAAAATATAGATAAAAAGTATAAATAATTTTTTTTGTTGGTAATAGCTATTTACAATTAAGGATAGTTATGTATATAATATAAGAAAAAAACAAATAGATATTGGAAGGATAGTAAATTTATGCTTACAGGAAAGCAAAGAGCAAAGCTTCGTAAAATGGCAAATCAGGTTCAGGCACTTTACCAGATTGGTAAAGACGGTGTAACCGAAAATGTTTTGAAGCAATTTGATGAGGCGCTTGAGGCAAGGGAGCTTATAAAGGTGCATCTTCTTGATAATTCTCTGCTTGACACAAGAGAGACGGCAGATGATGTTGCATCAAGGCTTGGTGCGGATACCGTTCAGACAATCGGCAGTAAGTTCGTGCTTTACAGAGCGTCGAGGGAAAATCCGAAAATAGAAATTTAACAAACGGCAGGTGCATAAATAATGCGAAAGACGACCGAATATAAATATCTTTTGTTTGACCTTGACGGAACGCTTACCAACCCGTATGAGGGGATTACAAGGTCGTTTCAGTATGCCCTCAAGGCATATGGAATAGAGGCGGAGCAGAGTGAGCTTTCATTTGTAATCGGCCCGCCGCTTGTTGATGTGTTTTGTGAGGTGTATGGGTTTGACGGGCAAAAGGCAATCGAGGCTCTCGGCAAATACAGGGAGAGATTTAACGATGTCGGTTGGAAGGAAAACGAGATTATAGCGGGAATACCCGAGCTTTTGGCGGACTTGAAAAAGAGCGGAAGGGTGTTGTGTCTTGCAACCTCAAAACCCAAGGTTTTTGCAGAAAAGATAATAGACCTCTTTGACATTGAAAAGTATTTTGACATAGTTGTCGGTGCAGAGCTTGACGGAAGCGTCTGCGAGAAACACCAGATTATCGGCAAGGTGTTAAAGGAGCTTGGCAATCCGCCCAAAGATGAGGTCTTGATGATTGGCGACAGAGAGCATGATGTGTTTGGTGCAACCGCTTGCGGTGTCGCATGCCTTGGCGTTAAAACAGGCTTTGCCGAGGAGGGTGAGCTTGAAGCTGCAGGGGCGGATTTTATAGCCGAGGATGTAAATGCTTTGCGAGAGCTTATCCTTGGAAATTAAAGAACTAAAACAGGAGTGATTAAGATGTATAAGCTTTGTGTGTTTGATATGGACGGAACTGTGGTAGATTCGGTTGCAGATATTGCGGGAGCGATGAACCGTTCCTTGGCATCTCTTGGGTATAAAACATATAAAACAGAGGAATACTGTCATTTAGCAGGCGACGGTATGGAGATGCTCTGCCGTCGTGCAATTTCCGATAAAAGCGAGGCGGAAGTACAAGAGCTTATATCTGTTTATAAAGAAGATTATCTTGCAAACTGCTGTGTGAATTCTGCCCCTTATGAAGGAATTCCCGAGCTTTTGAGAGAGTTGAGACAAAACGGTATGATTACAGCCGTGTTATCGAACAAGCCACACGAGCAGGTGATGGGGGTTGCAGGCAAGCTCTTTGCCCCTGACGCATTTGATGAGATAATGGGTTACACCCCGAAGTTCCCAACCAAGCCCGCCCCCGATTCTTTGTATTATATTATGGAAAAATATGATGCGGACAAATCCGAGACCGTATTTATCGGCGATTCAAATGTAGATGTGTTTCTCGGGAAAAATGCGGGTGTTTACACAGTTGGTGTGTCGTGGGGGTTTCGCGGCAGAGCCGAGCTTGAAGAGGCGGGTGCAGACTATGTAGTCGACACCGTTGAGGAGTTAAAGAATTTTTTAAAAAAATAAGAAAAAAGTATTGACAAAAGAGGAAAATGCTTGTATAATATACGAGTTGGCTTTGGTCGACATACAATTTAATATATTTGTATAATAGATGCGAGCATGCTGGAACCGGCAGACAGGCACGTTTGAGGGGCGTGTGCTTATGGCGTGTGGGTTCAAG
The DNA here is from genome assembly GCA_045576835.1 of Clostridia bacterium. Lineage (GTDB taxonomy): Bacteria > Bacillota > Clostridia > Monoglobales > Monoglobaceae > UMGS1820. Next base: position 14,450 of record JAZNHF010000004.1, read on the forward strand.
TCCCACTGCTCGCACCATTATTTTGCCTGATAGTGTAACGGTTAGCACAAGTGACTCTGACTCACTTTGTCTGGGTTCAAATCCTAGTCAGGCAGCCACGTCGGAACAAGTTTCGCTTGTTCCGATTTTTTATGCAAAAAAATCAGTCACTTGCTTTACTGTTCCTCCTTTTTCGTAAAAAGGCTCGCTCGGCTTGCTTGTTCGTTTGTAAACGCACTCACGACGGCTCGCTGTCGCTACCACCTTTTTACGAGTACGCCTTCGGCGTGGTGGCATCTAAACCATTCGGCTCTTCCATGAAAAAAGCGTACTGAATTTTTCAGTACGCTTTTTTCAATGAAGCTTGCCTTTGCGAAAATGAAGCATTTGCTTTTATAGTTCGGGCTTTTGGTTATATGGCTTTAAAATATTGATTTTGATGATTGTTTTGAGTATTTATGGGGAGTAATCCCTTTAAGCTTTTTAAAGACCGAGGCAAAGTAGTTGCTGTCACTGAACCCGCACAGCGACGCTATCTCGGTTATGGGAAGCTTTCTGCCGCGGAGAAGCCTTTCTGCGTTCGTTATCCTTACATAGGTCACAAAGTCGTTAAAGCCAATACCCATAACAGACTTAAATCTCCGTGACAGATGCTCTTTGCTTATTCCGAAGCGGCGGCTCAAGCTGCCGAGCGTAAGCCGTGACGAAAAATTTTGCCTTATATAATCCGCAATTTCATTCATTAAGTCATCGACTTGGGAGGATGCAAGAATATAGCTTTTTTTGTGCCTGACTAAAAATATCAGAAGCTCATATATATACAGCCGAAGCATCTCGCCTTTATAGTTTCTCTCGCCCGTATATTCTTTATATATTCTATTCAGCAGTTCTTCAATTTTATAGAGGTTTTCGTCTGTAACAAATATAATTCTGGAATTTTTAAGTTCATTTATAACAGGGGAAATCCTCTCGTCTATGTATGATGGCGGAATACTCAAAAGTATGCGTTCGTTATATAAAACATCCTCACTGTCACAGCTGTGAAGATTTTGGGGAGCTATAAAGATAAGGTTACCCTCGTCGAGAACATATGTTTCGTCACCTACAAAATATTTCGTTTTGCCCTTAACAAGATAATACAGCTCGTAGTTGTTGTGGGTATGAAGATGGGTTATCTTTCGTTTGTTTACAACCTTGTCATAGGAAATAAGCGGGTCTTCGTAATAAGAATAGTTCATATTTACCACCTCAACTGTATTATAACATTTTTATAAAAATAAATCAATATTTTCTTGTTTTTATCTTTTTGACAAGATTTTAAATGAAATATATAAAATTATATGATATCATCAAATAAAAAACGATAAGGGGTGTCCGTAAATGGAAAAAAGATGTGACAAGGTTATTCAGTTTGGCGAGGGCGGATTTTTGCGTGGCTTTGTTGATTGGATAATTCAAATAACCAACGAGAAGACTGACTTTAACGCAGGCGTTACGGTTGTTCAGCCGATAGAAAAAGGAATGTGCGATATGCTGAATGCACAAAACTGCGTATATACGCATATTATGCGTGGTCTTAAAGACGGTGTTCCTACGGTAGAGAAAAAGCTGATAGACTGTATTGTAAAAACGATTAAGCCGTACGAGGATTTTGAGGCATATATTTCACTTGCCGAAAATCCGGATTATCGTTTTGTTGTATCCAACACCACCGAATCGGGAATTGTATTTGATAAAGAAGACAAGCCTGAAAATGCACCGAGAATAAGCTTCCCTGCAAAGGTGACCTTGCTTTTGAAAAAACGCTATGACCTGAGCGGCAGAGGCTTTATATTCCTCCCGTGCGAGCTTATTGACAAAAACGGCGAAAATCTTCGGCTTTGTATAACAAAGTACGCAGAGCTTTGGAATTTAGGCGAGGCGTTTATAAATTGGGTAAACACAGAAAATGTATTTTGTAATACATTAGTAGACAGAATTGTTACAGGATATCCCAAAGACGAAAGCATAGATGTCGGCTTTGACGACAAGATGCTCAACACGAGTGAGCTTTTCCACCTTTGGGTAATAGAGGGGCCAAAGGATATAGTTAAGGAATTTCCGTTTGACAAGACAGGACTGAATATTATTGTTACGGATAATTTAGAGAGATACCGCACCCGCAAGGTTCGTATTCTAAACGGTGCACACACATCTATGATACCCTATGCACTGCTTTCGGGGCTTGAGACGGTTGGCGATTGTATGGACGACGAAAAGATGAGTGATTTTGTTAAAAAGTGTGTTTATGAGGAAATAATACCGACACTTGATTTGCCGAAGGAGGAGCTTATTGCCTATGCAGACGATGTGTTTGAGAGATTCAGAAATCCGTTCATCAAACATCTCTGTGCGTCGATTTCGTTGAATTCGGTAAGTAAGTTTAAGGTAAGAGTTTTGCCCTCAATCCTTGAATATATAAAGAGAAAGGGCGAAATGCCGAAAAATCTTATATTCTCATTTGCAAAGCTTATAGAGTTTTACAAGGTCGGCAATCCTTGCGACGACGAAAAGGTGATGGAGTTTATGAAGAATGCGGGCGTAAGGGATATTCTTGCAAATACGGAGCTTTGGGACGAGGATTTGAGCTATTTTGCAGACGAGGTGGAGAAGTATGTTAATAAATAAGCTTGATAATGTTGAGGTAAACCTCGAGGATGGTCACAAATATGCAATGGTTGATATTAAATGCGGTGAGGATATTATCAAGTACGGAAATCCGATAGGGCATGCGACTTGTGATATCAGCCGTGGCGAGCATGTTCACAGTCATAATATGAAAACAAACCTTAAGGGTAATATTGAATACGAGTACGCTCCGCAGTATACGCCAATAGAAAAGCGTGAAACAGACCGAACCTTTGAGGGATATGTAAGAGATGACGGAAGCATCGGAATACGCAACGAAATCTGGATAATCAATACCGTAGGCTGTGTAAACAAGATTGCAAAGAAGCTCTCAGAAATGACAGGTGCAAGACATTTTGAGCATCCGTTCGGGTGCTCACAGCTCGGGGGTGACCACGAAACCACCCAGCTCATATTAAAGGGTCTTGTGAACCATCCGAACGCAGGCGGAGTGTTGGTGCTTGGCCTTGGTTGTGAAAACAATAATATAGACGAATTTAAAAAGGTTCTCGGCGATTATAATCCGAAGCGGGTTAAGTTTTTAAATGCTCAGGACTTTGATGACGAAATTGCAGAGGGTGTTCGGCTTATAGGCGAGCTTAAAGAGTATGCAGATAGCTTTAAGAGAACGACTCTGCCCATATCAAAGCTCAAGCTTGGACTTAAATGCGGAGGAAGTGACGGTTACAGCGGAATAACCGCAAATCCTCTTGTAGGCTCGGTGTCGGACAGACTTATTTCGTATGGAGGAAGCTGTGTGTTGACCGAGGTTCCCGAAATGTTCGGGGCAGAGCATCTGCTTATGCAAAGATGTCCGAGCAGAGAACTCTTTGACAAAACGGTTGAGCTTATAAATAACTTTAAGGATTACTTTATACGCCACAATCAGATTATATACGAAAATCCATCGCCCGGGAACAAGAAGGGCGGGATAACCACCCTTGAGGAAAAGTCGCTCGGCTGTGTGCAAAAGGGCGGACAGAGTGAAATTGCAGATGTATTAGATTATGGTGACACCCTTGAAAAGTGCGGACTTTCGCTTCTAAACGGTCCTGGTAACGACATTGTTGCAATAACAAATCTCACCGCGACGGGGGTACATATGATACTCTTTACAACGGGCAGAGGTACACCGCTTGGGGCACCCGTTCCGACGGTTAAGATATCCACAAACTCGTCTCTTGCAATGAGAAAGGAAAACTGGATAGACTTTGATGCATCGCCTCTTGCAGATGGTGCCGATATGGAAGAGTTGACAGACAGCTTTCTTGACTACATAGCAGATGTGGCGTCGGGAAAAGAAACAAAGAATGAGTTAAACGATTACAGAGAGATTTCGATTTTTAAAGACGGAATTGTATTATAGGAGGGGATTTTTATGGGAATTATAAACGACAGTTTTATGCTCTACAGCAAGACGGCAAGAGAGCTTTATCATGATTTTGCAAAGGATATGCCGATAATAGACTATCATTGTCATCTTGTGCCCGAAATGATTGCAACTGATTACAGATTTAAGGATACCTATGATTTGTTCCTCGGCGGCGACCATTACAAATGGCGTCAGATGCGAAGCTTTGGCATTGATGAGGAGATGATTACGGGAAACGGCGACAGATACGAAAAATGGCTCGGGTTTGCAAGGGTGATGCCATATCTTATCGGCAATCCGCTGTATCATTGGACTGCACTTGAGCTTAAGAGATATTTTGACATAGATATGCCGCTGAATGAGCAAAACGCCAAGGAAATATGGGATATCTGCAACGAAAAGCTAAAGGGTGCGGATTTTTCTGCAAAGTCGCTTATTGCACGCTCTAATGTGGATGTAATCTGCACGACAGACGACCCCGCGGATACTCTTGAACATCACAAGCAGATAAGGGAGGACAAGAGCTTTAAAACAAAGGTTTTGCCTACCTTCAGACCCGACAAGGCAGTAAATATTGACAAGCCATGGTTTGATGATTATATAAAGTCAAGCTCCATCGAGAGCTTTCGTGCACTTATAGAGTGGCTCAAGGGAAGAATTGCATATTTTGATGCCGAGGGCTGCCGTCTCTCTGACCACGCACTTGATTATGTTCCGTATGCAGAGGGCGATGCCGAGGCAGTATTTGAAAAGAAGTTAAACGGAGGTTGCCTGTCGGATATCGAAATTGACATATTTAAAACGGCAGTTATCCGCGAATGTGCAAAGGAATATTCAAGACTTGGCTGGACAATGCAGCTGCACATAGGTGCACTTCGTAACAATAATACAAGGATGCTTAACAAGCTTGGTGCAGATACGGGCTTTGACAGTATTAACGATTTGTGTATTGCAGAGAAGCTATCCGCATTTCTGAACAGCCTTGACACCGAGGATAAGCTTCCAAAGACGATACTCTACACCTTAAATCCAAAGGACAACTATGTCCTCGGAACCATGCTCGGAAACTTCCAGAGAGGCCCCGTGCAGAGTAAAATTCAGTTTGGCTCTGGGTGGTGGTTCAATGACAATCGTGACGGGATGGAGCAACAGATGAAAGCACTCTCAAATCTCGGAATTCTCGGCAAGTTTGTTGGAATGCTCACCGACTCAAGAAGCTTTGTTTCTTATCCGCGTCACGAATATTTTAGACGGATACTCTGTAATATGCTTGGCGAGTGGGTGGAAAAAGGAGAATATCCCGACGACAGAGATGCCCTTGAAAAGATAGTAAAAGGCATCTGCTATGAAAACGCAAAGGAATATTTTGGGTTCTAATTATAAATGGACAGACCTGCAGGGAATGCATATATACAATATTGCAAAAATATTGTTATTATAATGAAAGAAGATATAGCATGGCATTAACCTAAATGGTTAGATTATTTTCTTAAGTTAACTTGACAGAAGCATATAAAGATTTCATCAAAAAGATGAAATCAATGAATAGTAAAGAGTTAAGGATAAATGCAAATAAGGCGGAGGACAAAATGTCCTCCGCCCTTTGCGTTTAGGATTTAATATTTTTTTAATTCGGCTAAAATTTTTAGGCCCTCTTTGACAAAAAGCTCTGCAACTCCTGCTTTGAAGTTTGAAGAACGAGCCTCATATCCGCCCTCTGTATAGGCGTCTTGAGTTGGGAAATACCCCTCGTTTCCGTTTGCCAAAATCAGCGGAAGAACCATATCCCAGCCATCTGCTTTCTTAAGCTCTGTTCCGATATAGGTAAAGCCCTCACCGGGGATGGATACAAAACCGATATTTCCAAGCTTTATGCCTGTCATCTTCATTTCAAAGGTATCAGGTGCATTCTCAAGGCTTACCATTCTCAACGCCTCTGCTACAACTGTTGTAAGCTCCATCGCCTCAAATGGAATTTCGTCATCTTTGCCCGACCTGTGAAGTTCTGCGTATTTGTGTGCAAGAGGTAAATCCTCGGGGTTTGCTTTGTTCGCAGGCACGCTTATTGTTTTTTCTATGTATTTTATCTCGTTTGCATCAACATAGTTTACCTTATCATATACTTGAAGTACAGCACCAACAACAACATTTGCTATATGACGGGCGTGCCCGTACCCTCTGAGTACATCATCAAAATCATTTTCCAAATCATTGAGCTCGCCGTCTTTTGCATTTACATTAACATGGTTCACATCGCCCTGTGCACCATTGATGAAAATACCTCTTGTGTTAGGGAGTGATTCTTCAAGCCTGTGCCTTGCAATTCCAGGCCAGTCAGCAGATATTTTAGAGCCACCTACAACATCGGGGTGGTTACCAAAGTTCATCAAAACTATGCTCTCGGCATTTTCTCTGTCAAAGCGAAGTATATTTACCCGCTCGTCTGCATCGCCGATAGGTGCAAGTATATCAGGATTGCCTATTCCGGGGTTTGTGCACACTCTTCCGTCCTTCATTCTAAAACGGCGGACAAAAGCGACATTCGGTGCATTACCCACTTTGTATCCAATTTTTGCAGGCTTTAAATCCTCTATCGCAAGCTGTGCGGAATCTGCAATTTTCTTGCCTACAAACTCAGAATATTCCTTAACTAAATCATCATCACTATCTTTTTCTATAAATGGTGCAGTATGGGTATGGGTTGCACAAATTATAATAGCTTCTTTGGGAACTCCTGTCTTGTCAAATATTAAATCCTTGTATATGTCAATTACATCCATTCCTATTCCGCAATGGTCAACAGATACGAGTAATACGGTTTTATCCTCAACCGATATCGCAAGTGTATTCACTTCGAGCGGGTCAAGTACGCCTTCTGCAAAGCGGGGCTTATAATAACCGTCGATACCAATTCCCATACAAGGTGTAATGTCTACCCTTGAAAAGCCTGCTTTCATTATAAATCCTCCCTTTATAATAAATCTGAATCAATTAACCAAATATCATTATATTTGGCACAGTCAAAAAAGTCAACACAGATGATGTAATTAACCATCGGTAACCACGCGGGTTTGCAGACAGTCAGGAAATGAAGTAATGCAATAATATATTAAATTATAAAAAGAAAGCAAGTGTTCTTTAAAATGGAAAAATATCACTTTATTACTTTTTTTGAAATCTCAATTCATATGATTAAAAGCCTTGTAAACCCTTTGTTTACAAGGCTTTTAATGTCTTTGGCATTTTTTAAGTATCTTAAACTCCAAATTTAAAGAGAAAAAATCCATACTATTTTACAATTTATGCACTATATTATATCGTAAAAAGTATAAAAATGTTTTATAATGAAATTGAAATATGGATTTGACTAATTATAATAATATTTTTTAAATTTTAAAACCAAATTTTATAAAATATAGATATATGATTAGGCGGAAGGGTTGACACGACGATGCAAAAAGAGGGATATGTAAAGACTGCTGCTTGCAAGACAAAGGTTTTCGACAGAAATAAATATATGATTGAGCCGCAACCGATTAAATATGAAAAAAAGGTGTGTGTTCTTGAAAAAGCAGACAAGTCTAATTTTCCGACTGAAAAGAAGATAAATACCAAGCAAGAGTTGTTTTCAGAAGTCGAAAAGCTGAAGGAGGCATATAAGCCGTTTCTTCAGAATTTTGCTCCGCTGATAGCTACATACAAAAAGACGATAGAAATAACCGATTTTATTTTAGACGGCAGGGAAGAGATAAAAATCCCCTACTATGGTGCACCTTTGGGCAATGCAACCCAGGTTTATGAAACAAAGTTTGAGCTTGAAGAATTTAGTGACAAAGCAGTATATGTATGCTTTAAAGGGGCGGATTATATTGCGGAGGTTTTTGTAAATGATGTTTTTGTGGGTATGCACGAGGGATTCTTTTCGCCCTTTGAGTTTGAGATTACAGATGCAGCACAGACGGGCGAAAATGCTTTAAAAATCGTATTGAGGAACGATTTTATATATGGCGGAAATGGTGTTGAGGGCAAAAAATCTAAAATCAACTATGAAGGGGATAAGCTTTATGCGGCACATGGGCTTGGCTTTGATGAGCCCGAGGTTGGCTGGCACCATAGTCCGCCGGGAATGGGCATATATAACAAGGTAGAGGTTGAGGTCAGAAGCAAACTGAATATTACGGACTTGTATGTTTGCCCCGATGTTGATAATAATGAAGCGGAGCTCTGGGTTGAGGTAGAAAATTCCGAGTATGTTAAAAAGGAACTAACCTTTGACCTATCGCTTTATGGAAGAAACTTTAAGGAAACCGTGTTTGAGCATGTAACATATGAGCCGATTGTCGGTACATACAAGGTGGTAGCAGAACACGGTAAAAACATATATAAAATATCAATGGCAGTACAAAACCCAAAAATATGGGAGCTTGACAGTCCGTATTTGTATCAGGTAAATGTTTTAGTTTCGGCAGGCGGCGAGGTTAATGATTCTGCCACAACAGCCTTTGGTATGCGGTCATTTGTTCAGGATGTAAACAGCACTCCAAAGGGAATGTTCTATTTAAACGGCAGGGCAATTCGTCTTCGCGGGGCAAACACACACGGATTTGAACAACAGGATGTAATGCGGGGCGATTTTGAGCAGTTAATCGAGGATATTCTGATTGCAAAAGCCTGCAATATGAATTTCTGGCGTATCACTCAAAGACCTGTTCAAAGCGAGGTATATGAATACTGTGATATGCTTGGATTTATGACCCAGACTGATTTTCCGCTCTTTGGCCTTATGCGAAGGAGCAAGTTCGGTGAGGGTGTAAGACAAGTAGAGGAAATGGCGAAACTTGTAAGAAAGCATCCTTGTAATATTTTAGTCTCGTATGTAAATGAGGCATATTACAATGAGTCGGAGACCATAGAAGAGGCTTGTTATGACGAAATGGTAGACAGACCAAAAATGTATAAAACCCATCGTCATTTGAACAGGGAAGAATTTGAGATGTTTTTTGTCGCATGTGACAATGCGTTAAAGCTTAACTATCCGAATTGTGTAATCAAGCATATTGACGGCGATTATGACCCGCCCGACCTTTCAGGTCAGAATTGTATGCCTGACAATCACTGTTATACGCTTTGGTATAACAGTCACGCAATACCCTTTAACAAGCTATATAAAGGATACTGGCAAAAGGTTCTTCCTGATTGGTACTACGGATGCGGAGAGTTTGGTGCAGAGGGAATGGAGAATGTTGACATTATGCGTCGACGCTATCCAAAAGAATGGTTAAAGGAACCATTTAACCCAACGAATATTTCAAGTGCCCAAGCGGGACGGTTTCATGCACCGTTTTTCGATACCCCCGACACTATGGAGGGTTGGGTCAACGCAACCCAGAAGCATCAGGCGTATACAGTCAAAATGATGACAGAGGCATTTCGCCGTGACCCGCGTATGGCATCTATTGCAATGTTTGAATTTATTGATGCGTGGCCTGCTGGATGGATGAAGTGCGTTATGGATTGCGAGAGGACACCAAAGCCTGCTCTGTTTGAATACAGAAACGCACTTGAGCCGATTATGATAAGCTTGCGTAGCGACAGATTTACATATTATGAGGGTGAGACTGTAAGCGTGGAAGCATATATCTGCAATGACACACACACGGTTGCAGATAAAGACTACAAGCTTGTGTTTGAGCTATATGATGACAGCGGAATTTTGATGCAACAAGAAACGGCGGTAGATTTTTATGCAAATACCTGCACATATATAGCAAATGCAGAGTTTGAGGCAGAGCATGTAAATGACAGAAAGATGTTTACGCTCAAGGCGATTCTTGTCAAAGACGGAAAAGCCATTACCTATAACACATTTGAATTTGAAGTGTTTGAAAAAAGAGAGGTTGCCCCTAAAGGCGATGATGTAGTGATAATTACGGATTTAGAGATTGGGGAACATGAAATTGCAGGCGAGACCGTAAAGGTCGAGGGAACATCATATGACCTTGACATATTCAGATTGTTTGTATCAAGAAAAACAGGACATAGTGCGGTCGCAGAGTTTAAAGAATTTGACTTCTCTATGTGGTATGACAGAAAGGCGGATATGATAATGCCGATTGCACCGAAAAAGTTTACGGCAAGCGGATTTGTGCCGATACTGATTGGCGAGGGTGCGTATTCAGACTCTATGGTAGTTGGCGTCAAAGAGTATCAGGGTAAAAAGTATGTAATTTCTTTTCTTGATATAAGAGTTGAAAATCCAATAGCAGAGAGATTTTTGAACAACTTGAACATGTTATAAAATAAATGATATTCATATATATATTGAATTTAAGGAGGAATTTTATATGAAAAAACTAATGTTATCTTTATTGGTAGTTTGTATGCTTTCTGCAATGTTGCCAACGGGGATGACGCCTCTGTCAGCGACGACCGCAGTGTCTGCCGCAGACCCCAACTTAATATTTGATATGGATTTATCGAGCTGTTCGACCCAAAACCCACAACAAGTAGCTGATAAATCAGGTGCAAATATGGTTGAGTCTTTCGGCTATCTGCAATGGAAAGATGCAACATCATATGTGGACCCAAGTGAGTCAAATAAAGTGGAATATGGACAGATAGAGGGCAAGGGAACACCATATCTTACCTTTGCAGACTATAATGCAGAGACTAATACTACTGCTAATGATAATAGGGCACTTTATGTAAATTTCAAAGCAAGTGAAATTGCCAATCGGAACATTGCAAATGCAAATGCGGTGACCATTGAAACCTGGGCAAAGCTTGACGAGGACGGACAAAACGGAAAATACGCACAGCTTTTTCAATGGGGATGCAGTTCACATTATACCCCAAGCAATATGTACCACACTTCATTTTCTGTTCAGTTTAAGACTAAGGCGTCTAATAATATTCAATTTTACCCGGACCGTGCTGGCGCTCATAATGGAGGCGGTGCCGAAGCCAAGTTTTTAATAGGAGATGAATATGGAGGCAAGTGGGTACACTATGCGTTTGTCAGAGAATATTTAGAAGCCAAGAGCCAGTGGCAGATTACGCTTTATATAAACGGCGTACCTACAGTACAAACTAAAGCAGAGACGACAGGAAGAACGAATTATACTGTACCATACACCTCAACTGGAGGTTGCGATAATGAACATTATCCCACAACCCTGATGATTGGCTGTGTAGAGAAGGCGGCTAACAAGTCGGTTGCGGGCAGCTTTGCAACATTTAAAGTGTACGATGATGCGAGAACTGCCGAAGAAGTAAAGAGTGAATTCCAGAAAACAAGGACAAATTTTTATAATCTTGTGCCGCAGCTTAAGAGTATCAGCTTTGAAAATCAGAATAATCAGAAAATTGATGACCGAGCTGTGCTTTTGAAGGATGCAACAAGTGTAACTGCAACTGCAGAGATAGTAGATTGTCCTGAGGATGCAATTGGTATTTTGGCACTTTATAACGACAGAGGTGAGCTGTTGTCTGTAGAAATGGCGGATGTCGGCGAACCGAATTCAGACGCGGTTACCGCTATGACGGCGACGCTTGCTGCGAACCAGGCATACAGAGGGGTATTTTTTATCTGGGATGGTTTCTCAATGGTTATTCCTATATTTCCGACCAGCATAGTCGGCGGAAAGCCTGATCCTCTCAAGATAACAGGCGGATTTTACGGTGATGTAGAAAATCAGGAAATAAGCTATGCCGAGGGGACCAATAACATTTCGGCCAACCTGAGCCTTTCTGCAGGCGAGCCTCCTGAAAATCTGACTGCAACATTAAAGCTTATGCGAAATAAAGTGGCTATATATAAAAATTCTGCAGATATTGTATTTACTGACGGCAAGGCAAGTCCAAGCCTCGCGTATGCGGCAAATGGCGAGTACCCCTCTCCTCCGACAATGCAAGCAGATGACGAGCTGGTGCTTACAGTTACAGACGGTGCAGTGGTGCTGTTTGAAAAGAGATTGCCTTATGCGGACCAGTCGAAGATTGTTGATGTAATTCTTGTTGCGGGACAGTCAAATGCTGAAGGTCAGGGCGGTGACGCAACGCTCAGCTTGAAACCTGCCGCAGATACAGTATATTATAACACCATGGGAAACAAGGCTCTCAGCACAAGCGGAAACAAGGGCTGGGACAGTGCACTTGCTAAAACCTGGCACGAGGAAACGGGCAGAATTGTTTTGCTTGTAAAGGCGGCATGGGGCGGTACGGGCTTCCCGACTATCAATGAAATTCATACGGGCAGTATGTATGCAACGGGAAGCAGATATTTCGGCTTGTGGAATCCTGATAACGGAATGCCTTTGGAAAATACTTCCAGCGGTGCGACATCCGGCCAACCTGATACATTTAAACCCAGAAACTGCTACGAGCATGCAAAGAATGCGTATCTTGCTGCTATAGAATCTATCGACACGGAAGAGTATACCTTGGTGAAAAGATTACCCGTATCTTTGAGCGGAACGACAGTATGCTGACCCGCTATAATATTTTAAGAGACGGAGACGCAGAGACGACAGCCTTTGATGGCACAAGCGTTGAATTTGAGGCGGGAAAGAGAAAGCTTACCGTTTCCTATGAAAAGGTTGGGGACGGCTTTGAAATTCGTATTCCCTTATCAAAGGAAGAGCGTATCTTCGGTGGCGGTGATGCCCAGAAGGCAAGCGTTATGCACAGAGGAAACACTCTTACGATGGATGTCCGAAATGTTGTGTCCTACGGACCTATTCCGTATCTTATGAGTACAGACGGTTGGGCAATACTTGTCAACTGTACCTATAAGCATATTTTTGATATAGATAATACGGAAAAGAATACAATGGTTATAAAAGCAAACGAAGGAACGCTTGACTTTTACATATTTGTCGGCGACAACTTTTCAGAGCTTTTATCTTTGTATACAGATATAAGCGGTAAACCCGTTATGCTTCCTAAAATTGCATACGGCTTTACAATGTGCGAGAATGACCAGTGCAACGCATATTCTCTTCTTCAGACCTGTGCAAGCTTTCGAGACAGAGATATCCCCTGTGACATAATCAGTTTAGAGCCGGGCTGGATGGAAACCTATTATGATTTCTCAACCAATAAAAAATGGGACCCGCACAGGTTTGAGCTTCCTTATTGGTATCCCGCAAACCAGAGCGGAAGAAGAACATTTTTCTTCCCGATGCGTGAGAAGGGTATGAACCTGACGCTTTGGCTATGCAGTGACTATGATTTGTTCTATGCAGAGGAGGGAAGCAGACTTCGCTCTGTTGATGCATCCTATGAGGGTGCGGAAATTATTGACGAAAATTTTGGAAAAGAAGTTAGTATAGATAAGATTACCAACGAGGAAGAACCATGGTTTGAACATTTAAAGAAATTCGTTGACAATGGTGTTGCGGGCTTTAAACTGGATGGTGCAAACCAACTTATGTATCATTCCGACAGACTTTGGGGAGGAAAGTTTTTAGATGCAGAGGCACATAACGCTTACTGCGTTGTGCTTGCAAAGCAGATGCAAAACGGCTTCAGAGAATACACGGGCAGACGCCCATTTATCTTTACGGCAGACTGCTATGCAGGCTCTCAACAGTACGCGGCATCCTGGACGGGGGATATAGGCGGAGGTGCTAATACTCTGCCTGCGATATTCAACTATTCTCTGTGTGCTCATTCAAACACCTCGTGTGATATGGATTTTCTTGACCCAATGGCAATACACTATGGCTTCCTGCTTCCGTATTCGCAGTTTAACAACTGGGCACAATGGCATCATCCGTGGTTCCTTGACAAGGGACGGGAGGATATGATTCGC
>JAZNHF010000005.1:0-15249 GCA_045576835.1 Clostridia bacterium
AGAAAAATAATGTAAGCAAGAGAATAAAAAGGCTTCAGGACAGTATAAATGCGACCGAGCTTGAGGTTGAACAAATACTGCTGGAAAAAATCAAGGACAGGGATAATGCCGAAAGATACGAGAGAATGATAGAAAAGCGAAACAGAGAAATCGAAGGCTTCAAAAATGAGATTGCAAAAATAGAAAACATCGATAAAACTATCAAAGAGAGAAAAAAGGCAATGCTCGAAAATGCAAATCTGCTTGATAAGATATTAAGCGAAAAGGAACTGAGCCACACGAATCTGTGTCTGCTGCTAGAAAAAATCATAATTCACGAGGATGAGTACGGACTCCGCCTTGAAATACGAATGAAAGCACCATTCCTCGAAAAAAGTTATACAGATGAAATTGGTATGATATACGAAGACGATTACGAGGAAGTATCAGCCTGACAAATAACAGGCACAAAAAGAGCTTACAGTTGAAATCCTGTAAGCTTTTTGTCGGTGGTGTGCTGAGTGATGTCAAATACGAACCTGAGGCAGAATTCACTATTTCCTTGGATTTAGCATAATTTTTTTATTAATCATCCAAATCAAATTCGATTCTAAATTCTCGAGCTCTTACTTCTGAAAAAATGTCCTTAAGCTTTTCGTATAAATCATCATCAAGAAATTCTATATCACCCACGATCTTTTCGTGTTGCAAATTTTCCTCCAATTCCCATCGGGTTAAACCGTGAAAATAACGGCAAGTTTCAAACTTTTCAAGGAGGTCAAACAAAGTAGATTTCGGGTAATCCTTATAGTTCCTAACTAAATCAAAAAATAGGGCTTTGAGACTAAACAGTCGTATTTCGTTATTGTTTTCTGTGGTATGTATTTTTATATTTTCATAGCTCAAAAAATGTGAGTGCTTATGCCACTCGCTTTCACTTAAAATAGCTACATCAAGATTACTATAAAAATGTTGTTGTATTCTAGCATCTTTAATTCTCAATGCGTTCCTTGCAGTGCCGATATGTATTTTAGCAGGCTCGTTTTCTATAAATCCAATTAAATGCAAAGCAGTATCTTTAACAAGAAATGCATGATTGTATTTTTTGAGAACTATTTCCATGGTTGTAAAGTTGTTTTCGCCGTCAGAATAGATTCCTTTTTCAATTTTAAAAATTCGCTTATCTAATATAGCTTTTTTTAATTTGTAATCGTTACCGAATAAATTAAGAACTTCTTTATAATCATATAACATAAGGTTCACCGTTTCTCAGTTTTGTACAAAGGTGTGAGTAATTACTTAAATTAAGAATACCAAAAAAGTCAAGAAAATTCAAGAGTTTTCTTGACTTTTTCTTAAAAATGTGATATCATACTTCTTGGATAAGTATATCCACTTATAAAGACTGCCTTTGGTGGTCTTTTTTTATTTCACAAAATAGCACCGGATTCATTATGAATTTGGTGCTATTTTTATGCCCGAAAGGAGGTGGACAACATGAACAAGAAAGAAAAAGAACAGGGGCACTATATATTTAGAAAATATATACGCAACCCCAAAACTGGCGAAATTATTTACGCCAGCGCCTATGGCAAAAAAGCATTTAAAATATGGGTGAAAAATTAAGCAGTATTTTATGAATACTGCTATTTTTATGCCTAAAAGGAGGTGATTTGATGGCAGTACACAGCGGAGGAAAGGTCGGCAAAGCGGGCAAGATCTTAGCTAATAAGAATTCGTCAAAGTCTGCAAAAAGTAAAGCAGGCAAAATTCTAGCTGACCATAAAGCTAAAAAACATTAGTCTGGTGTTTGGTATTTCACCACATTAGATTACAACAAAAACCTGCGCATACTGATTGACTTCAGTGTGTGCAGGTTTCTTTTTAGTACCAAAATAATACTCAAATTTGAATATTCAAAATATAGAAAAAATTCGAACCTTTCACCGATTGGTACAAGGTTCGAATTTATACAGTTTGGTGCGGGCGAAGGGACTTGAACCCCCACGATAAAATCACTAGATCCTAAGTCTAGCGCGTCTGCCAATTCCGCCACGCCCGCATATTAAGTTTTTGCCTCTTAATTTTTACACGGTAGAGGTAAACCGAGGAGGAGCATATCGCTTAATCCTCATATATGAAAACGGCAAAAACCGTAATCAACAATAAAATCACATACAGGACGGAACCTAAGTCTAGCGCGTCTGCCAATTCCGCCACGCCCGCATATTTATAATAATGCAGAATGCAAAGTGCATAACGCAGAATTATTTATTTGAATTAGTCATCATAATCTTCATTCTTACATCCGCATTTTGGACAAATATAATATCCATATTCGTTATCATCGTCTTCCCATGGAAGAACATATTCAGCGTCATCCAAGCTCCAACCACATTCCATACATTCTGTCGGCATAAAAAGCCTCCCCAATAATATATTCCATAAATTCACATACAGGACGGATCCTAAGTCTAGCGCGTCTGCCAATTCCGCCACAGCCGCATCTTAAGTTTTACCTCATAATTTTTACACGGTAGAGGTTACCCGAGGAGGAGCAAAATTGCTTAATCCTCATATATGAAAACGGATAAAACCGTAATCAACAATTCTTTCACCGAGGTGGATGAAGCAAAGTCTGGTGCGTCTGCCAATTCCGCCACGCCCGCGAAGATAAAATAAGAAACTGTGCGGCATCGCACAGTTTCTTATTTTATCACAGATATTATATTTTGTCAAGCAAAAATAACTAATTTTCGCTGTAAATTACGGTGCAATCAGGGTGCAGTTGAAGAATAGATGCAGGAACATGGGGCGTGATTGGACCGTAGAATGCCTTTTCTATTATATCCTTTTTATTCTTGCCGTTGGCAATAAGGACAACCTTTTTAGCTTGCATAATTGCATATACGCCCATTGTCAAAGCACTTCTCGGAACATCATCGGGTGATGCGAAAAAGCGGGCGTTTGCTTCTATTGTTGACTCGTCGAGTGTAACAACATGGGTTTCCTTTGTAAAGAACTCGTCAGGCTCATTAAAGCCGATATGTCCGTCAAGACCAATTCCGAGGAGTTGAAGGTCAATTCCGCCAAGGCTCTCAATGAGGGCGTCATAGCGGGCACATTCTGCCTCGCAGTCGGTCGCAGTTCCGCTTGGAACATGGGTGTTTTCAAGCGGTATATTTACCTTTGAAAACAAATTGGTGTTCATAAAATAGCGGTAACTCTGGTCGTTGTCTGCGGACAAACCCACATACTCGTCAAGATTAACCGAGGTAACATCGGAAAAATCGACAACGCCGTTTTTATTAGCCTCGACAAGCTTTTCATAGGTGCCGAGAGGAGAAGAACCTGTGGCCAGACCTAAAACACAGTTTGGTTTTAATATTACTTGTGCAGAGATAAGGTCCGCGGTAATGCGACTTAATTCATCATAGCTTTTTGCAGTTATAAATCTCATTGTTAAAAGTCCCCTTTATATATTATTTTTATGTTCTTCGCAGAACGATATTATCTGCATTTTTTATAATATGCCCTGCAGGGTAAACACCGCGAAGAGAATTAAGCGGATAAGCAGATGTGTTCTTGCCGATTACGGTGCCGGGGTTTAGCACAGAGCCACATCCGATGTCTGCACCGTCACCCAAAATTCCGCCGAGCTTGCGGAGACCCGTCTCATAGTCGCGGTCGCCGTGGACGACGATATTTGAACCGTCTGCCTTAAAGTTTGAGCAGATTGCCCCTGCACCCATATGGGCACGGTTGCCAAGAACACTATCTCCTGCATAATTATAATGCGGAAGCTGAACTTTGTCAAGCAAAACACTGTTTTTTACCTCGGTGGAGTTGCCGATTACACAGTTTGAACCCGTAATAACATTTCCGCGTATATATGCACCCGGACGAATTTCTGTTCCGCTTCCGATTATAGCGGGGGCAATTATGGTCGCAGTGCTTGCAATCTGCACATTTTCGCCAATTAAAATTCCGTCAGATAATTCGGTAAAGCCTGAAATGCCTGAGCCTAAAAGCTCTTTTATATATTCCTTGATTTTGGGCAGAATTTCCCACGGGTATTCACTGCTGTCAAACATGGAAGCAAGATAAGGAACAGAGCAGTCAAAAAGCTCATTTGTCAGCACGGATTTACTCATTTGTGTGTCCCCTCTCTATTATCTTATTTATAATAATATCCGCGTATTCGACGCATTTTTCTTTAGTTGTGCACTCTGTCATAACCCGTATTACAGGCTCCGTTCCGCTTTGACGAAGCAAAACTCTGCCTTGACCTGCAATCAATGCCTCGACCTCGTCGCGTGCCTTGAGTACCGCATCATCAGACATAACGGCATTCTTGTCCTTTACAGCAATGTTTTTTGTGTATTGAGGATAGAGCATAACGGGTTCTGCAAGCTTTGAAAGAGTAGCCTTCTTGTCGCAGATTTCTTCTGTAATCATAATTGCTGTCAATAGTCCGTCGCCAGTAGTAGCATATTTTTTAAGAATAATGTGGCCCGATTGCTCACCGCCCAGACAGTAGTCGTTCTTTTGCATACATTCGTATACAAAGCGGTCGCCAACCGTGGTTTGTTCGCATTTTATGCCTGCCTTCTCAAAGCTTGAAAGCAAACCGCTGTTTGACATAACGGTTGCCACAACCGTATCATCGTTCAGTATTCCGCGTTCCTTGAGGCGTTTGCCGAGGATGTAGAGCATAGCATCGCCGTCAACAACATTTCCGTTTTCATCAACGGCAATACAACGGTCTGCGTCTCCGTCGAATGCAAAGCCTAAATCAAGATGCTCTTCCTTAACGAGGCGGCAAAGATTTTCTATATGCGTCGAACCGCAGTCTGTATTTATATTAAGACCGTCAGGCTCTGCACCGACAATAACCGTCTTTGCTCCGAGGGCTCCAAAGAGCGAGCTTGCAAGGCTCCAGGAAGCACCGTTTGCACAATCAAGACCGATTTTTAAGTTCTTATATGAATGAGAAGCGATAGAAATCAAGTAACCAAGGTAGCGGTTTCTGCCCGAAACATAGTCAACAATACAACCGATTTTCTCTCTGTGAGCAAGGGGCAAATCATCACCCGAAATGCCGAGAGTCTTGAGGTTGCCGTCGATATATGCCTCGATAAGTGCGGTAGTGTTGTCGTCAAGCTTTTCGCCGTATCGGTTTATAACCTTTATCCCGTTATCGTAATAAGGATTGTGGGAAGCCGTAATCATAATTCCGCAATCGAAATCGTCCTGACGGGTAACATATGATACGCTTGGTGTTGTGGTTACATGCAACATATATGCGTCTGCACCCGATGCAGTAATACCCGCAACTATTGAGTATTCAAGCATATAGCTCGAGCGGCGTGTATCCTTTCCGATGACTATTCTCGGGCGATACCCCATCTTGTCACAGCCCGAGAGCTTTGACGAAAAATACCAACCCAAAAATCTTCCGACCTTGTATGCCTGCATAGAGGTCAAAGTTCGGTTAGCCTCACCGCGGAAACCATCTGTGCCGAAATATTTGTTGCCCTCACTTCCCAAAGTGCTTGGTTTGAGGGCAATATCGTCTTGCAAAAGCTCGTCTGTCGAAACACCGAATATCTCGCAGAGCAGAAGTACCTTGTCAATTTGCGGAAGAGCCTGGTCCATCTCCCACTTTGATATTGATTGACGGGAAACCTGAACCTTTTCCGCAAGCTGTTCCTGCGAAAGCCCCTCTGTCGTACGGAGCTTTGTTATTTTTTCACCTATTGTCATAACTATCACCTTTCAATATAATCCTATTTTAAGCTAATAATATAAATATATATGACAAAAGTCAATCAATTATGGTTTGATTTTTTCGCAACCAAAGGTTGCGAAAAAAAGAGAATATCCTATAATTATTATACTGCAAATGCGAAAAATATGCAATAATGTAAATCAAAATTGTCAAAATTTTTTAAAACATTTTTTTGACAAAATAATTACGGTGATATATAATATAAGGACTAAACAATGAAAAGAACGGTTATATTTGTCCTGAAGCGAAAGGAAATTAGTTATGGTTAAGGTTTTGCTAGACGAAAAAAAAGGCTTTTATAAAGGGAATATGCACTGTCACAGCTCTTTATCTGACGGCAGTCTGACCCCGTCTGAACTGAAAAGAATATATAAAGAGAAGGGATATAGCTTTCTTGCGATAACCGACCATGAAAAGATGGTAGATAATTCTTATCTTGATGACGAGAATTTTATTACAATAACAAGTGCGGAATATGCCATAAAGGAGTTTGCCAATCAAAGCACCCTTACAAATCGGAGTATGAAGGTTTGTCATCTTAATTTATATGCAGTTGACCAACATAATACTGAAGAGATATGCTATAACTCGGCATATGACCATTATTCAACAGATGAGGAAAGAGCAGAGAGGTCAAGAAAATTCGGAGAATATGAAAGGGAATATTCATCAGACGGAATAAATGAAATTGTAAGACTTGCAAACGAAAACGGATTTTTTGTGAGTTATAATCATCCGAGATGGTCTCTTGAAAATTATGGACAATACGGTAAATATGAGGGGTTATGGGGTGTTGAGATTTTCAATACAGGCTGTGACCGGGCGGGATTGTATGAATATGATATAAATGTTCTTGATGATTTTCTGCGTGACGGGAAGAGAATTTTTGCGACCTGCGGTGACGATAACCATAATAAAAAAGACGATTCGTTCGGGGCTTTTATTATGGTAAATACCGACGCTTTGTCATACGAAAGTATAATATGTGCGTTGCGACGCGGTGATTTTTATACATCTACGGGACCGATTATAAAAAGTCTTGTAATACAAGACGGCAGGGTAAAAATAACCTGCAGTAATGCAAAACAAATATCCATTTCGGCAGATACGAGATACTCAAAAGCGATACACGCAGAGGAGGGCAGACACCTTGAAGGTGCGGAGTTTGAGCTTGTCGATGATATGGGGTATTTCAGAATTGATGTAAAGGATAATTTTGGCGGTCGGGCAAATACCCAGGCGTACTTTTTAAGTGATATAAAATAGGGTTAAAAAATAAAGAGCAGACGATGAGAAACGAAGTTATATTTTGTAAAATCGTTTTCGTTGGCGTACAATGGTACGGTAGAGAACGATTTTGCAAAAAACAAGCAACGGCGGGTGCTTCCTCAATGGGAGCCCAGCCGTTTTAACATCAGTGCATCAAAATCACTAAGCCATATAATGTTTATTTTTATTGCCCGCTTGTGGTAGAACGAGTTTGTCAGCGGTCTGAGAGCAGAGTTTGTGAAAACTCTGCTCTTTTTTGTTTATAAAATCTCGCGGCCGCCGTCGCCGATTTCGGTAATATAGAAGGAGGCGGGATAGCCAACCTTTTCAAGGTATTCCTTGCCGACCTTATCTATAAATTCATCAACACAGTCTTCTGTTACAAGACTGACAGTGCAACCGCCAAAGCCTGCACCTGTCATTCTTGAGCCGAGAACCCCGTCTATATTCAGGGCGGATTCTACAAGAGTATCAAGCTCCATACAGGAAACCTCGTAAAGGTCGCGAAGTGATATATGCGACGCAGTCATAAGCTCGCCAAAAGCGATAAGGTCGCCGTCATTTAAAACCTTAATCGCTGACAGAACTCTGTCATCCTCTGTTATAACATGGGTTACACGATTTAAGATTACGGGGTCTTTTATAAGATGCTTTGCAGAGTTAAATTCCTCCGTCGTAATGTCGCCGAGACAAGTTTTATCAGGCATTGCACTTTTTAATATTTCAAGACCTGCTTCGCATTCGCTTCGCCTTTCGTTGTATTTCGAGGAGGCGAGTGAACGCTTTTTGTTCGTGTTTGATATAACAAGCTTATATCCGTCAAGATTAATCGGCACAAGCTTGTAGTCAAGTGTTTTACAGTTTAGGAAAATCAAGTGATTTTTCTTACCCATAGCAGATGCAAACTGGTCCATTATTCCGCAGTTTACGCCTATGTAGTTATGCTCTGCAAGCTGACTTATTTTTGCCATTTCAATATTATCAATATTTTTTGCACCGCCGAGGCTTGCCATCGCGATTGCGGCAGAGAGCTCTATCGCGGCAGAAGACGATAGTCCGCCGCCGTGAGGTGTGGTATCGTGAAAGAGCATATCTGCACCGCAGATGTTGTAGCCTGCGGTTTTAAGCTCGTCAAATATGCCGAACTGATAGTTTCCCCATTTCAAGTCCTTGTATTTATCTATTGTATCAAGGTCACCCTCTACGATACCTTCAAGGTCGGTTGCGGCCATACGAACAATACTGTCCTTCCTCGGTCTTGCAATAATTGTTGTTGCCATTGTAAGAGCAGCGGGAAAAACATATCCGCCGTTATAGTCTGTGTGTTCACCGATAAGGTTTACACGGCCGGGCGACGAAAAGACGCGAATTCCGGCTTCTGTGCCCCCGAATTTTTCCAAAAATTGTGATTTCAATTCATTTATCATATGGTAATCCCCCACCCTGAATTATCTTTGAAAAACAAGTATACCACACAACAGAATTTTTGTAAATATCTATTTAAAATTTTGTTTGCAACGCTCGGGGCACGCTATGACACTTTCGGTTAGAGTATTATTTGCTTGTGCGTTGGAGAAATCCAAAATCCCGGGTAAAGGCACAAAATAATTAACGCTTTATCAGAAGCGGAAAGGAGAAAAATATGTTCAATTTTAACACAGGAAAAAAGCAGAACGAACCGACGCTTAACACCGCGGTGTTTGGGGGCACTTCTGCAAGCCAAAAAACAACTGCGTCAAACGGCGAAGGAGATGCGTATATCGATTCAAGGATTAAAGAGGTCGAGTTACAACGCCTTGAGTTTATGAAGAAAAATCCCGAGTTTGATATGAAGTCAGAGCTTCAGAACCCGAGCTTTAAGCAGTATCTTTGGGGGAACAACCTCTCTGTTGAGGACGCTTACTTTTTGGCTCACCGTGACGAAATCGTGACAGAAGCGGTCAAAGAGGCATTGACCCGCCGTGATGCACGAAAAAACAGGATTTCTGAAAATGGTGCAGGCAAAAACAGCCCCGCAGTTGTAAAAAAGAATCCTAAAGAAATGTCTGATAAGGAAATAGACGCAATAATCGAAAGAGTTCAGAACGGCGAAAAAATTAGTTTTTAATGTAATATGTTATATATAACAAATATTACACAATTAAAAGAAAGGAAGAGAAAAATATGAGTATAAACTACAACACTCAAACTACAACCGCAAACAATGCGGGCAACAACTTGTCACCCGAGATGAAAACCTATTATGACAGAGCACTTATCCGCTTTGCAACCCCCAAGCTTGTTCATGCACAGTTTGGTCAGAAGAAGCCTATTCCTGCAGGAAACGGCAAGACAATCGAGTTCAGAAAGTTCAGTCCGCTTCCCAAGGCACTTGTGCCTCTTACAGAGGGAGTTACCCCGAGCGGTAACTCACTCAATGTTACAACCGTAGAATCAACAGTTGAGCAGTACGGTGACTATGTTACACTGTCTGATATGTTGACCCTCTCTTCGGTTGACTCGGTAATCAGCGAGACCCAGACGGTTCTCGGCGACCAGGCGGGGCGTACACTTGATACCGTTATCCGTGAGAAAATCAATGCCGGCACAAATGTTCAGTACGGTGCGGGAAAAGCAGACAGAGGACTGCTCGTTGGCGGACTTCCTGCATATGAGGACAATGACTACCTCAATGTAGCGGCGGTAAAGAGAGCAGTTGCAACACTAAAGCGTAACAATGCTGCACCATTTAAGGATGGTTGCTATGTTGCAATTATTCATCCTGATGTTGCAAACGACCTTACAAACGACCCCGAATGGAAGGCAGTAAAGCAGAATGTTGACCCCGAGGATTGGTACAAGGGTGCAATCGGTAAAATTCACGGTGTTGTTTTTGTAGAATCAACCGAAGCAAAGATTTTCTCGGCAGCAAATTTAAGAGCAGCCGAGGCGGTTGCTGTAGGAAATAACCGAAATCTTACCGTGGCATCTGTTTCAGGCAGTACAATTACAATTAAAGAGGACCTTTGCGATGCGGACGCAACCGCACTTGCAGGCAGAAGTGTGCAGATAAACGGTTTTGATTATTCAATCACAGGTGCCGTTGCAGGAAATGCAGGCAGTGCAACAATTACTGTTGCAGAGGCACCCGATGCATCTGTTACCGCAAATACGGTTATCTATCCCGCAGGTGCAGGTACAAACGGCAGAGATGTTTATTCAACCCTATTTATTGGTCAGAACGCATATGGTGTAACAAACATCACAGGCGGAGGTCTTGAAACCATTCTCAAGCAGAAGGGCAGTGCGGGAACAGGTGACCCGCTCGACCAGAGAAGCACGGTTGGTTGGAAGGCAACCCAGACAGCAGAAATTCTCTCACCCGAATTTATGGTTCGCGTAGAGACCACCTGCAGTTACTAAAAAACAGATTATTTGGTTGCCTCTGCAAAGAGCAGGGGCAACCAAAAGAGGAGGAGAAAATATGGCTACAAAAGCAAAAAAGATTAACAAGGCAGAGGCTTTTTACAACGAGCAGGTTCCTGTAATGCTTATAAAGGATAATGCAAAGTACAAAGACGATGTGACGGTAACCGTAAACGGAACAAACTATCAGATACAAAGAGGGGTTCAGGTTATGGTGCCGAGATGTGTGGCTCTTGTGCTTGAGCGAAGCAGACTTCAGGAGCTTGAAGCTCAAAAGTTTGTAGAAAGCCTGAAGGGTTAGGTGCAGTATGGAAATATTAAGGGCAATAGAGAGAGCTGACGCACTTTGCCCGAACCCGTATACGCAGGAGGAAAAGATAAGCTGGTGTGACGAGGTGACGGCGAAGCTTCGTCGGGACATAATGAAGATTTATAATGTAATCGAAACGGAGATTGACAACTGTGGCGAGCTTGTTCTTCCCGACGACATTCCGTTTGAGAGAATAGAGCTTGTAATTGTCGGAGATAAACGACTTGATAAAAACGATTTCAGAAGCTTTACCGCAAGGCTTGAAGATAGCAGAGCAACCCTTAACAATCAGAGAATAAGTGTTGTTTATCTGTCCCTGCCAAAGCCGATAAGAACCCCTGAAATCAGGGGCGAGTTCAATACAGGCACAAACACGATAGAGCTTGAAAATTCACCCTTTATCGAGGGCGATAAGCTTGAAATTTGTGTGCTTGACAGTATAGCGTCGGAGCCTGATTGGGCAACTGCCGTAACCTGCAATGTAATGGACAGCTTGTATGACCGAATGGTTCTTGACGGCGATGTGCTTGAGGCACAAACAGATGCAAGGCTTGCAATCCGTCGTGTGATAGAGGACTTTACCGAGATTGATGAAGCCCCGTACGATGGAATGTATATAGAATATATTCTTGCCAAGGTAGCTCTGTATCAGCACGATTATACAAGCTATAACGCCCATATGACGCAGTATAACAGTCTGTATGACGCACTCAAGCGTGAATATGGGGGCAGACGGCCGATGACTGCTCAAGTAAATTTCAGAAATTACAGTCGGGTATAAAAAAGAAAGGGAGTGCTTGAAATGTTATTACCATATTTAAAGGCAAACGAGAACACAAGAGTTCAACTCAAGGTTTTTGGAGGTCTTGACAGACGCGACAAAATTTCAAATTCGTCTCTCTCTGAAATGGTTAATATCTCGCCCGAGGCTATTCCGTCGCTTGTGCCGAGAGAGGCAAGAAAGCTTATAGCTGAGGCTTCGGGGGCTACTGAAATCTGTACTCCCGAGTATACGGGCGGAGAACTGAATTCCTTTACGGGTGTGCGTGGCACTAAATTTTACTATAAAGGAGTAAAGGCAGAGGGAAGCCTCACAGAGGGCAGAAAGTCAATAGCGGACTTCAACGGTAAAATATGTATTTTCCCGGATAAACTCTACTATGATTATCTTCCCTCGCAGGAGACGGGTGAGGTATGCAGAGAGCTCTTGCCGATGGAAAAGACAATGAGCTTTGCGGGGGCATATTTTTATTCCTCGTATAACGATGTTACAGGCTTGTATGAGGCATATATATCCGCAAGCGGTGTGGATTTTACCCAAAATTTTTCGGTTGGTGACAGTATTGTTATATCAGGATGCGGTAATAATGCGAACAATACAAAGCAGTTGTCGGGAAGAAATGATGTTGCGACAGATGCAGATATTGTAAGCGTTGTAGTGCAAAAGGTAAGTGTCGGCAGAATAGATGTTCTGCTTTTTAACAAAAAAGGAGAAAAGAAAACATTCAAAACAGGGACAGAGGCAGAGAGTATAACCGTAAAGGTTGCCATTCCCGATATGGATAATATATGTGTCCATAATAATCGTCTGTGGGGAACGGCAAGCTCGGGCGAGTATATTTATGCGTCTAAACTCGGAGATTGTATGAATTTCAACTCTTTTCAAGGCATAGCCGACGATAGCTGGTATGGTGCCGTCGGTACGGCGGGCGGCTTCACGGGGATATGCAGTTACCGAACTGCGGTGGTTGCGTTTAAGCGTGGATGTATTCACCATATATACGGCGATGCACCCGTAAACTTTTCAATGCCGAAACAGACTGCGGGCGGTTGCATAGACGGAAAGAGCATCTGTGAAATAGACGGAATACTCTACTATTTGTCAGACGAGGGTTTTATGGCGTATTGCGGCGGAGAGCCTTACCCGATAGGCGAAGAGCTGAAGCTTAAGTATCTTTCCTGTGCCTCGGGCAGTGACGGAAGACACTATTATGCCTCAGCTGTCCGTCAGGATGGCGTAACAGATGTGCTTGTATATACGCCAAGCTCTGATGTGTGGGTAAAGGAAGACAATGTACCCTTTGACGGCTTTTGCAACTACAATGGAAGCCTCTATGGAATTGCAGAGGGCGAAATGTGGAAAATGACGGGCGGCGACGAGCCTACCTCCTGGTGTGTTGTCTCGAAGAGATTTACCTATGATATGATTGACAAAAAGGGACTCAACACGCTCTGGCTTCGTATGGATATGGAGGAGAACTCGACCGTAAGAGTCTATGTGTCTGCCGATAATAACGATTTTGTTTTGTGCAAGACCATCAACGGCAGAGGCTTTTCGGTATATCGTGTTCCCGTGAGGTTTGGCAGCTGCGAGAGCTTTCGGGTGATGGTAGAGGGTGTCGGAAGAGTTGTGCTTCACGATATAGAGCTGTGCACATACGGTGGCGGCAGAAGCTACTAAACAGAAAGGAGGAGGCATATATGGAAAGCATTATAGAAAATGATACAAAGAAAAAAATAAAGACCGAGACCGAGCCAAAGACAGGCTCGGTCGGAGTCAGGGCGACTCTGAATAAAATGGGGTTTACAGATACCCAAATCGGCTATGACGATTTAAGCAAGACGGTTACCTTAAACGGCCGTGCCCTTTTGAAACCGACCTATATTGACGAGGCAGAGGGCAGAGCATACGCCCCCGAGAGTGATATTCAAAAGAGCGTAGTTGATTTCTACAAGGATACCCGAAACCCCGTTGTAAAGGTCAGCGATGCGTATGCGTCGGCTGCGGGCAGATATGGACTTGGCTCCGACGCACTTTCATATTCAAACGATACGGTTACAATAGGCGGAAAACCGCTCAATATCCTCTACACCGATGAGAGCGGAAAGGCGTGGGCGAGACTTGACGATGTAAATGCTCTTGCACAGAGCTATGCAAAAAGCGTAGGAGCGAGCGACCCCGTAGCTGTGCATCAGGATTATGAGGATAAGCTTTATTCGGATATAGCGGGTGCAGTAGAGAGGCTGAACAATCGAAAAGAGTTCTCCTACGACATAGACAACGACCCCGTATACAAGGCATACGAGAGCAGGTATCTGCTTGAAGCAGACAGAGCGAGCAGGGATGCCCTTGCCGATTATTCGGCTATGACGGGCGGGTATGTAAATTCGTCTGCGGTAACGGCAGGAGCACTTGCAAATCAATACTATGCAAGCAAGCTTGCCGATGTAATACCAACATTGTATGAGCAGGCTTATCAAAGGTATTATGACAGTTATCAGACTGATTTAGACCTGATTGACAGGGCAATCGCATTGTATGATGAGACTTATTCTAACGCGTCTGATGCGTACAGACAGAAAAACGAGAATATAAACTCTTCTGCAAGGTCCTCTGTCGAGAGAGACGAGAGAGCCAAAGCCGATGAGCAAGCAAGATATGAGCGTTATTGGAACGAGCTTTTTAATACTCAAAAGTATAACCAGAGCGAGACTGAAAATTATTGGAACGAGCTTCTCTATCCGATTGAGTATGAGGCATCTGTTCTCAAAAACCAGGGCATTGGCCTTGATAATGATAAGCAGAATATCTACAATGAATATTACAGACAGCTGTTAGAGACAGAGCTTGAGGGAAAAGAACTTGACAATCAAAAAACAAGCCTTGATATATCAAAGCTTTTATCCTCGCTCAGATAATGAAAGGACTGCATATGCAGTGTACTCTTAAGGACAGTAAACGGAGCAGTGAAATTCACTGCTCCGTTTCGTCATTATAAAAACAATCCAATTCCCATTTTAAAGGGTTTGAATCTATGTATTCACATATTTTTTTGTAATCTCTTTCATCACGAATTATGTGGTCGTGATATGACCGTTGCCAAAGGGGGTTGCCAAATTTGTTTGTTGTGTATGATTTTAATTGTCCAATGACATTTTGTAGGGGAGGGTTTCCATGCCCTCCCGAATCATCTAATACAATAATCAGGTGTATATGATTTGGCATTATCACATATTTATCAATTACAACACCAATATAATTATCATTTATATATTTAATTGATTTCTCTGTCTCTTTGCCAATATTTGTTAATGTGTTTTTCGGGAGGGGGCAGAGACCTTCCCCTACGATATCTCCTAATATGCATTTTCTGTTATGTGTACAAATGGTTACAAAATACACTCCTGGCGTTGAATAATCATATCCTTTTAATCTTGTTGGTTTTCGTTTTGGCAGTTCCATGATTTAATCTTCAAAATATAACAGTTTGTACGGTGGTATCTCAAGAGCTTTCGCTATTTTGAATAATGTATCCAATGAAATTGCTTTATAAATGTTGGGAGCTTCAATTTGACCGATAAATGACACACCACAATCCAATATTTCAGCAAGTTGCTCTTGTGTTAAAGACTTCAATTTCCTATAATAAGAAATTTTTAATCCTATCTTTATATAATTGTCTTTAAATTCGATATTCATTAAAATCACCCAATA
>JAZNHF010000006.1:0-33982 GCA_045576835.1 Clostridia bacterium
CTTTCTATAGTTAATCTATAATTGCCATAAGAGGCGCTGATATCTACTGTGTCACCTGTTTTATAAATGTGATTTTTATCAGTGGCGGTAACATTACTTTGTGTTGAAAGTATAACAGTATTTGTATTCCCATTCCAATCAACATTTATTCCCAAAGCATTTGATATTGCTCTAACAGGCAAATATGTTGTTCCGTCTATCGTAAAAGGCTCTACATAATTCCCATTAGCATCAGTAGGTGTTACGTTTTTCCCATCCAAAGTTATTTTGATGTTATTATACCATAATTCTTTAAGTATAGATCCATTTGCCGCCGATACACCTATAACAGTAATAGAAAGACCTATTGCTAACCCTACCAACAATCCCTTGAATTTTTCCTTCATCATAAACTCCTCCTAAAACTTTAATAAAAAAGGGTACGCCATAGAGACGCACCCTGAAAAAGCACGACTCCATTGTCGCGAAACAAACCTTTAGTAAATCAGGAATAATCCATCA
The DNA here is from genome assembly GCA_045576835.1 of Clostridia bacterium. Taxonomy (GTDB): domain Bacteria; phylum Bacillota; class Clostridia; order Monoglobales; family Monoglobaceae; genus UMGS1820. The sequence continues at coordinate 502 of JAZNHF010000006.1, forward strand.
TTCACAAAGCGGAATCGGTGCTTTTTACCAATTTCAGACTTTGTGAACAATAAAGATACATTTCCTCTATAAATGAAAATATCCCTCATTTACCATATTTAGTTTGTTTCGCATTTTATATTATATCACTAATTATAAGAATTTACAATACATTTATTTAAAATTGTAAAAATTAACAAATTTTAACTACCATTTTAAAAATCTTATTTTATTGTCATTGTCTCCCGTTCAAATCTGGTCAAAACGGTGGGTGCATCTAGTGTCTTTAAGTCGATACTTGATACTGCTATTTACTAAAAAAGGGCATAAAATACGGTCAAAACAGAGTGCATCTATTTTGACCGCTAATTCTGGCTCCTCCAGTTGGACTCGAACCAACGACCCTGCGGTTAACAGCCGCATGCTCTACCGACTGAGCTATAGAGGAATATTTAGTTAAACACTTTATTTATTATAGCAAAATTTTCCCGTTTGTCAAGATATTTTTTGAAAATATTTGCAAATAAATCACATATACAGTATATGCAGATATATGTGATTTATTCAAAATATCATTTTTCATTTAAAAGAACTTTTGCCGTCTGCATATCCTCTTCCGATAAAACCACAATACCCTCCCGCAGAAGCAGACTTGCACAGACACCGCTGCCTGAAATTTTCTTTCCGCTGAAGCTTCCGTCGCAGACAGTTTTACAACCGCAGGACGGACTGCCGTCCTTGAAAATTGCAAATATAACATTATTGTTCCGTGCAAGCTTGAGTGTTTCGCTTGCACCAAGGTTAAAGCTTTCCGTCAAATCCTCGCCATCGCTATTTAATACCCTGCCGTCACAAATTTCGCAGGGCAGACGCGGAACCTTAAGTCCGCCGAGAACCTCGGGGCAAACTGGAATAAGCATACCTCGGTTTTTCCATTCCAAAAAGGTTTTGTCCTTGAATATTCTGCTTGTCCCGTCATAGCGGGTGCATTGACCGTAAAGACAAGCAGAAACAAGTATTTTTTTCATATTTTTTCCACCCTTCGTTTAAAGAAGCTGTCGGGAAGCTGAATAAGAATTATAGCCGAGAACATCACAAGGCATCCAAGGAGTTCTGCAAATGTAGGCTTATCGCCGAGAATGACCATACCCGAGAGCAGAGCAAACACCGATTCAAGGCTCATTAAAATTGAGGCAGTTGTCGGTTCTGCATATCTTTGACCGATAGGCTGCAGGGTGTAGCCGATACCGCAAGCAAACAGCCCCGAATATAACAGAGGTATTGTGCAGGTTTTTATAACCTCAAATGAAAAGTCCTCGAAAGAGAGCATACATATTATGTTTATTATACCGCATACAAAAAACTGCAGAGACGAAAACTCAATAGCATTTACCTCGGGCGTGTATCTGTCTACCACAATTATATGGAGAGAAAACAGTATTGCACAAATAAGTGTGAGAAGGTCGCCAATGTTTACTGTACCGCCACTGCCCGACAGGCAAAGAAGATACATGCCGAAAACTGCAATCAAGGCAGAAATTATCATACGGGCGGTTATGTGCTTTTTCATAAAAATTCCGATAATGGGAACAAATATGATATACATCGCGGTTATAAAGCCTGACTTGCCCGGAGTTGTATAGGCAAGCCCCCATGTCTGGATGGTGCTTGCACCCCAGAGAAGAATTCCGCACAGTACGCCGCTTTTTATAAGTGTTTTGTAGTATGCCCGACTGTTGTTTTGTGCTTGAATTCTCTTGTGGCGTGCAACCAAAGCAAACGGAAGAAGCACAAAAGAGCCGATGAGCATTCGTATTCCGTTAAAGGTATTTGCACCTATGTAGTCCATGCCCGCACTTTGTGCAACAAAGCCTAGCCCCCACACGAACGCCATTAAGATAAGTATAAGATTGCCCTTGAGCTTTTGGTGTTTTGACATTAGTTATTGTCTCCTATCTGTATATTAAATCCAAAATCTATATGTTTAATAGCTTCCGTCACAGTATGTATAAACCACAACGCAAAGTTAGTTGTGTACCGACGGCAGAGTGAGCAGATATATCAAATTATGCCTGAAGGTGCGAACCCTTTGTCATTCCGACATAGCTGCCGTTTAAATATATCTCGGCATAGCTTGCTACGATTAAGTCTTTTGTAAAATAATTTTCTATTTTTCAATAGATGTGCAAATTAATTATATCATAACAATAGCAGAAAGTCAAAATGAAAAACCGAACAATCTAGATTGGTATCTAAATCATTCGGTTTCTATGGTACGCCTGATGCGATTTGAACGCACGACCTTCAGAGTCGGAGTCTGACACTCTATCCAACTGAGCTACAGGCGCATATTTTTTTAACGAGGACTATTGTATCACAAAGTTATAAGAATTTCAAGTATAATATTACACAAAATCAAATGTTAAAAATGGTGAATTATAAGGGATAAAACAATACCCTGTCGAACAAAGAAACTCTATGAATTCTGCACAAAAAAGTGTTGACAAGCTATTGCTTGTATGCTATAATTCTTGCTATGGTTAATATTTCAAATTAGGAATATTTGCTTAAGATTTTTAGGAGGTATTGACATGCAAGGAAAAGTAAAATGGTTTAATGCAGAAAAGGGCTTTGGTTTTATCGAGACCGAAGAAGGAACAGATGTATTTGTTCATTATTCTGCAATTACGATGGACGGCTACAAAACTCTTGAAGAGGGTGCCGAGGTTGAGTTTGATGTTGTTGATGGTGCTAAAGGACCGCAGGCTACTGATGTTAAGCGTGTGTAGTTCTTTTTAGATAATCTGAAAATTAACTTGAATTAAACTAAAAAGAAAGGGCGGTCTTTACCGCTCTTTTTTTGTCAGTTTTATGATTGACCTATTGAAAAAAGTGTGCTATACTTTAATTCTGTTGAGGAATTTGATTGTTGACTGTGCAGAATAAATTTTCAATTTGATAAATTTGGAAGAACCGATATGAAGATAAGAGATTTAGAGCTTGAAAATAATGTCACTCTCGCACCGATGGCGGGTGTTACTGACAAGGCTTTCCGTCTTACGGTAAAGCCGTTTGGTCCTGCCCTTATGTATACCGAGATGGTGTCGGGAAAGGGGCTTTATTATAATAACAAAAGGACCTCCGATTTACTTCGTGCAGACGAGAGAGAATATCCTGTGGCAGTGCAGATTTTTGGGCACGAGCCTGATATTATGGCAAAAATCGCAAAAGATGCCCTATCCTTTGGTGCAGTGATGATTGATATAAATATGGGTTGCCCTGCCCCAAAAATAGTAAATAATGGTGACGGCTGTGCACTTATGAAGAATCCGTCTCTTGCGGGCGAGGTTGTCTCTGCAGTTCGGGGGGCAGTTGATGTCCCCGTAAGCGTAAAAATCAGGGCGGGCTGGAGTGAGAAAAGCAAAAATGCAGTTGAGGTTGCGAAGATTGCTGAACAAAACGGTGCCGATGCAGTGACTATTCACGGCAGAACGAGAGAGCAGTTTTACAGCGGATGTGCCGACCTTGATATTATAAAGGATGTAAAGGGAGCGGTTTCTGTTCCCGTTATTGGAAACGGTGATATAACAGACGGAAAAAGTGCAAAGCGGATGATAGACTATACGGGCTGTGACGGAATAATGATCGGCAGAGGTGCAGAGGGAAATCCGTGGCTTTTCAGAGAGGTTCTTCATTACCTAAAAACGGGTGAGATCCTGCCTCCGCCAAGCAATGAAGAGGTGAGAGAGGTTGCACTTTCACATCTTGAATTACTTGTTGAGTATAAAGGCGAGCATCGCGGAATTTTAGAGGGCAGACGGCATATGTCGAGATATTTCAGGGGTGTGTCGGGCGGTGCTGTTCTCCGCGAGAAAATAAACAAGGTAAACACAAAAGAGGAAATGTGTGAGCTGATTACACGCTTTTGCTCGGAATTGATAGGTAAAACAAGAAACGAGGGATAAAAAATGCAGGAAAAGAAGAGAATAGTTGTCAAGGTGGGAACATCTTCGCTTACCCACGAAACGGGCAAGACCAACTTTAAGAGGATAGAGAAGCTGGTTCAGGTTTTGGCGGACCTTATGAATATGGGAAATGAGATAATCCTTGTTTCAAGCGGTGCAATCGGTGTCGGGGTCGGCAAGCTCGGGCTTGTTGACAAGCCGTCTACCACAAGACAGAAGCAGGCACTCGCTGCGATAGGTCAGGCGAGCCTTGTGTCAATATACGAGAAGTTCTTTTCAGAATACGGATACAGCACGGGTCAGGTTTTGCTGACAAAATTTATCCTTGATGACGAGACAAGATACATAAGTGCAAAAAATGCGTTTGAGACGATGCTTGGTTTTGGCGTAATACCCATTGTAAATGAGAACGATGTTATTTCTACATACGAGATAGAGTTTGGCGATAATGATACTCTGTCGGCGTATGTAGCTAATCTTGTTGACGCGGATTTGCTGGTAATTCTTTCAGATATTGACGGATTTTACGACGGAAATCCGACCGACGAAGCCTCTTCTATAATTCCTGTAATAGAGGAAATAACCGATGAAATAAAACGATGTGCGGGCGGAGTGGGAACAAGACGCGGTACGGGCGGAATGAAAACCAAGCTGAATGCAGCAGAGCTTGTTTGCGGGAACGGAATAGATATGATTATAACAAACGGCAGCAGGCCCGATAATTTGTATAAAATTATAGAAGGCAAGCCGGTTGGAACCTTGTTTAAGGGAAGGAAATAACGGGGATACCAAGGCGGTTGCAATTACAAAGACAGACTAAAAAAACGGCTCGCTTAAATTAAAAGCGGGCCGTTTTTATATGGAAAAGGGAGAGAAAGCAGATGTTATGCACTCTTTAACTCAAGACGGAGTTTATCTGCAATCATAGCGATAAATTCAGAGTTTGTCGGCTTGCCTTTTGCATTTGCAATGGTGTATCCAAAGAATGAGTTGAGAACATCAGGGTCGCCTCTGTCCCAGGCAACCTCAATAGCGTGGCGGATTGCACGCTCAACCCGACTGGGTGTTGTGCCGAAGTTTTCTGCAACTGTCGGATATAATTCCTTGGTGATAGAGTTTATAATATCAAGGTCCTCGACAACCATAATGATTGAGTTTCTGAGATATTGATAGCCTTTAATGTGTGCAGGAATGCCAATCTCGTGAATAACATTTGTCACCATCATTTCAATGTCGGGAGGAGTAGGTTTTGAAATAACGCGAAGCTCGTTCTGTGCGGCAAGCTCTGTCATTGACATATCCGCCTTTGATGCAAACATCTCAATTCGGTTTACAAGAGCCTCAAAGTCAACCGGCTTTCTCATAAAATATTCTGCACCAAGAGAGATTGTATGTGCTGCAATCTTTTCGTTTAAAATTGCACTTACAACAATAAATGTAGGCTTTTTCAGTTTGGATTTTGCCGAAATTCTTTCAAGGACGCCGATTCCGTCAAGATTTGGCATTATCATATCAAGAACAACTACATCAGGTTCGCCCTCTTCAATCATTTCGATTGCCTCGAGACCATCGTATGCACAGCCAATCAGGTCAAGCGTGCTTCTTTTCTCTATTGCCAGGCTTAAAATTCCCGCATAATCCTTGTCATCGTCCACTATAAGAACTTTAGGCTTTGTCTGGGTAAAATTTTGCATCTTTTACACTCCTTTTGTTTGTTTATTTGTTTGATGAGTATATTATAAACTAAATTTACAAATTTTGTCAATAGATTTTAAGGAAAATTTTGGAAAAATTTTACAGAAATTATAATACTGCGGATTTCCAAATAGTATTCGGCTTCGTTCGTTGTAATATACCGAAGTTTGCAAGTACAAAAGCCTTGAGGTATATTATATACCTCAAGGCTCAGACCGATGACAAACTCGTTCTACCACAAGCGGGCAATAAAAATAAACATTATATGGCTTAGTGATTTTGATGCACTGATGTTAAAACGGCGGGGCTCCCATCGAGGAAGCACCCGCCGTTGCTTGTTTTTTGTAAAATCGTTCCCTACCGTACCCTAGTGTGCCGACGAAAACGATTTTACAAAATATAACTTCGTTTCTCACTGTCATTTTTTCTTTAAAAAATACTGATGCCATAAGTGTAGAAAGTATCAATGCCATTCCCTGACTTAATGGATAAAGCTGTGCACTATCAAGGTATAGTGCAGCCTTGGTTTTAAAATATGAATTCAATATAAGAGACGCTGACATTATAATAATATACACATATTTATTTGATGAGGTTTCTTCAAACTGTGCCGCCTTACCATTGATGAATGGCACCAAAAAGACAATAAATAGTGTTGTAGCAGCAAAAATATAGGTATAGAGATTAAATATAGACACAGGAATATTCGGAAGCGTTTTAACAAACATTTTTTGAGAAAAATCTGTCAATCCGTTAACAAATCCGCATATTGCGAGCAACAAAAACGAGGATAAACTAAGTATAACCTATCGTTCAAAACAATGGAGCCGACAATCCCTTTGTAATCTTTTAGCTTGACGCCATAGTTTACCCTGCCAAGGTTTTCTACCAGTATTGCCATACGGTGTTCCCCTTCAGTCAGTTCGATGGTTTTTTCTGCGCTGTAACGCTCCAAAGTTTTCGTATATTGTCCGTCAATGTAAATGTGTGCAATATCATGTATTTCAGGAAAGTGAACAGCAGCTCCCATTTTGTCAACAAAAAACTCAGTTTCATAGATAATATAACCATAACCCTGATCAAAAAACTCCATCGGCTTGGGTGCTTCCGAATTAAATGAATCAATGGAAATCCCGCTTTCCTTCAACGAGCATTCTCCACAAAAACGAACATCTTCATAACTGAAAAGAATGGTATCGGTAGCCGTGTTTATGATTTTCTTATCCAAAGCTTTTGAAATGACCTCTTGCTCTGCATAATATTTGGGGGTTCTTCTGCCGTATTCATCCAAAGGTGCATCTACATCATAGCTTGTCATTTGAACAATAAATTTGTCTCCCAAATCCAGGGAACCGTTCATAAAACCGAAGCTGGTTCCGCCATGGAACATATAGAGATTGACAAGTTCTCCGTAATCAAGTGCAGAGCGAACCGACTCTTTCACCACATCAATATCACGCCTTTCAAGCTTTTCTCCCCAATGCATTGCTCCTGATACTATTTTTGTAGCTTTTCCATTTATATAAAGATTTGTTTTGTCATATCTTACCAATTTCATACCCTCCATAGAAAAAACTTCCGATTTTAAATATTGTAGTTATTATACAGAACCGCTACCTGCAAATGAAATAGATAAAAATACTTTTTATATGGATAAAATTGCTGTCAAAATTGACAAAGAAAATAATATATTATATAATTTAGTAAAGTTTGAGGGGTGATTTTTTGTGGATTGTTTTTATGGAAAAGGGGATTTAAGTACTGATAATATATCTGAGGAATATATTTCAGTAAACAATTTTGGGTATGTCGGACATATTGACCAGAATCTTTGTGTAAAAAGAAACAAAGGCAGGCTTGATTATCAGATAATATACATTGATAAAGGATATGGCTATTTTTTGATAGAAAATAAATTCGACAAGGTCGAAAGCGGAAATATAATATTATTGCGTCCCGGCGAAAAAAATCATTATGAATTTTATTCCGATTCATTGACGGATTACTATTGGATACACTTTTCGGGTTATGGTGTGCCGGAGCTTTTGACAGGACTGAAACTTTATGGGAGCACATTTAGCGTAGGGGTTTTTATGAATTTAAGAAAATGATGGAATCTATGACTAGAGCCACTGCAACCGTGGATTTTACGACTGAGGCTTTTTTGTCATCGTGTATATATATGTTGCTCATTCAGATATCACAAAGAATATATATTACAGAAAATCCTATGAATAAAGTTTTGATTCGTATGCAGAGTGAAAAGCTTAATTCCTTGACTAATTCAGACTATGCTCAAATGTGTAATTTGAGCAAGTATCACTTTATTAGAACTTTTAAAAAAATTGCCGGTATGACTCCTCATCAATAGATGGTTAAAATTACGATAAATAAAGCTATTGAACTTATATCCAATACAAGTTTGAATATATCTGAAATTGCACAAATACTTGGATTTGAAGATCCACTATATTTTAGTCGCTTTTTTAAAAAAGAAACCGGAGTTTCTCCCAAAAACTATAAAAAAATATTACAACCAGATTAAATGCTCACCTATAAAATATAAGTGAGCATTTCTCTTATTTAATTTTATCAGCATCAGATAGCATATTCTCGATAAAAATTCCGTAGCCTCTGGTTGGATCATTCACAAATACGTGTGTCACAGCTCCCACAATTCGGCCATTCTGAATTATCGGCGAACCTGACATACCGCGAACTATTCCGCCTGTTCTTTCAAGCAGACGCTCGTCGGTAATCTTTATTACCATTCCTTTTTCGGATGAGGTGTCTTTGTTTATTTTTAATATTTCGGCAGAATATTCGGCTACAATTTCGCCCTCAATATTTGAAAGAATAGTTGCAGGCCCCTCTGCGACCTCGCTTCTTTCTGCAATGGGAAGAGCGTTTGTTCCGAGTTCTTTTGTAACCGACATATCAAGCTTGCCTGAAATTCCATGGTTTGTGTTGCTCTCCACCCTACCGAGGGAATTGTCGCTCTCACTGAATATTCCGATAAGCTCGCCCGGTTCTCCTGCTTCGCCACGCTTGACAGATGCGACGGTTGCGTTTGTAATATTGCCCGAGCTGATAGGTGTAAGCTGCTCGCCTACATCGCATATTCCATGACCAAGGGCGACAAATTCTTGCGTTTGCGGGTCGTAAAAGGTGAGGGTACCGATTCCCGATGAAGAATCCTTAATCCATACGCCGAGCTTATACTTACCGTCTGACTTGCTCTTGACAGAAGAAAGCTTTATGCTCTCCTCTTTGCCGTCGCGGAGAACAGAAACTTTAATCTCGTCTCCGCCCCTTTCTTTTATCAAAGTGCCGAGAGAGTCTGCAGAAGTCACGGCACATCCGTCAATCCTGACGATTATATCGCCCAGACGCAGTCCTCCGTCGGAGGCCGGAGAGCAAATTTTGCCCTCTGTGCTCTCGAAGGATTCCGTGCCGACAACAAGTGCACCGCAAATTTCTACGGTTATACCGACTGTTTTGCCGACCGGGACAAGCTCTTTGCTGTATGCAAAGCCTGTGAAGGAAAGAGAAATAATGATCACAAGAGGCAAAAGTACAGATTTTAACACATTTTTTGTTTTAAAGATAATTTGTTTTTTCATATCTACCTCTTTTTAATATACTTTTATCCTCAAAGATAGTATTTACTTTCTTTGAATTAAATAAAGCAAGCAAGAAAAAGCATACGAGGCAGTATAATATAAATATGTAGAAATTTTGAAAACAAAAGAGCCTTGATTTTCATCAAGGCTCTTGCAAAACTATTTGTTGCTGTTGTTTTGCTTGTTCTGGTTGTTGTTCTGGTTGTTCTGGTTGTTGTTCTGGTTGTTATTCTTGTTGTTTTGATTGTTGCTGTTATTGTTTGACATAAGATTTTCCTCCTGAAATTTTAATTTTGAAAATTTTATTATCTTCCGTACGGTGTTAGTATGTTCTAAAATTTTGATAATATACATCACAAGATTTTAAAAGAAATAAAGAAAATATTTTTATGTAAATTTTAAATCAGCTCGTTTTTGTAATGGCAATACTTCTTGTGTTTGGTTTAAGATTTAAAGACTTGTAATAATAATATGGAAATAAAATGAAAATTTTGGTACTGTTTGCCGATAGATGAATACTATATTATATAGAAGCAAAAAGAAAGGTTGATATTTTATGCGTCATTATTGCAACAGACAGAACCCAAAAAGGTCTTCGGAAAATAATATGTCGGTCGAACAGGGATACATATCAAATGGGATTGTTGAGTCAGCAGATGTATCTGAACATCTATCAGAAATAAAGCCTCAAACTCCGCAGGAGACGGAGGAAGATGTACCGATATTTCCGCCTATGTCGGGGGGCATAAGCTATCCATATCAAGACGAAGAATACGAAGGGGCAAAGGGTGGCTCGGTGAGCCAGAGCGGCGGCTATACAAAGCAACTCTATGAGAACGAAAAAAATGAATATAATTACTCTGAAATCTGTAACGGTTGTATGGATACGGTACCTCTTTTATACAACGAGATGAGCGGGAAGAGTGAGGTTTTAGCAATACCCTCTGCGGAACCAAACCCTGTTTCAATGGGGGGATATCTGAACCGTTATAAGGGAAAGTATATCTGTATAGACCTCTGGACCTCTGACGGAAAAAGAATAGAAAAATGCGGATGCCTTCTCGAAATAGGTCAGAATTTTTTGGTTGTACGCAGAGGCTGTACTGGGGAGCTTACCTTAATTGATTTAAATTGCGTAAGGTATATTAGCATCTACTGCAGATAAATGCTTTACAAAAGCTTTTGCACTATGGTATACTGTCAATGTGCAGAGGTGAACCAAGCAATGGTTAGTCTTGAAATTGAAATCCCGAAAAATGTTCAAAAAATTTTGACATACCTCGAAGCAAACGGCTTCGAGGCTTTTGTCGTTGGCGGATGTGTTCGTGACAGTATTTGCAGAAAGAAGCCAAAGGATTGGGATGTTTGTACCTCTGCAAATCCGCGGGAGATAAAGAGAGTATTTGAGGGCGTTATGCCCACAATTCCGACGGGCGAAAAGCATGGAACGATAACGGTTGTTTCGGGCAAAGAGGCTGTTGAGGTTACAACATACAGGCGTGACGGCGGCTATACAGACGGCAGACGGCCCGATAGCGTATGCTTTGTTCCCGATATTAAAGAGGATTTGTCAAGGCGTGATTTTACAATCAATGCGATGGCGTATAATCCGAGGGTTGGTATTCTTGATTTGTTTGGCGGAGCTTCTGATATAGAGAAGGGGCTTTTGCGATGCGTCGGTGTTCCTGAAAAAAGATTTGAAGAGGATGCTCTTCGCATTATGAGGGCACTTCGGTTTTCGGCAGAGGGCGGATTTGAGATAGAAAAGGAAACATCAGATGCAATACACAGGTGCAGAAGCCTGCTTGAAAAAATTTCGGCAGAGCGGATATATGCAGAGCTTAAAGCGATACTTTTGTCAGCCGAGCCGTCAAAAATTCTTATCTCGTACAGAGATGTATTTGAGGTTATAATAAAAGCGGCGTTTTCACAAGAAAATTTCAGCTATACGAGGTGTATTGCGGCAGACGCTATGCAAAAGGATTTGCCAATGCGGCTTGCGGTTGTTTTGGGCAGCCAGGGTGCCGAGGTGACAAGAGAGCTTCTGAGAGTCTTAAAGACGGAAAAGCAAGTGAGACGCAAGTCTTGTATGCTATGCGAAAATGATGGGATAACCCCGCCGTGCGACAGAAAAGAATGCTTGTATATGCTCAAGCGATACGGGGATAGTGATGCGAGAGACATAATTAAATATAATAGTGTGCTCTATCAAAAAACAAAAATGGGTAAAGCCTATGCTGATGCTCTCGCTATGTTAGACGATATTATTGAAAAGGATGAGTGCTACAGCTTGAAGCAACTTAAAATAAGCGGAAACGATTTAATAGTACTCGGCATCTCGCAGGGAGTGGATATAGGCGGCAAAATGGAAGAGCTTTTATGTGCGGTTATAGATAAAAGGGTTAAAAATGAACGCTCGGCTCTTTTGAAATTTTTAGCTGATAAATATTTTTAATAAAATCGAAAATTCTTGGAATATGTAATAAAACAGTTGCTTTTTTGCGATGGATTGGTTATAATAACTTGAGATAGGTTAAGAAAGGCAGGATATTGTTGTGAGAGAGGGCAGATTTATAGTCGTTGAAGGACTTGATGGCTCGGGAAAGAGTACCCAAATCAAAAAGATAAAGGAAGAACTTGAAAGCCTTGGCGAGCGTGTTTATATCACCGCAGAGCCGACAAGCTTTGAGACGGGTGCGTATCTTCGCCGGATTTTGTCAGACAGTCTTGAGAAGGATATGTATCTTCAGGCGGCTCTTTTTCTTGCTGACAGACTTGAGCATATTACACATCCTGAATTTGGTATGAAGAAATATATAGATGAGGGCTATACTGTTGTGTGTGACAGATATTATTTCTCGACCTTTGCATATCAGGGCACGGCGTGTGATATGGATTGGGTAATGGAAATAAATCTTGGTTGTGAACAGATTTTAAAGCCGGACCTGTGTATATTTTTGGATGTTGACCCCGCCACCTGTAAACAGCGTATTGACGATGTCCGCGAAAAGCCTGAGCTTTACGAAAAGGATGCTGAAGGGATGCAGAGTATCCGAAATAAGTTTTTAGAGGTCTTTAGGAGGCTTGAAAAGACGCATAATATTGCGATTGTCAATGCGAACACAGATGTCGAAAAGGTTTTTGATACCGTGTTTGAAAAGGTACGGGGAATTTTATAGATAACAATAGGATAATTTGAGAAAACGAAAGGAAGAAACATAATGTATAAGAGATTGTTTACATCAGAATCCGTTACAGAGGGGCATCCCGATAAAATTTCGGACATAATATCCGATGCAATACTTGATGCGATTTTAAAAGACGACCCTATGGCAAGGGTTGCGTGTGAGGTCACGGTTACAACAGGACTTGTTCTTGTTGTTGGCGAAATCACAACCACGACATATGTGGATTTTCAAGAGGTAGTAAGAGAAACTGTACGCAGTATCGGTTATGACAGGGCGAAATACGGCTTTGACTGTGATACCTGTGCGGTTATTTCGGCAATAGACAAGCAGTCACCTGATATTTCAATGGGTGTTACAAAAGAAGGCGACGAAATCGGTGCGGGCGACCAGGGGATGATGTTTGGCTTTGCTTGTGATGAGACAGAGGAGTATATGCCGATGGCAATTTCACTCTCACACAAGCTCTCTCGCAGACTGACCGAGGTAAGAAATAAAAAAATTCTTGACTATCTTCGTCCCGACGGCAAGTCGCAGGTTACGGTAGAATATAATGAAGACGGCTCTGTCAAGAGAATAGACGCGGTTGTTGTATCTACTCAACACGATGACAGTGTGGATATTGAGACACTTCGCAAGGATATTAAGGAGCATGTTATTCTTCCCGTTATTGACCCCTCGCTTCTTGATGAGGATACAAAGTATTTCATCAATCCGACGGGCAGATTTGTAATCGGAGGACCTCAAGGCGACTCGGGACACACGGGCAGGAAAATAATAGTTGATACCTACGGTGGGTATGCAAGCCACGGCGGCGGTGCTTTCTCGGGCAAAGACCCGACAAAGGTTGACAGAAGCGGTGCGTATGCCGCAAGATATGTTGCAAAGAATGTTGTTGCGGCAGGTCTTGCAAAGGCATGTGAGGTACAGCTTGCGTATGCAATCGGTGTTGCAGAGCCTGTTTCGCTTCGCATTGACACAAGAGGTACAGGCAGTATAAGCGAAGCTGAGATTGCACAAAAGGTAGCAAAGGTGTTTGACCTTACCCCTGCGGGGATTATAAACGGTCTTGACCTTCGCAGACCGATTTATAAACAAACAGCTTCCTACGGACATTTCGGCAGAAATGATTTGGATTTGCCGTGGGAGAGGCTTGATAAGGTTGAGGCTCTCAAAAAAGCATAAATACAAGAATTTACGGGGCGGCTCTGATGGGTCGCCCCGTACGATTAAACCAATATTTCAAAGGGGTAAATGTTATGTCATTTGACGGATTTGTCACAAGATGCGTCGCGAATGAGCTTTGTGACACAATATTAAACGGAAAAATTGATAAAATATACCAACCCGAGCGTGATGAGATTTTGATGAATATCCGCACGAGAGAGGGTAGTCATAAGCTTTTGCTCTCGGCAAACGCCTCAAACCCCCGTGTGCATCTTACAAGGGTGCAAAAGGAAAATCCAATGAGCCCCCCGATGCTTTGTATGCTTATGCGTAAGCATCTGACAGGCGGAGTTATCTGCAGGATAAATCAGCTCGGCTTCGACAGGGTTATACGCTTTGATGTTGAGACACGGAACGAGCTTGGCGATATATGTATAAAGTCTGTTATAATCGAGATAATGGGCAGACACAGTAATATTATACTGCTTGACGAAAGCAACAGAATAATGGACAGTGCCAAGCACATAGATTTTACTGTCAGTGCAATCAGACAAATTCTTCCGGGGCTTATATATGAGCAACCGCCAATGCAGGATAAAATGACCGCAGACTGTGTATCAGCAACTGAGCTTCTTGCAAGGGCGGAGACTCTTTCAGAAGATGCTTTGCTTGACAAATTTCTTGTTTCACAGTTTGTAGGTATGAGCCCCTTGCTCGCAAGGGAGATTGTTTACAGATTTTGCGGACAGACCCACCTGCTTGCAAGCGAGGCAGACCTTGCGTCATTTGTTGTTCATACGGCAGATTTTCTGGATAAGCTTGCAAAGGGTGAGTTTTCACCCTCGCTTGTACTGAACAAGACCGAGCGGCTTCCGAGTGCATTTTCTTGCGTCTGCCTTATGCAGTACGGGAATTCTGCACGAGTTGAAGAAGGAAACTCTGTTTCTGAAGTAATAGATGCCTATTTTGAAAAAAGAAGTGCGAGAGAGAGTATGAACAGACGCTCTGCGGCACTTTTAAAGCTTGTTCACAACAACATCGAGCGATGCGAAAAAAAGCTCTCAATTCACAGAGAAAATTTAGAGAATGCAAAAGACCGTGATAAATATAAGATGTACGGGGACTTAATCACGGCAAATATTTTCCGCATAAAATACGGAATGAAATATGTTGAGGTTGAAAACTATTACTCGCCCGAATGTGAGAAAATACAAATTCCGCTTAAGGAGGACATAAGCCCAGCACAGAATGCACAGAGATATTATAAGAAATACAACAAGGCAAAGACTACCGAGAAGTATTCAACAGAGCAGATAAAGCTTGCCGAAGATGAAAAGTTTTATTTAGAAAGTGTGGCAGAGGCTCTTGAAAATGCAGAGAGTACCCGTGAACTTGACGAGATAAGAACAGAATTGCTCGGCGAGGGGTATATCCCAAAACAGGGTATCCCTAAAAAGAGGGTCAGCTCGGCATCTGAAACGATGAGATTTGTGTCTGTTGACGGTTTTGAGATTTTAGTTGGAAGAAACAATCGTCAAAACGATGAGCTTACGCTGAAGATTGCGTATTCAACCGATATATGGTTTCACACCAAGAATATCCCCGGCTCGCACACTATTGTCCGCACAAAGGGCAGGGGCGATGCACCCGATGCAACTCTGATGCAGGCTGCACAAATTGCGGCACATTTCAGTAAGGCGAAAAATTCATCGCAGGTTCCCGTTGATTACACAATCGTAAAAAATGTAAAAAAACCAAACGGAGCAAAGCCGGGAATGGTTATATATGACCATTATAACACGGTTTATGTAACGCCAAAGGACCCGACAGAGGAATAACATCTTTCATAAATATTTGTTCTGCCTCATAAGAATAACTAACCGACTAATATATGCTTGTGAGGGGAAAATATGATAATTTATGTAGTAAAGAGGGGCGATACCCTTGTTCAGATTGCAAACAATTACGGAGTTTCTCTTTTAAATCTTTTAGCCGACAATGGTTTGAGCGAAGAGGACACACTTGTTGTCGGACAGGCGATTGTTATACAAATTCCTGAAATTTTGCATACAGTAAGGCGAGGAGAAACGCTTACCTCGATTGCGACAGAGTATGGCACGACCGCAATCCAATTATTGAGAAACAATTTCAGGCTCGGCGGCAGACCTCGGCTTACAACAGGAGAGCAGCTCGTTATACGCTACAGGGATGAGAGAAGACAGAAAAGCTTTGCAGTAAACAGCTATGCCTATCCGTATATAGAGAGCAGTCTGCTTCGGGAACAGATGCCCTATTTGACCTTTTTTGCACCTTTTACCTATGGTATAGGTGCACAGGGCGGGATTGTCCAGCCTGACGACGAAGAGCTGATACGCATTGCTGGGGAATACGGCGTAAGCACACTTTTGCATCTGTCAACGCTGACCGAGGAGGGAAACTTCAGCAGTGAAAGGGCAAGCCTGATTTTTGAAAACGAGCAGCTTAGGAATAATCTGATAGAAGAAATCTTGACAGTTATAGAACAGAAGGGGTTCGGCGGGGCGGATGTTGATTTTGAGTTTATAAACCCCATGGAGAGATATGATTATATTCAATTTCTGCAAGAACTTCGTTTGCGTTTAAATCCGCTTGGATTGCCGCTTTTCTCTGCACTTGCACCAAAGACCTCTGACAACCAAAGGGGCGTTTTGTATGAAGGACACGATTATGCAGGGATAGGTGCGGCGGTGAACTTTGTTTTGCTCATGACATACGAATGGGGCTATACCTTCGGCCCTCCGCTTGCGGTCGCCCCGCTCAACCGAGTGCGGGAGGTGGTGGAATATGCTCTTACCAGAATTCCTGCCGATAAGCTTTTCCTCGGCGTGCCGACATACGGCTATGACTGGACGCTGCCATATGTAAGGGGCGGTGCGGGTGCCCCGTCTATATCTCCGATTACGGCGGTAGAGCTTGCCCGCACATACGGGGCAGAGATTATGTATGACGAGGTGGCACAATCACCGTATTTTATGTATACCGATAATGACGGCAGACTTCACGAGGTGTGGTTTGAGGATGCAAGAAGCATATCCGCAAAGCTTTCGCTTGCAGATGAGCTTGGACTTTTTGGTATAGGCTATTGGAACTCAATGCGTGAATTTCCCCAGAATTGGGTAACTCTTAATGCTAACTATAATATTCTTAATTTGTCTCTTTTAGGCAGTTGACAAAATTTAATAAAAATGATAGAATAAGCTCAAACAGAAAAAGTACTGACGCTGAAATTTTATTGAGGCAGAAGATACGGAAATATGGCAAAAATTTCGATGGTTTTTTGAGCTTTTGACCGTGTCTTTTGGCACGGTCATTTTTTGTGAGGTGAAAATATTGGAAACGAGGGTTGCAGTTCTTGGAATAATCGTAGAGGATTTTAATTCCACAGAAAAGCTGAACGAAATTCTGCACGATTACGGACAGTATATAATCGGCAGAATGGGTATTCCGTACCGAGAAAAGAATATCAATGTAATCAGTATTGTTGTTGATGCTCCTCAACCGCAGATAAGTGCGTTAACGGGGAAAATCGGCAGACTCGGCGGAGTTGGAGTAAAGACGGCATATTCTAAATAACAAGGAGAGTTAATATGTATAATCCAAAATCTTTAAAAGCAGAGGAATTTATAAATGATGAAGAGGTGTTGGCAACCCTTGAGTATGCGGACCAAAACAAGGATAATATTGAGCTTATAGACAGTATAATAGAGAAAGCAAAACAGAGAAAGGGTCTTTCGCACAGAGAGGCGTCTGTTTTGATGGCGTGTGAAGAGCCCGATAAGATTGCCGAGATTTATGACCTTGCAGAGCAGATAAAAAAAGATTTTTACGGCAACCGCATAGTTATGTTTGCCCCTCTTTATTTGTCTAACTATTGTGTAAACGGTTGCGTATATTGTCCCTATCATTTAAAGAACAAGCATATTGCAAGAAAAAAGCTTACACAGGAAGAGGTAAAAAGAGAGGTAATTGCCCTTCAGGATATGGGACACAAGCGACTTGCAATCGAAGCCGGAGAAGACCCAAGGATGAACCCGATTGAGTATATTTTAGAGTGCATTGATACTATATACTCAATCAAGCACAAGAATGGTGCTATTCGCAGGGTAAATGTAAATATTGCTGCGACTACGGTGGAGAACTATCGAAAGCTTAAAGATGCAGGAATTGGAACATATATACTCTTCCAAGAGACATATAACAAAAAAAGCTATGAAGAGCTTCACCCGACAGGTCCGAAGAGTGACTATGCATATCATACAGAGGCTATGGACAGAGCGATGGAGGGCGGAATTGACGATGTAGGTCTCGGAGTCCTTTTCGGGCTGGAGCTATACAGATATGAGTTCGCGGCACTGCTGATGCACGCAGAGCATTTAGAGGCGGTTCACGGGGTTGGTCCGCATACAATAAGCGTGCCGAGATTAAAGCGTGCAGACGACATTAACCCCGAGGACTTTGATAACGGTATTGATGACGAAACCTTTGCGAAAATCTGTGCTCTTATCAGAATTTCTGTACCATATACGGGTATGATTATCTCTACAAGAGAGAGCAAAGAGGTTCGCGAAAAGGTTATTCGTCTCGGCGTTTCGCAAATAAGCGGTGCATCAAGAACAAGCGTCGGCGGTTATGCGGAGGAAGAACCCGAGGATGAGAATTCGGCTCAATTTGATGTAAGTGACAGAAGAACTCTTGATGAGGTTGTAAGATGGTTGATGGAGCTTTCGTATATTCCGTCGTTTTGTACGGCGTGCTACCGCGAGGGAAGAACAGGCGACAGGTTTATGAGCCTTTGTAAAAACGGTCAGATACAAAACTGTTGCCATCCAAATGCTCTTATGACGCTTAAAGAATTTTTGATGGATTACGCAAGTGAGGACACAAAGAAGATAGGCGAGGAGCTCATTAAAGCCGAGCTTGACAATATCCCGAAAGAAAAAGTAAGGGAGATTTGTGCCGAAAATCTTGAAAAGATAGAAAAGGGAATAAGAGATTTCAGATTTTAATTATAAACGGGGGGATTTCAGATGAACAATACACCCGTCTCAAGCAGACTTCATATTGGATTTTTTGGCTGCACCAATGCAGGTAAATCAAGTCTTGTAAACGCTGTGACTGACCAGAATGTTGCCCTTGTGTCGCAAACAAGGGGCACCACAACAGACCCCGTAATGAAAACGATGGAGCTTTTGCCTCTCGGACCGATTGTGTTGGTTGATACTGCGGGAACAGACGATATCGGTGTTCTCGGGAAGATTCGCGTAGAGCGAACAAAACGGGTATTGAACAAGACAGACATAGCGGTGCTTGTGGTTGATGCAACCATTGGGATTGGGGAATATGACAGAGAGCTTGAAGATATATTCAAAGAGAAAAAAATTCCGTATATAATAGCCTACAACAAATGTGACTTAACAGACAAAAAGATACCGCTTGGCGAAAATGAGATTTATGTCAGTGCCGTATCGAAAGAGGGAATACAAGAGCTTAAAGAAAAAATAGGCAAGCTTAAAACAGTTACCGATACGGAAAAAAGACTTGTCGGCGATCTTGTAAAGCCAAAAGAGCTTGTGGTTCTTGTTGTGCCGATAGACGCGTCTGCCCCGAAGGACAGGCTCATACTTCCGCAACAAATGGCAATAAGGGATATTTTAAACTCGGGGGCAATTCCCGTGGTTGTTCGGGATACCGAGCTGAAAGAGGCTCTTGATTCATTTGCAAAGCCGCCCTCACTTGTCATAACCGACAGTCAGGCGTTTGGCAAGGTTTCCAAAATTGTGCCGAAGGATATTCCGCTTACATCGTTTTCGATTTTGATGGCGGGGTATAAGGGCTTGCTTGAACCTGCGATAGATGGCGTTTGTGCGATAGAGAGGCTTAAATGCGGCGATAAGGTTTTGATTTCAGAGGGTTGTACCCATCATCGCCAATGCGAGGATATAGGAACGGTAAAAATTCCCAAAATGCTGCGGGAATATACAAGGGAGGACATAGTGCTTGAAACCTCGTCGGGGGGTGAGTTCCCTGAGGATTTAACGAAATATTCGTTGATTATTCATTGCGGAGGTTGTATGCTGAACGAACGGGAGATGAGCTATCGCGTAAAGTGTGCCCTTGATGCGGGAGTTCCGATTACCAATTACGGAACGGCGATTGCGTATATGAACGGAATATTGAAGCGAAGCGTCGGAGTTTTTCCGCATCTTGCAGATAAATTGTAAAAATAATAAACTAAATAATATATTACGAGGGATAAAAATGGCAAAAGAGATTTCAAAAAAAGCATTGAGTATTATTAGAAAAATGCAACAAAACGAGGTTACAGAGGGAGCGGTATATGAAAAAATAGCAAGGTTTGCAAAGGGTGAGGACAATAAGGAAACACTCCTGCGTCTCTCAAGAGAAGAGCTTGCACATTACGAGATATGGAAGAGCTATACAGGGATTGAAATGAAGCCGAATAAATTTAAGGTGTTTAAATACACCCTTATAGCAATAATACTCGGATTTACATTCGCTGTAAAGCTTATGGAAATGGGGGAGAAAGGTGCACAAGGCGAGTACGAGCTGCTCGAGAGTGAGGTTGAAGAAAGTGCTCTTATAAGAAAGCAAGAGGAGGAGCACGAGGAGGCACTTCTTGAAATGCTTGACGAAGAGAGACTTCAGTATGTAGGCAGTATGGTGCTTGGTATGAATGATGCCTTGGTTGAATTGACAGGCTCGCTTGCGGGCTTTACATTTGCGATGCAAAATACAAGTCTGATTGCCCTTTCGGGGTTGATTATCGGCATATCGGCGACATTTTCTATGGCGTCGAGCGAGTTTCTTGCAGCAAGAAGCGAGGGAAGAACCGACGCACTCAAATCCTGTACCTATACGGGAATTGCATATCTGATAACGGTTGTATTGTTGATTGCACCTTATCTTATATTGGAAAGCTCAATGTATTTGCTTGCACTTTTGTTAATGCTTGCAATAGTAATCCTTATTATTGCGGGATTTACATATTACATATCTGTCGCAAAGGGAGAAAAATTCCGTCCGAGATTTTTAGAAATGTCGGCAATCAGTGTAACCGTTGCGGTACTTTCGTTCTTTGTCGGAATTGCAGCAAAGCATTTTCTTGGCGTTGAAATATAAAAGGGTAATTAAAAATTCCTCATTCGTACGAATGAGGAATTTTTGGTCGGGGCGACAGGATTCGAACCTGCGGCCCCCTGGTCCCAAACCAGGTGCGCTACCAAACTGCGCCACGCCCCGTTTAACTCAATTATTATATACTGTTTATTTGATACTGTCAAGAGCTTTTTGAAAAATACTTTGTTAATTTTCTTTAAAATATTTGTCATAGAAATTGACTATTTCGACCATTTGTGATACAATACAGTGTATATGTGCATTTTGGAATGTGCCATGGTTAAATTTGTCGGAAAGTCACGGCGAAAATATAAACTTACATAGGATGGTACAATATGATTTCACTGATTTTTGGATTTATGGCTACGATTTCGGCAATTATCGGCTTTCAGCTAAAAGAACAAAAGCAGATTATTTTTATGCAGTTTATATCAAATCTGCTTACCGCCCTCAGCTATTTTGTTCTTGATTTTTCAAGAATGGCAGGCGGAATGGCGTGTATGGTGGGTGCAATACAGACCTTGTCGAACTATTTTTATTTCAGACGCGATAAAAAGCCGCCTAAAATGATGACAGCCTTGTTTCTTGTCCTGTACGCATTGTCCACCTGGCTTACACTCAGGATTGCAGACACGATAAGATTTCCGTTTGATTTTATGCCGTTTATCGGTTCGGTAGTTTTTCTTGTCGGTGTCAGTACGAAAAACTCCAAACATACAAGGCTTCTCTTTTTTGCAAATATGCTTATATGGATAACATATGATTGTATGGCAATACCGATTGCCATTGCAAATCTTGTTACTCATCTGTGTATTTTAGGTTCTGTTGTATTGGGCATTTACAGGTATGATATACGAAAAGGTTAATAAATATAATTTTATATAAAAAGGTAGGGTTAAAATTATGGAACAGTTGTGGAACGATTTTAGAATGGAAACTTTTGAGTATGAGGACAGAGTCGGAACAATAATTTATCCTGATGTTGCACCGATTGGCAAGATTGTATTCAAGACGGAATATCTTTATGCATTCCCGTCATTTGAAATAGAGATGTTAAAGCGTGGCTATTATTTATGTAACATCTCTCACTATAATCGATGGGCACCTGATTATGAGACAGAAGTAACGGCAAAATTTATTAAATATGTTACCAACAGGCTCGGGACATCGCAGAGATGTATCCTTGTCGGAATGAGCTGCGGCGGACTTCAGGCGACCAAGCTTGCCGAAAAGTATCCTGAATTGGTTGCATCTATCTACCTTGATGCCCCTGTGCTCAACCTTTTAAGCATGGCAGGACTTGGTGAGGCAGAGTATGACCAACCTACCAGGCTTGAGTTCTGGCGTGAGATGGTTGCGGCTTACGGCTTCAGCAAATCAACAATCGTGAATTTCAGAGAGAGTCCGATTGACAATATGCAACCGCTCATTGATAACAATATTCCGATTATTATGCTCTACGGCAACTGCGATAATGTTGTAATCTATGAGGAGAACGGAAAGGTTCTTGAGAAGTTCTATAATGATAACGGCGGAACGATAAAGGTTATAGAAAGATCCATGGGAAAGCATCATCCTCACAGCCTTGACAATCCTGCGAAAATTGTTGAATTTATAGAAAAATACAGTAAGTTTTAATGCTATAATTATACCTGACACAAAGGAATGATGGTAAATGGAGAACAAAAATTGCAGTATCCATAAAACCTCCATCGGCGGACAAGCCGTTATGGAGGGGGTAATGATGCGTGGGCCGAAAAAAATTGCTACGGCGGTAAGAAAGCCCGACGGTGAAATCATTACGGATATTCAAGAGCTTGGCAAGGTTCGTACGGGCAAGCTTGTAAAGCTTCCAATTATAAGAGGTTGCGTAAACTTCTTTGACTCTATGATTGTCGGCGTGAAGGCATTGATGTTTTCTGCAAAGTTTTTTGATGTAGAAGAAGATGGTACCCCAAAGCCCGAAGAACCCTCAAAGTTTGAGGCGTGGCTTGAGGAAAAACTTGATTCGGAAAAGGCGATGAATGTAATAATATATATATCGGTTGTTCTTTCGCTTTGCTTGAGTATCGGCTTGTTTATTCTGCTTCCCGGCGTGATTGGCGAGCTTATCCGTATGGTTGTTGATAACCAATATGTTATAACTCTTGCAGAGGGAATTGTAAGGATTGCGATATTTATAATTTATCTTGCACTTGTCGCACAGATGAAGGATATAAAGCGTGTCTTTATGTACCACGGGGCAGAGCATAAGTCGATAAATTGTTATGAACACGGCGAAGAGCTGACGGTTGAAAATGTACGAAAGTATACAAGACTGCATCCAAGATGCGGGACAAGTTTTCTTTTGATAGTAATGGTTGTAAGTATGTTGGTGTTTTTCTTTATACCCAAGATGTTTTTTGTATACAGATTGTTGCTTCGACTTGCACTTTTGCCTGTTGTAGCGGGAATTTCGTATGAGATAATCAAGTATGCGGGCAGACACGATAACGCCTTTACCCATATAATAAGTAAACCGGGGATGTGGTTCCAGAGAATAACCACCAACGAGCCTGACGACAGCCAGATAGAGGTCGCAATTGCCTCTTTGCTTGCGGTAATTCCCGAGGAAAAAGGCGAGGACAAGTGGTAATCCTATGTTAGTAAATGAAATTCGCAGAGAAGCTATTGAATTACTACGAGGCTGCGGTGCAGCGTCGCCCGAAGCCGATGCGGGACTTGTGATTATGGATGCTCTTGGCATTGATAAAACAAAGCTTTTGTTGGGAACAACAAATGTATCAGATGATAAGCTTGAAGAAATACGCAAAAAAATCCAACGCATTGCAGAGGGAGAGCCTGTGCAATATGTTGTCGGACGATGTGAATTTATGTCACTTTTGTTCAATGTAGAAAGAGGTGTGCTTATTCCTCGGGCGGATACCGAAATCCTTGTTGAGGCGGTGCTGGGGCGGCTTGAATCCGACACGCCTTTAAAAATAGCGGACATATGCAGCGGAAGCGGTTGCATAGGGATAAGTCTTGCGTATTATATGAAAAATATTATGGCAGAGTTATTTGATATATCTGATGTTGCAAACTTTGTTGCAAGACAAAATGCAGAGCAAAACGGTGTTTCAGACAGAGTAACTGTCAGAAACAAGGATGTTTTGTCCGAAGATTTGGATGATAATTATGCTTGTATAGTATCAAACCCGCCATATATAAAAAGCGGAATTATAAGCAGTCTTAATAAAAATGTAAAAGATTTTGAACCACGCTCGGCACTCGACGGAGGGGAGAGCGGGCTTGTCTTTTATGAGAGAATAGCAGAGCTTGCCCGATTGACAGAGGGCGGGCTGCTTGCATTTGAAATCGGATTTGACCAGGGACAAGAAGTTTCGGACATTATGAGCCGATTTGGATATTGTGATATTGAAATTATAAAGGATTTAGAGAACAGGGACAGAGTTGTTCTTGGCAGAGCTACAAAATCCCGCACAGAAAATGTGTCATAACCATTCCGGGAACACCAAGTACACCGCTTATCATTGCTGTCAACGGATTTATTGCAAAATCCACGCCAAGCGGTGACAGAAAATGGTTTGCCACAAGCATAGCGACACAGCCAAGACAACAACTGAAGGCAAGTCGCAAAACCCATTTTAGCGGGCGTATAAAAACTCGGCACAGTATGTATATTATAAAAAAACCTAAAATATATGCAAGGGTTATAATCGGCACATAGCTCATAAAAATTCTCCTCATCATTTGATGATATATTATATTTTGAGTAGTTTATAAATATTACAAAAACCGAAAATTCATAGTTAATTAACAAAATCTTGAAATATATCTGGTATAATCTAAAGCACGATTAAGGTTGTCGGCAGGAGGCATTATAATGGATAACATATTCAAAAAAAACAAGGAAAAAAGTGCAGAGAGCATAGAAAATACGAGCAACATAGATGTTCGTGCAATTTCTGATGCTATTGAAAAAAATAATAAGAAGAAAAGAGCAGGCGGGGGGATTTGGGCATTTGCTTCTGCCCATCGGGTGCTTTTTGTGTGTATTTGTGCAGTTGTTGTGCTTGCGATAGCTTCTGGCGGAGTGCTTGGCTTTATGGTGCTTTCCAATCCTTTGCACGGATATGCTCAGGTTGCTGTTGCAAAAGAGGATATTATGAGAGTGATGGAGGTATCCTCAACGCTTGAGGCGGGCGATAGTTATGAGATAACCTCGCTTGTCTCTGGTAAGGTGATTGAGTGTGGTTTTGAGGTTGGCGATGAGGTTGCGGCAGGCGATGTTCTTTATAAATTAGATGATACCGAGGCAAAGCTTGCGGTTGAAAGAGCGAAAAATGAGCTTGACAAGGCAAACGATAGCGGAACGACCGCTGCAAACTATACGGCGAGGATTACATCGTCAGATGCGGGTGTTGTTCAGACTATGAGCATCAAAACGGGCAGTATTGTAAGCCCCGGAACCCAGATTGGTTCTATCAAGCGTGACGACGGCACGGTGATACCGATATTTGCGTATATGTCGGGTCAGGTTACGGTTGTAAGCGTTCGTGTAGGACAAGCTCTGTCTGCGGGTCAGCTTATAGCTACGGTAAATACAAAAACCGCGAGCGAGAGAAACACACCATATGATAAAAAAAGCAGTGAGATAGACTTGCAGGCGGTCCAGAGACAGCTCGAAAATTACACAATAAAATCCCCAGTGACGGGGGTTGTGCTTGAAAAATATTCCAAGGTCGGTGACAATGTTGGAATCGCAGATACCGACAAGCCTATGATGGTTATCTTGGATACAAGTAAGCTTAATTTTACATTCAGCGTAGACGAATACCAGTTAAAGGATATAAAAAAGGGTCAAATTGTGTTTGTAAAAACCGAGTCTATACCTGATGAGAGCTTTGTGGGTGAGGTTGCAGCTATTGCCACAGTCGGCAGAGCCGACGAAAGCGGAAAGCCGCTTTTTGATGTTTTGGTAACTATTTCCGAAACAGGCGAACTTAAGGCAGGGATGAACATAACCGCCGAGGTTGTTCTTGACTCTGTAAAAAAGGTTCTTGCAGTTCCCGAAAAGGCATTGCTTGAAACAGACGGTCAAAACGCACTTGTGATTGTAAGATGTGAAGAAACGGAAGAAGTTGAGGAAATCGAGGAAATTGAGGAGCCGTCGGAGCAAGATGAACAAGAGACGGAGGAAGAAGCTCAAAAACCGAGGATAAAGGTGCCAAAGGGCTGCACTCTTAAAACCGTAACCTACGGAGTTTCAAACGGAGACAAGGTTCAGATTTTGTGGGGGCTTGAGCTTGGCGATATTGTGGTTTACAGCGACAAGAGTCAAAATAATTTTATCAGAACTACCATCGAGGTCGGCTATGAGACACCTAGTATAGAGAATAACGAGACGGCGGAAGAGCTATCATATAGCGAGGGTATTGAGGAAGAGCCGAATGACGAGCTTGAGACAGAAATGAGACGGGAGATAGATAAGCTCCTCAATGAGCAGGAAAATAATATGCTATAAAATCAAAATGAATGTTCTGCAAAAGAGAAATATACTCTTTTGCAGAACAAAAATTGAAAAACTGCCAAAAATTTAATAAAAATTGAAAAAAAGTCTTGCTTTTTCCATACATATGTAGTATAATAAATTTTGTTGTTTATCGGGGTGTGGCTCAGTTTGGTAGAGTACCTGAATGGGGTTCAGGTGGCCGCTGGTTCGAATCCAGTCACTCCGACCAGAAAAAAGACTATTCTTCGGAATAGTCTTTTTTCAGCTAAATTCTCCTGAAGGCGAGCTAAATTGAACAAGTTCAGCTTAATCGCCTGCGGCAGCTAAATGTGCTTCGCACGCTTTGTTGCAGGCATTATTGTTTTCTTGCTTGTGTGCAATCTTGTTCTGCACAAATGGTGATAGATAAAGTAAAGGATTTTGATATTGATAAAAAATATTTATTATAATATTGGCATATAAATCATTCACTGATTCTACAATAATATAATTAGCAGAAAAGAAGATATAGTTATTTTTAGTTTTGAAAGGTGTGACAGCTTGTGTTGTGTTGCAAGTGTAAAAAAAATCTTGCGGTAGTCTATGTCTCGGGCGTAGATGCCGAGGGCAAGCAGATAAATGAGGGATATTGTCTCTCCTGTGCACAAGAATTAAACCTTGGTCCTGTAAATGATATTATGAAAAATATGGGCATAAATGCCGAGGAAATGGATAGCCTTAACCGAGAAATGACGGCTATGCTTGAAGAGATGGGCGAAGAGGAAATCGACGAGGAAATGCTTTTAAATTCAATCGCCGACGACCCTGATGATGAGAATATGAGCCGTAGTATGCAGAAGAACCCGTTTGAGTTTATAAACCGTATGTTTGGACACGGCGGAGGAGAGGCGTCAGGGAAACAAGAGACTTCGGCAAAACCGCCCAAAACAGATGAAAAGAAAAAGGATAAAAAGCGTAAGCATTTGGAAAACTATGCGGTTAATCTTACTGCAAAAGCCCGCAGGGGCGAGATTGATGCTGTAATCGGCAGAGAAAGAGAGATAGAGAGAGCTTCTCAAATTCTCAATCGCAGAACCAAAAACAATCCGTGTCTTATCGGTGAACCTGGCGTGGGCAAAACTGCAATCGCAGAAGGGCTTGCACTTAAAATTGTCAAGGGTGATGTTCCGTCTAAATTTTTAAATTACGAGATATATCTTCTTGATATGACAGCAGTTGTTGCAGGAACGCAGTTCCGTGGTCAATTTGAATCAAGATTGCGTAACATTATAGAAGAGGTAAAAGCTGCGGGGAATATTATTCTTGTTATTGATGAAATCCACACGATAGCCAAGGCAGGAGATGCTGAGGGCGGAATGAGTGCGGGCAACATCTTAAAGCCTGCCCTGTCCCGCGGTGAAATTCAGGTTATTGGTGCAACCACACTTGAAGAATACAGAAAGCATATCGAAAAGGATTCTGCCCTTGAACGCAGATTTCAGACGATAATGATAGAAGAGCCGACAGTTGATGAGACCATAGAAATTCTCAAAGGAATACGCGGATATTATGAGGGTTATCACAAGGTAAAAATTACTGATGAGGTAATTTATGCGGCGGCGGTTTTGTCAGAGCGGTATATAAATGACAGATTTCTGCCCGACAAGGCAATAGATGTAATCGACGAGGCTGCATCAAAAATCAATCTTGAGAATAAAAAGCTCACAGAGCTTGAGCTTTTAAGGGCAGATATTGAGAAGACCGATGCAGAGATAGACGAGCTAAACGCCAAGCTTGATGCACGGTTTGCAGAGCAAAAAGAGAAAACCGAGGAAGAAAACCACGAACAACAACCCGATACTGAAGGGATTGCCATATACGAAAAGATTGCCGGGCTGAAAAGTCAGAAAATGAGATATACAGAGCGTATATCGGAGATTGAACAAGAGGGTATAGAGGTTTATTTAACGCCCGAGAATATTGCAGAGGTAATCGAGCTTTGGACTAAAATCCCAGTAAAGCATATAAGTGAATTTGAGACAAACAGGCTTGCCAACCTTGAAGAGAGAATTCACAGGCATCTAATAGGTCAGGATGAGGCAGTTTGTGCAGTTTCAAGGGCAATACGCCGAAAGAGAGCGGGTATAAGCCTTAAACGCAGACCCGTGTCCTTTATATTTGTCGGACCTACCGGTGTTGGTAAAACCGAGCTTGCAAAGCGAATTGCCGAAGAAGTTTTTGACGGTCAGGAATCTTTAATCAGACTTGATATGTCAGAGTTTATGCAAAAAGATTGTGTTGCAAAGCTTATAGGCTCGCCGCCAGGATATGTCGGCTATGATGATGCGGGGCAGTTGACCGAAAAGATAAGACGGCATCCGTATTGTGTAATCTTGCTTGACGAGATTGAAAAAGCACACGCAGATGTCTTTAATATACTGCTTCAGATTTTAGACGACGGAAGAATTACGGACAGTCACGGCAAGATGGTATCGTTTGAAAATACAATAATAATTATGACCTCAAATGCAGGCAGCGACAATCGTGCCAATGTAGTCGGCTTTAACGAAGAGGGTGAGGCTGTCAGCCTTAAGGTTGAGCGGGCACTTAAAGAAATATTCCGACCCGAGTTTTTAAATCGGGTTGATGAAACCGTAATATTTAAAGAATTGACGAGAGAAGAGCTTCTTGATATTGTCACGCTTATGCTCCAGGATTTAAAAGACGGACTTTCAGAAAAAGGGATTTCTCTTGAGGTTAGCGACGACGCAAAGAGATTTGTTCTTGACAAATCCTACAAGAGCGAATATGGGGCAAGACCCATGAGAAGATTTATAGAAAAGCATATCGAGGATATGCTTGCGACAAGGCTTTTGCAAAATGAGCTAAAGAGCGGTCAGAGTGCGAGCGTTTATGAAGAAAACGGCGAGCTTAAGGTTGAGGTTAAATAAATTTAGAATTAAACAAGAAATAAAAAATATCCACCGAGGGTGGATATTTTTATTGTAAAGCATACCCCGAAAAACAGGGTTTAAAAGAAATTATTACTGCTAATCATGACCTATGGATTTTTTGAATTTTCGATTATAAATTATTACTGTAATTCCTGCTATAACCAGTGCTATTGAAAGAATTTGGGATACTCTGAGACTTCCGATATACAGAGAGTCTGCCCGAAGCCCCTCAATCATTGCCCTGCCGATGCCGTACCATACCATATATCCGCAGAACAACTCACCTTCAAAGCTCTTGAACTTTTTATAAATAAGAAGCACTGCTATGCCTGCTATGTTCCATAATGATTCATACAAAAATGTAGGGTGAACCATAGATGCAACAAGTTCACCATTCCGCTCGACAGACATTGCAAAGGGAAGAGCTGTGGATGAGCCGAAGGCTTCGCCGTTTACAAAGTTTCCCCATCTGCCGACCGCCTGACCTATAAGCAGACCGACAGATAAAATGTCAAGAACTGTGCCGATATTCAGCTTTTTGCCTCTGCAGTAAAAGAATATGACTGCGACTGTACCGATTATTCCGCCGTATATGGCAAGACCTCCGTTGCGTATTTCAAAAACTCCCGCGAGGTCTGCTTTGTATAGGTTAAAATTAAATATTACATAGTACGCTCTTGCACATATTATAGCGGTCGGAAGTGCAAGAAGAAGCATATTCAGAACATGGTCTGTATCAAAATTTATCCGCTTGCACTCGTAATATGCGTAAACGAGTGCAAGCACAATGCCGAGTGCAATCAATATTCCGTACCAGTAGATTGAAAAGTTACCGATTGTAATTGCCGCACGGTTAATTTCAAATGACAAATTCAGATTTGGAAAAGAAATTGTATTTATCATATTTTTCACCTTTAATCTTGTGCAATAGGTTTAACCACTGAAAGGACACAATTTGATGTATCAAAATGCTCTCTTAAACGGTTGTTTACTTCCTCGGGGGTAATGCTCTCTGCGACAGAGCTGTAATCAAGAGGATTTTGTTTGCAGATAATCTGACGGATAAATGCATTACCCATTCTCTCGACACTGTTAAAGGTTCGGATGTCGTAAGAAATCAAGACCTTTTTTGCTCTGTTTATAAGTGCATCGTCTATGCCGTCCTTGATATATTCATCAAGCTTTTCTTTAACGATTTCATATACCTTTTCGGGGCTTTCCGACTCACCGCCGAGAAGAGTAAAACCATATTCGGGCTCAAGCTCTGTCTCACACGAAAAAGTAGCATCGATAAGCCCTGCTTCGTATAATTCGAGATAAAGGTCGGAGCTTTTGCTGAATAATGCCTCTAAAATTATATCGGTTGCAATTTCTTTTTTCAAAAGGGCATCGCCCGTCATATCGGGGCAGTTATCCTTAAATCCAATCCTGAACATTGGATGAGAAACGGCAAGCCGTTGTTCGATATATTCCTGAACACGCTCTTTTGGCTCGCTTGGTTTAAAGCGTTTTATCTCGCCGAGGCATCTCTCGGGTGAAATATGCTTATCCACATATTTGATTGCCTCGTTTATATCAATATCGCCAACCAGCACAAGAACCATATTAGACGGATTGTAAAAGGTATTGTAGCATTTATAGAGAATTTCAGGAGTGATTTCAGCTATGCTCTCTACAGTGCCTGCAATATCAATCTTAACGGGATTTTCGTGGAACATAGCCGTAAGCGTGTTGAAGAAAACACGCCATTCGGGTTCGTCGTCATACATTTTAATTTCCTGACCGATTATGCCTTGTTCTTTTGCGACATTCTCTTGTGTGAAGTAGGGATGATTAACAAAATCGAGCAAAATATCAAGATTTTCGTAAAATCTGTCGGTGCAGGAAAAGAGATATGCAGTAAGGTTAAAGGAGGTAAAGGCGTTACTGCTTGCCCCTGTTTGTGCAAAACGGTCAAAAGCGTTGCTTCCGTCTTGCTCTTCGAACATTTTATGTTCAAGATAATGTGCAATACCGTCGGGAACGGTCAACATACTATCCTCACCAGGGACGGTAAAGCTGCGGTTGATTGAACCGTATCGTGTACCGTATATTGCATAGTATTTGCTAAAGCCCTTTTTTGGAAAGACATAAACATCAAGTCCGCTTTTGTGGCGGACAAACTGCATCTCCTCACCGAGCTTGGTATTCGTAAATTTTTCTATACTCATTCAAGACCCTCCTCGGCAGTTTTTCCTTTTAAGAAATAAACGGTATCTAATTTAAGCTTACTCATAACGCGTGCAATTTCGCTCTTTTCGACTTTATACAGATTTGTCAAAAGCTCATCTACGGTCTGAGAAGAACCCATAATAACCTGACTTAAATAATAGTCCTCCATTCCCCGTAGACTATCGCATATCGAGTTATAAGAATTGGTCAGATATTTCTTTGAGGCTTCAATTTCAAAATCCTCAATTTCACCATTTTGCATCTTTTGAAGCTGGAGCAGTATCTCATCGTATGCAGACTTAAAGTTTTCGGTCTGAATGCCAGAGCTTATCATCATAACACTCTTAAACCTTGAGGTTTTTGCAACTGCATAGTAGGCAAGGCTTAACTTCTCACGGACATTATTGAAAAGTTTTGAGAAGGGACTTCCTCCGAAAATACAACTGCCGAGCATAAGTGCATAATATTCATCAGAGAGAGGGTCAACTCCGCAACGAAGCCCGATACAGAGCTTGCTTTGAACAACATCGGCGTCCTCGGTGACATTTTTAACCTCCCGCTCTGTTGCGTCGGCGGTTTCTGTGCTTATATAATCTGCACTGCGGGGCGGAAGATGAGGAAGAAGAATGTCTTCTGCAACATCAACAGTATCCTCGGTTATGTTTCCGCTTAAAAAGATGTCGACCTTTGCGGATTTAAGAGTGTTGATATAAAATTCGTAGAGGTTTTTTGGGTCAATTTCGTCTAAATCCTCTGCATAACCGATTTCGCACATACCATAACCGTCTTTGCCGAACATTGCTTCGCGGCATTTTGCCTCGGCATATTCTTTTTTATCGTTTATAAGACCTGCTATTGCATTTTTAAGGTTTATTTTTTCGCCGTCTACATACTGCGGAAGAAATCCGCCGTTTTCAGTGAGGGGGGAAAAGAGATAGTCCCTTAAAAATTCTGTAACCGATGCTGTAATATTCTCGGGCAGATATTTGTCAGAGACATATTCTGCCGAAAAATAAATAACCTCACCGTCGCCTTTCATTCTTGTACCTGCACTGACCGAGGTGCTGTATAGGTCGTCAAGCCTTCGCGACATATCCTTTAGCGTAGGATAACTCTCGCAACCTCGTTTTAAAACGGACGGCAAAAGTGCCGCCCGTGTAATTGTTTTTCGCTTTAGCGGAATACTGAAAAAAACGCTCATCAAATTTGTTTTGAATTTTGGGGCGTTTATAATATGCAAATCAACACCGCTGCAGAGATTTCTGGTTTCCAATTAAAACATCTCCTTTATATCCTGTTAATAATCAGTAAAATTCCCAAGATTATGTCTGGTTATTCAGTCATCCTGCTTGTAGCCTTGGCGTTTTTGGATTTTGCAAAGCTGTCATCAATTATATTCTTTATTAAGGCCACAACAGGAACACCAATAAATATTCCGATAATTCCGAACAAGCCGCCGCCGAGAACTACGCCGAATATAACAAGGAGCGGTTTAATCGAGAGCGAGCTTGCAACGAGACGCGGTTGAATAATGTTGGCATCAACCTGTTGAATTACAATAATTACGGCAATAAGGACAAGTGTCGAAATTAAACTTCCGCTTGTAATAAAGGTGATGATTGCCGCAATAAGACCTGCAATAAATGCACCAAAATAAGGAATAAGGTTGAAGCTGCCGACCATAAGTGCGATTACGGCTGCATATTCTGTATTCATTATAGACAGAACAATCAGGCACAGAATAAATACGATTACCGCATCAAGAAGCTGACAACTGATATATCTGTATATAAAATCAGAGATTTTGCGGGCATAAAAAACAATACCGTTTCTTAACTTTTCAGGCAAGAGCTTTTTTGAAAGCGATGTTGTGTACCGCTTGATACCTCTGCGTTCTAAAAGCATATATATTGATATGATAATTCCAAGGAAAACATCAACAACAGACGAACCGACATTCATAACACCTTGAGCGTATTTGTTCATACTCTGAAAATTGAAAAGCTCAAGAATTTCGTCAAATGAAAAGAGT
>JAZNHF010000007.1:0-24404 GCA_045576835.1 Clostridia bacterium
CAGGTGCCGCTATATTCGGAATTTTACTTAACCTTCTTCTCAGCATAGGCGAGAAAAAGCAGACAGAGACCGAGGAATAAATAGAAATTAAAACAGGAGGACAAAATGAACAAGTCCAGTAAAAAAGGACAATAGAAAAAAACAGCCTCCTATGGTAGAATAAAAGAAACTACCATAGGAGGTTTTGTTATGCAGAAATAGAGAAGCCAAGAAAAGAGAAAAGGTCACCGCAAAGCTGCAACTCCACAGTGACCAAGGCTTTCAATACACATCTAGTCAGTATTTCAAGCTAACTAAATCAGACAACATTACACCATCAATGTCAAGGAGGGGGAACCCATATGATAATGCTCTAGCTGAAAATTTCTTTTCTATTCTCAAGACAGAGTGTATTTATCCTACTACGCTTCAAACCTATGAGGATGCTCGCATCCTCATAGGTGAATACATATATTTTTACAATCATGAAAGAATTCAATTAAAAACAAAACTGACTCCGCTTGAAAAACGAAGTCAGTATGTTGCCTAAAATTTAATATTAACTACCATAAGGCTGTTTTTGTGCTGTCTGCACAAACTGGTGCAGTTCAGTTCACATCCGCCGTTTTGTATTCTTCTTAAATAAACTATAAATTTTTTCTGCAAAGGTGTGGCAGGTTACCCTCTTTTGTAATTGACGGAAGGAAATAATTGTGCTACAATACATATCAAAACAAAAACAGGGATAAAGATTTTATGAAAAGACTTGTAATCGGAATTTTGGCACATGTTGACTCGGGTAAGACTACACTTTCAGAGGGGCTTTTGTATGCCTCGGGAAAAACCAGAAAGCTTGGCAGAGTCGACCACAGGGATGCCTATCTTGACACCAACAAAATAGAGCGTGACAGAGGGATTACCATATTTTCAAAGCAGGCGGTGATTTCACTCGGAAATACCGAGATTACCTTGCTTGATACCCCGGGGCATGTTGATTTTTCTGCAGAGATGGAGAGAACACTGCAGGTCCTTGACTATGCCGTTTTGGTGATAAGCGGAACCGATGGTGTGCAAAGCCATACAGAGACACTCTGGAGGCTTTTGAAGCATCATAAAATCCCGACCTTTATTTTCATAAACAAAATGGATATAGAGGGTGCAGACAGACAAAAAATAATTACAGAGCTTACAGGGAGACTTGATGACGGTTGTATAGATTTCGGCGACATAACCGATGAAGCAAGAGAAAGACTTGCTATGTGTGACGAGGCTCTTATGGAGGAATATCTCAAGGATGGCGGATTTTCAGATACGACATTAAAGACGGCGATACAAAAACGCAATGTATTTCCGTGTATGTTTGGCTCGGCACTGAAGCTCGTCGGTGTGGGCGAGTTTTTAACTCTTGTTGACAGATATACAAAAGAGATTGAATATAAAGAAGAATTCGGTGCACGGGTGTTTAAAATATCCGAGGACGCATCAGGCAATCGTCTTACCCATATGAAGATTACGGGCGGAAGCCTTAAGGTAAAGACGGTGCTTCAGAATGCTCAACCTGAAAAGGTTAACGAGATTCGCATATATTCGGGTGACAAATACGAGAGTGTGCCCGAGGCGGTATCGGGAATGGTTTGTGCAGTGACGGGGTTGATAAAAAGCTATTCGGGTATGGGACTTGGAACAGAGTGCGACCTTGAGAGCTTGTCGTCAGAGCCGATATTTACCTATTGTGTAAGGCTTAAAGACGGAACCGATGTTCATACGGCAGTAAAAAACCTCCGTTTGCTTGAAGAGGAGGAGACCAAATTAAATGTAATCTGGAACGAACAGCTGCAGGAGATAAGAGTTCAGATTATGGGCGAGGTTCAGCTTGAGGTTTTAAAGAGTGTTATTGCAGACCGTTTCGGTATGGAGATTGAATTTGAAAAGGGGAGCATAATATATAAAGAGACAATCGAGGGAAGCGTAGAGGGTGTCGGACATTATGAGCCGCTTCGGCATTATGCAGAGGTTCATCTGCTTTTAGAGGCGGGCAAAAGAGGGAGCGGACTTAAATTTTCATCAAAATGCAGTGAGGACAGGCTTGACAGAAATTGGCAGAGGTTAATATTAACGCATCTCGAGGAAAAAACACATCTGGGCGTACTTACAGGCTCGCCGATTACCGATATGAAAATTACTCTTGTATCGGGTGCGGCACATCTGAAGCACACCGAGGGCGGAGATTTCCGTCAGGCAACCTACAGAGCGGTACGACAAGGTCTTATGCGGGCAAAAAGTATCTTGCTTGAACCTTGGTATGAGTTTACTCTTACATTGCCGACGGATTGTGTCGGCAGGGCAATGACAGATATATCCCAGATGGGCGGAAGGATTTCACCGCCCGAAACCGAGGGTGATATGTCGGTTGTAAGGGGGTCTGCCCCCGTCGCAAAAATGGGTGACTATCAGCAGAACGTAACGGTGTATACCCACGGTCTGGGGCGGTTGTCTTGCTCGCTTTCGGGCTACGAGCCGTGCAACGATACGGACGAGATAACTGAGAGGATTGGCTATGATGCCGAAGCGGATACGGAAAACACTGCAAATTCGGTATTCTGTGCCCGAGGTGCAGGATATACCGTGCATTGGAGTGAGGTTTTTGATAATATGCATCTGCCTGCACTTAACTTGAGCGAACCAAGGCTTGTAGAACAAAAGCCCAAGAGCGTGTCTGCAACAAGTATAAGTGCGAGCGATGATGAGCTTTTGCGGATCTTTGAACAGACCTACGGCAAGGTAGTCCGCAGAAACTATAATACAATGCGTACACCGAGGCACGAGGAATATAAATATAAAGAGCCAAAGCCCAAAAAAAAGCGTGGGGATTATGTCCTGATTGACGGATATAACATAATCTTTGCGTGGGAGGATTTAAAAGCGGCTGCAGAGCTTGACCTTGATTATGCAAGACAGAGGCTCATCGACAGGGTAAGTGCGTACAAGGCGATGAGAAACACAGAAGTAATTCTTGTGTTTGACGCATACAAGGTAAAGGGCAGAGGAAGCCTTGAGAAGATAAACAACTTAAGCATAGTATATACAAAAGAGGCGGAAACCGCAGATGCCTATATAGAAAAAGCCACAAACGAGCTTGGCAAACATAATAATGTACGCGTTGCAACCTCGGATTATATGGAACAGCTGATAATCCTCGGCAATGGTGCGTTCAGGATATCTGCAGACGAGTTCAGGCAAGAGGTAGAGGCAGCCGAGAGAGAAATAGAAGAGCTGATACAACAAAACAGAGGATAGGCATTTGCCTATCCTCTGTTTATTATTTTTGTTTTCTTACAATGGTGTACTCGTCGCCTCGGCGATAGTATGGACATTCCCGTAGCTGTCCGCCCATAAACTTATACATTTCGTCTTCGTCGAGCTGAACCGAACAGGTGTAATATTCGCCCTCCTCGTCGTAGTAATAGTTCATACATTCCTCGCAGTTAACCATAGCTATAACCCCTGTTTTTCCTCGTGTGCTCTCTTTGCGGCGGTCAGGGTGTTCCTCATAAGCATCGCGATTGTCATAGGCCCAACCCCGCCCGGAACGGGAGTAATTGCTCCTGCAATCGGCTCTACCGAGTCAAAGTCTACATCTCCGCAAAGCTTTCCGTTTTCGTCTCTGTCCATTCCGACATCAATTACAACGGCACCCTCCTTTACCATATCGCCCGTAACAAATTTAGGAATACCGACTGCGGCAACAAGAATATCTGCCCGTTTGGTGACGGCTTTTAAATCCTTTGTGCGGGAATGGCAGGTAGTTACCGTACCATTCTCGTGCAAAAGAAGCATAGACATTGGCTTGCCTACAATATTGCTTCTGCCGATAACGACACATTCCTTGCCTTCGACCTCGACACCGCTTTCGTGGATAAGCTCCATTATTCCGGCGGGCGTGCAGGGAACAAAGTCAAAATCGCCTATCATAATTCTGCCTACATTGGTCGGGTGAAAAGCATCGACATCCTTTTTGGGAAGAATGTTATTGATAATAACCTTGTCATCAAGATGCTTCGGAAGAGGTAGTTGAACAAGTATGCCGTGAATTTTATCGTCTTGGTTGAGCTTGTTTATCAAGTCGAGAAGCTCGACCTCGGTTGTGTTTTCGGCAAGAGCATATTTCTCGGAATACATACCAAGCTCTTCGCACGCCTTTTCCTTGTTTGCAACATATACCTTTGAGGCAGAATCATCGCCCACTATTACCACGGCGAGACCCGGCCTTGTTCCCGCCTCTGTGAGGCTTGCCGTCTCTCTCTTTAATTCCTCTTTTACCCTTGCGGAAACTATCTTTCCGCTCAAAATTTTTGCCATTTTTATAATCTCCTTTTCTTATGTCTTTTATAAGGCACTTTTCGCCGTTGCCTATCAAATCGAGGCGGTTTGCCTCTTTAAGTGCCATATATACAAGCTTGTAGTTTTCGGGTCTTTTATATTGCAAAAGAGCCCTTTGCATTTGTTTTTCCTCATACGATTTCGGAACATAGACACTCTCCATTGTTCTGGGGTCTATTCCTGTATAATACATACAGGTTGATATACTGCCGGGGGTCGGATAAAAATCCTGAACCTGCTCGGGGTTTAGTTTGTTGTC
Source organism: Clostridia bacterium (assembly GCA_045576835.1). Lineage (GTDB taxonomy): Bacteria > Bacillota > Clostridia > Monoglobales > Monoglobaceae > UMGS1820. The sequence continues at coordinate 4,619 of JAZNHF010000007.1, forward strand.
CCGCAGATATTCAGACAGAGAGATTGCGTCTTTAAGAGTGCTTCCTGGATGCGATGACATAAGATACGGAACAAGATATTGTTCCTTGCCTATGCGTTTGTTTATCTGATAATACTTATTGCAAAATCTTTTAAAGACACTGACGGGCGGTTTGCCCATATATTTTAGAACATTGTCCGAGATATGCTCGGGTGCTACCTTTAGCTGTCCGCTGATGTGGTGTTTGCAAAGCTCGGTAAAAAATTCCTCGTCGCTGTCATATATAAGATAATCATACCGTATGCCCGAGCGGACAAAAACCTTTTTTACACCCTTGATTTTCCTCATTTTCTGCAATAGCCTGAGATAATCTCTGTGCGAAACCTCAAGATTTTTACAGGGAGATGGATAAAGACATTGTTTATCCCTGCAAACGCCGTATTTAAGCTGTTTTTCGCAAGACGGAGCACGAAAGTTCGCGGTCGGTCCGCCCACATCGTGGATATAACCCTTGAAATCGGGAAGAGCGGTCAGAAGCTCTGCCTCGCGAAGCACGGACTCGTGGCTTCGTGCTGAGATTGTGCGTCCCTGATGAAAGGTAAGAGCACAAAAATTGCAGGCACCGAAGCAACCTCGGGATGAGGTAATGGAAAACTTGACCTCTCCTATTGCGGGAACGCCCCCGTCTTTTTCGTATATTGGGTGATATGTCCGCGTATACGGAAGCTCATACAGCTTGTCAAGTTCGTCTGTCGTAAGAGGTTGTGCAGGCGGGTTCTGGACTATGTACTTGTCGCGGTCAAGCTGGACTAAAGTCCGTCCGCGGAAAGAGTCCTGTTCTGCATATTGAAGCATTGTTGTCTTGGCATATTTTTTCTTGTCAGACGAAACCTCGTCATAGCTATCAAGAATAACATAACCGTCGGGAATGTCACATAGCTTATCCTCTTTGTATGCGGTTCCCCTTACGGATTTTATATCGTGAACAGATACACCTAAGGCAAGGAGTGTTGCAATTTCCTCGGTTTGTTTCTCGCCCATACCAAAGATTAAAAGGTCTGCACCGCTGTCAATCAGTATACTTCGCCTTACCTTGTCTGTCCAATAATCATAATGGGCAAATCGCCTCAGGCTTGCTTCTATCCCGCCGATTATAATCGGGACATCCTTGCCGTACGCCTCTCTTATGCGATTGCAGTAGACAACAGTTGCCCTGTCGGGGCGATACCCCGATCTGCCGCCCGGAGAGTAGAGGTCGTCATTTCGGCGTTTTTTTGATGCGGTATAGTGGTTTACCATAGAGTCAATATTTCCCGCACCGACAAAAAAACCGTATTTCGGCTTTCCAAAAATTTTAAAGCCGTCACAGCTGTGCCAGTCAGGTTGAGAAATTATGCCGACAGTATAGCCGAGACTTTCGAGCAACCTTGAAATCAATGCATGAGCAAAGCTTGGGTGGTCAATATACGCATCACCCGTAACAAAAATAAAGTCAAGTTGTTCAAGTCCCCGACTTTTCATATCATATTCACTTATCGGTAAAAATTCAGCTCTCGTATTCATAGTCTATATAATACATTATATTATGAAAAAAAGCAAGAGAAATAGGGCATATCTATTGATTTTTATGTAAAAATCGGGTAGAATAAGATATATCCAATTTAAATAAGGAGAGGCTTATGCTCAAAAATACAGATAATAAAAAATACAAGGGTGCGGTCTTTTTTGATATAGACGGAACCCTGGTGGACGAGCGTCTCGGAATTGTGAGTCCGACCGCTGCGACTAAAGACGCTATGAAAAAGCTTAAACAAAACGGCTACCTTGTGGGTGTTGCCACGGGCCGCTCTAAAGGGTATATGTCGGACTTGGGAATTGATTTTAACTGTCATATTTACAGCAACGGTGCAGTTGTCGAAAGTGACGGAGTGGTTATAGTAAACGAAAGTATCCCGCCTGAGGAGCTTGACCGCCTTGTAGACTTTCTTAACGAAAACAAATTTTCGTATGATGTCGAAACCTATGACAGGTGCTATTACAGTGCGGCGGGTCACGACCTTTTGGTAAAATTTCTTGAGACCTTTAGCGTGGATTATTCTGATTTTAAACCGTTTGAGAGCTCAGAGGGGTTGGATGTAAACAAGATTGTAATTGCCTTTGACGACACAGAGATGTTTGAAAAACTTGCCAGAGAGTTTGAAGGTGAGTTTGTTGTTCACCGTCATCACGGCTATAACTCGGGTGAGGTTTGTCGTCTCGGTATATCCAAGGCGACGGGTATACAAGCCGTAATAAAATGTTTTGGCATAGATATACAAAATACCTATGCCTTTGGCGATGACGAAAATGATGTCGATATGCTGTCGGCAGTTGGATGCGGGATTGCAATGACTCCGCATTCGCCAAAGCTTGACGGAGTTGCCAAAAGATTTACTCTCGGCGTTGGCGAAGACGGCGTCGCAAAAGCATTAACGGAGCTTGGGCTTATATAGCTGTTATATATTTGCCCCGTGTGTTGCGGGGTTGTCAATTAAATTACCGTTTTCATCAAAGCGTGAGCCATGGCAGGGACAATCCCAGCTGTGCTCATGCTTGTTCCATTTAAGGGCACAACCGAGGTGGGGACAACGCAAGGTGGTAGGGGTAAGCATATTTACGGTTGTTTCAAAGCCGTTTACCCAAAGCTGTGATTTCATAATGCTTCTTGACGGGTTGAAAACGGGTTCATATTCGCTTTTGCCCTTTGTAATCATATTACACAGAATATTTGCAGAGACCATAGAACCTGTCATTCCCCATTTGTTAAATCCGGTTGCTACAAAGAGGTTTGGGGTCGAGGAGGAATAATTTCCTATATACGGGATTTTATCAAGGCTCATACAGTCTTGTGCAGACCAAAAGTATTCCTCTGTTGCAGACGGATAATAACGCTTGGCAAAATTGCGAAGCTCCTCCCAGTTTCCGCCGTGTTTGCCCGTTCGGTGACCGCCTCCGCCGAGAATAAGAAGGTCGCCGTAGCTTCTGAAGGATAACCCTTTATCACTTTCATCTACGTACATTCCGCCTGGATTTTCTGCACCCTTCAGGGCTATTACATATGAACGGTGTTGATAAAGCTTTAAAAAATAAAGCCCGTGCTTATTGATAAATGGAAAGTGGGTTGCTATTATAATTTTGTTTGCAGTAATTCTGCCATTTTTTGAAATTGCGGTATTACCGTCTATTTTTTCTATAAATGTGTTTTCGTAAATCTTTAAATTTTTTGAAATTTCCCTGATAAATTTAAGAGGATTGAATTGAGCCTGACCATCAAGCCTGACGGCACCCTTTGTTTGAAAGGGCAGGGAGAGACTCTCTTCATAAACGGCATTGCCACCCAACGCCTCAATGGCACGGACCTCGGCTTCAAGGCTATCTCTGTCCTTGAGGGAATAGGTGTATGCAGAGCTTTCTTTAAAATCAAAATCAATTTTTTTCGAGAGAATGCGGTATTTGTTTACGGCATCACGGTTTGCGTCAAAATACATCTGTGCAAGCTCAATCCCGACCGAATCGATGAGATCAGCGTAAATCAGACCGTGCAAAGAGGTGATTTTGGCAGTTGTATTTTTTGTTGTTCCGTTTGCAATGGTTTTGCTCTCGGCAATTACGCAATCGACCCCCGATTGATTGAGGAAATATCCGCAAAGAAGTCCGCACATACCACCCCCTATAATCAGGACATCTGTTTTAATCTCACCGTTCAAACTATCAAATTTGGGTAATGTAACATTTTTGCTCCATACAGATATTGGCATAAGCTACCTCCAAAGATTAGTATTTGTAAGATAGCCTTTGCAAATGTAAGAAATTTATGTATAAAAAAGTCCCCAAAGATGTTTTCTTTGGGGACGGTTATATTACTTTGGGCAGGATATTTCTATTGTTTTTTCTATCGCGAGATGTAAAAGACGGCTCTGCTCTGACGACGAGGCTTTATAGTAAACCTCCTTGCCGTCGCGTCTGCTTACAATCAGTCCGCTTGATTTCAGCTTGTTGAGGTGATGCGAAACCGCAGGACTTGACATTTCAACAATAGAAGAAATGTTGGTAACACATTCTTCACAATGGCAAAGAAGCCAGAAAATACGCACCCTCGTACTGTCGCCGAGTTGTTTGAATACATCTGCCACAACCTGAAAGCTGTCTGTTTCCGCAATACGCCCAAGCTCAGATGCGATATCACTGTGGCTATGCGTGTGCGGTAGTCTGTCACCCCTCATAATTGCTCATCTCCTGTTTATAATTATTGAATATTTTCAGTTTAGCATATTTTATAAAATATATCAAGAAAATCTTATCACATATGTTGACACAGAAACCAATATAATATATAATACAATTAAACAAATGTTTAATTGTTTAATCGTAAAAGGGGTGAAAAAGATGCGGAGAACATATAATATAGAGGTGGACTGTGCAAACTGTGCAAATATTATTGAGGCGAAGGCGGAGAAGCTTAAGGGTGTATCGTCTGTGACAATCAGTTTTGTTGCACAGAAAATGGTGGTTGACTTTGAAGATGGCTTTGATGAGGGCAAGGTTCTGGAGGAAATAATTAAAAAAAGTAAAAAGGTCGAGCCTGATTTTAAAATAGTGTGCGAGGTGTAGAGTGTGGAGAGTGAGCAAAAAAGTGTGATTATAAGAATTTGTGTAACAGTTTTTCTCGCATTGTCGGTGTTTTTTATCTCTGAAAATAAGGTTATCGTAGGTGCGATTTTACTTTTGGCATATCTCATAATTGGTTATGATGTATTATGGCGGGCAATCAGAGGAATTTTCAGAATGAACTTTTTTGATGAGAATTTTCTGATGTCGATTGCAACGCTCGGTGCAATTTCGCTTGCAGTATATGATAAAAGCTATGATTTTACAGAGGCAGTTGCAGTAATGTTTTTCTATCAGACGGGCGAGCTTTTTCAAAGCTACGCAGTCGGCAAGAGCCGAAAAAGTATAAGGGAGCTTATGGATATCCGACCTGATTTTGCGAATATAGAAAAAGATGGCGGGCTTGTGTCGGTTATGCCCGACGATGTAGAAACGGGAAGTATTATAATTGTCCGCCCGGGTGAGAGAATTCCGATTGACGGAATAGTGACAGACGGAAGCTCCTGTCTTGATATGGTAGCACTTACGGGGGAGAGCCTGCCGAGGAATGTATGCGTTGGAGACGAGGTTATAAGTGGTTGTGTTAATCTGACGGGTGTTCTTAAAATTCGCACAACAAAGGCGTTTGGTGAGTCGACCGCCTCTAAAATTATACAGCTTGTAGAAGAATCGGGCTTATATAAGTCAAAACGCGAAAAATTTATCTCAAAATTTTCAAGAGTTTATACGCCGACTGTGTGTATAGCCTCGGTTGCACTTGCTGTACTTCCGCCGATTGTATGTCTTATTCTCGGTATTTTGCCCCAATGGTCGGTATGGATATACAGAGCGTTAATTTTTCTCGTTATAAGTTGCCCGTGTGCGTTGGTTATAAGCGTTCCGCTTACATTTTTTTCAGGGATTGGCGGTGCAGGACGAGCAGGAATTCTGATAAAGGGTGCGAGCTTTATTGAAACACTGGAAAAGGCAGAGATTGTGGTGTTTGATAAAACGGGGACATTAACAAAGGGTAGCTTTGTTGTATCGGGAATTCATCATAATAAAATTGAAGAAGAAAAGCTGTTGGAATATTCTGCCCTTGCGGAATACGCCTCCTGCCACCCGATTGCCAAAAGCCTGCAGACCGCGTACGGTGGGACGCTTGATGCGGGAAGGGTAAAGGAGGTTGAGGAATACAGCGGCGGCGGTGTTGTTGCTACAGTAGACGGCAAGCGAGTTGCGGTCGGCAATAAAAATCTGATGGACAGATTGGGGATAAAGGTTATAGAATGCCGACATGCGGGAACGGTTGCACATATTGCAATAGATGGTGAGTATGCGGGGCATATTCTTGTTGCCGATGAGATAAAACCCGAATCAAAACCGGCAGTTGAAACACTTCGCAAGCTTTTAATAAAAAGAGTTGTAATGTTGACGGGTGATTTAAAGAAAAACGCAGAAAATGTTGCAGCTGAGCTTGGAATAGACGAGAGCTTCAGCGAGCTTTTGCCAACGGATAAGGTAGGTATACTCGAGAAGCTTTTGGCGGACAAGTCAAAAAAAGGAAGCCTGATTTTTGTCGGTGACGGAATAAATGATGCCCCGTCTCTTGCGAGAGCGGACGCGGGGGTTGCGATGGGGGCACTCGGCTCTGATGCAGCGATAGAGGCTGCGGATATAGTGCTTATGGACGATAATCCCCTAAAGGTTGCGAAGGCTGTAAGTATTTCGAGAAAATGTATGAGAATAGTAAAGGAAAACATAGTCTTTGCACTTTTAATAAAGCTTGTATTTCTTTTATTTGCAACGCTTGGCGTTACAAATTTATGGTTTGCAATATTTGCAGATGTTGGTGTAATGCTCCTTGCGGTGCTTAACTCAATCCGTGCAATGTATTAAAAAAGGTGTGAAACGAACTAAACTTGTTTCACACCTTTTTGATTGTTTAATATTTTATTTTATAATTACAATAGTTGCTTCAAATACACCATTGGCTTCAGAGCCTGTTACTGAAATGGTAGAACCCTTTTCTACTGATTTGTAGTTTGTACTGCTTCCGTTGCTGGTTAAGAATGTTGTCTTTGAGTTATAATAAACACTGTGTGTGTTTCCGTCAGCATCTTCAACAGTGATTACATTGTAGCTTGTATTCTTTCCTATAACTGTTCCTGTAAGCTCGCCCTTTTCGTTTGTTGCAACGGTTGATGCGGTAATTGATTTTACCTCACTGCTTTCAAGCTTTACAGTAACCGCAACATTGGGACGAAGGTCATATATGTCGCCATTCTCGCCCGCAACCGTGATCTTTGCATCTGAACGAACCTTGAAGTTCTTGGATACGCCGTCCTTTGTAATTGTAACAGACGGCGAGCTTGAGAGAATTATCTCTGTAAGCTTACCCGAGATTGTCTCGGTTGTGCTTGTAGCAACAACAATAGTAACCTTTCCGTAAGAAAGTCTGAGCTTAACCGTGTCGCCGTTTGCAAGGTCACGGAACTCTGCAGTTTCTTCGTCACGGGCAATCTTTACACCCTTGATAGAGCAGGTGTAGGTCTGAATATTTTCACCATTCTCGTCGCCTACATTGAGATATACATGGTCATCATTGTCGTAGTCAACAGATACGAGCTTTCCTGTAACATCAAGCTTTGTGTCTGCAGTTGAAAGCTCGCTTACCTTGGCACCAATGAGCTCAAGCTTAACAAAATCGTCTGCCATTATATCGCCGAAGAGACCCTTTGTGCCGTCTACTAAAATTTTACAATCACTTCTCAAGGTATATGTTTCGCTGATGCTTGTATCCTCGTAATCTGCGATAGTAATTCTCTGCCCCGATGAGTTCTCGCTCTTGCGGACAACAACACCATATACTGTTGTTACCTTTTCAGGTGAGCTTGCCTCGATAAGCAACGCACCGTCTAACATACCGATAATTGAAACTGTGTCGCCGATGTTTAATTCATCAAGCTCCGCTGTTTCACCGTTTAAATAAATCTTTGCACAGTCAAGAAGAGTAAATTCTTCGCCGGCTGCAACGATTTCGTTGTTGCTTATATCCTCGATTGTACCCGACACGCTTGTATAGTCAAGAGTATCCATCATTCTTGCAAGAAGTGTTGCCATTTGTGCTCTTGTAAGAGAGGTGATAGGTGAGAATACGGGCCTGCCGTCTGCATCTGTATCCATACCGTTCATAATCTTGTTTGCAGTTACAAATTCAACATAACCCCTTGAGTTTGTGGGAATTGTTAAGTTATCGGAATAGGTAGGTGTGTCAACAGTATATGCCTTTGCCTCCTCGTCTGCGAGCATAAGCTTTGACATAAGAGCTGCAGCCTGGTATCTGAAAAGCTGTGTATTGGCGTTTGCGGCAGATGCATAATCTGCAAGGTCGGCCTCTTTAAGAACGCCGAGATAGAGAAGATAGCTTAGCTCGTCAGAATAGGTCTGATTATACTTTGATGTGATAGCACCATATGCAGAAATTGCAGATGCAACCGTATCGGTATCCTTAAGCTTTTCGTAGCCGCACATTCTTGACATAAGAATGAGGCATTCTATCTTTGTGATTGCTTTGTAGGGACGGAAGGTGCCGTCTTCGTAGCCTTTTATGTAGCCTGCATCTGTCATTTTGGTAATCGAATCCTTTGCCCAGGATACTGTCGGGTCGTTATCGACATCGTCAAAGCCTGCAGCGAGTGCGGTCATCGAAAGTCCTGAAAGAATAAGGGTAACACACAAAACAATCGATAAAAGTCTTGATTTTTTCATTTCTTTTTCCTCCTGAAAAATTGTTTTAAACTTCGGTGGCAAAAAAAGCCATAATTATTGCAAAATTTTGTTGTTTTAAATATTTATAAAAGAACATTTTTTGGCAAAACCACACGATATTCTACTTTCATATTTTATAATATACCATATATATTATAAGAATTCAACTATAAAATTCAAATTTTAATAAAATTTTTATATTTTTTATCCAATATACTGATTTTGCCATACATACCATAATGTTACCTGTGTATTTTTTCACGCACGGCACAAAATAACAGCGTAAATAACAAAAAATTATATACAGATTGAAACTAAATACTATTTAATAGGAGGAAGACAAATGTTAAAGAAAATTTTACCTCTGTTTCTGGTAGTCTGCCTTTTGACAACAGGTTTTATGGCAGTATCGGCAACAGACTATAACCTCCCTGAAGACAGTGTTGCCGTGTCGGGAGAAGAATACGGCACAACGGGCGTGGCAGAAAATATGTCTGCTGACGGCGATATGGTTTCGGGGCAAAGCAGACAGTTGCTCAATTCGAGCGTTATAGGCTCGACAAAGCAGGGGCGTGAGACCGGTATACTCAATACAGGCGACGCTGCAAGCGGAAGTGACGGAGCAGGACTTGTTTCGTTTGACGGCACAAATGCAGACGGAACTATAAACAATTCGGATTTAATAAACACAACCTTGGTAGAAAACAGTTCTAAATATAACGGTATGGCATCGGGACCGATACCGGAAACTCCTGCCGCATCGAGATACAGCACAATGAGAATAAGCCTTGCCCCTGATATTGCAGGGACAAAGTACGAGGAGGCCGCAGAGCTTTTAGGAGCTCTCGGTATAATGGTTGGTGATGCAGGCACGGGTGCGTTTCGTCCTAATGATGCAATCATCAGAAGTGAGATGGCAAAGGTTGCGGTATACTCTGTAGGACTTGAGGATATTGCAGTCGGTGCAAATGGTAAGACACGATTCCCTGATGTTCCCGAGTTGCATTGGGCAACGGGTGCTATAAATGTTGCAGACCAACAGGGAATGGTAAGGGGTGATGATGTAGGAACCTTCAGACCCGACGACCCCGTATTGCTTCAAGAAGCAATAGCTATTATAGTAAGAGCGATGGGTTATGAGCCTGCTGCGGCAGACAAAGGCGGTTATCCGGCAGGATATATGTATATCGCATCATCAAATCAGCTTCTTCGCGGAATCGACGGTTCAACTGCTGAACCCGCAACAAGGGGAGATATTGCACAGCTTATATTCAACTCCTTGACGGTTAATCTTATGGAGCAAGTAGGCTACGGCACACAAGTGAGATACGAGGTAGTTGACAAGACACTTCTTTATGACAAGCTCAATGTAGAAAAAGGCTATGGCCAGATTGTAGGCACAGGCGAGACAAGCCTGACGGGAGGAAGCACAACCGCCGAGAACAGAATTCAAATAGGCGAGAGTATTTTCTATCTTGGTGACACAAATGCAAAGCAGTATCTCGGTTATAATGTTCTCTACTATGCCCGCCTTGACAAGACGACAGACGAAAAAACACTTATAAATGTAAGAGAGCAAGCAAACAAGAACAGGTCAGTAACGGTTGTTGCAAATGATATCGTTTCGGTTACAAAGGGTGATGATAATATTGTAAGCTTTGAATACTGGGCAAACGATGCCGACAGAGATGCAAAAACCGTACAGATTGCAACTGATGCGACTTATATTTACAACGGTAAGTATAAAACAGGAGTTACTACAGAACAACTCAAGCCGACATCGGGAAATGTTGTTTTGCTTGATGCGGATACAAACGGAATTTACGAAATTGTATTTGTAAACCACTTTACAAACATTGTTGTAGACACTGTTTCAACAGTAACGGGAAGAGTAACCGACAAGTATCTTAACGGTTCGCTTGTATTTGACGAGGACAACAGTGAAATAATGTATACACTTGTAAAGGACGGTAAAGAGATAAGCGTAGGAGAGCTTGAGGAATGGAATGTTATTTCTTATACGATAAGTGAGGACAATCTTTTGGTAAAGGGTTATGTTTCTGACGCATCTGTAAACGGAACTGTAACCGAAATCAACGAGGAAGGCTATCGCATAGGAAGCAGCACCAGGTCTTATAAAAAGGCTGCAAGCTATCCCAATGATATAGAGCTTCGTGACAGAGGAACCTTCTATCTTGATATAGAGGGCAACATCGCAGCAGTAGACGAGAATGCAACCGTTGATACAGAGCTTGGAGCAAGCAGAAAATACGCATATCTTGTAGATGCAGCAATGAGCACAGGATTTGCAACAACTGCACAGTTCAAACTCTTTACGGCTACAGGTGAGACTACTATCCTTACAAGCACAAACAAGATGCGTTTTAACGACGCATACGGCACAGAGCCCTCTGAGGTTGTTGACACATTAAAGGGTGGCGGAAGCGTATCGCCTCAGCTTATTATGTATGAGACCAACAGTGCAGGTGCAATTACCGCACTTGATACCGCAACAAACGGAACCGCAACAGGTGCCCCGAACAAGGGTGAATTTACCCTCAATATAGACAGAGAAGATATGATTTACAAGACAGCGTCAGGAAAACTCGGTAATGTAGGAATAGGCGAAAATACTATTATATTTGACATTCCGACCGATGCGGGAACTGACACATCAAAGTATTCAATCAGAACAAGAAATACACTTTCAAACGACACGGCATATGACGCACTTGTATATGACCTGCAGGAAAATTATGTGGCAAATGTTGTAATAATAACAAGCTCTACGGGAACATCTGCACCCGAATCGCCGATTTTAGTGGTTGATTATATTGCAGAGACCCAGAATGAGGAATACGAGGACACAGACCGTCTCTACGGTTGGCAAAACGGTCAGCAGATAAACATTCTTGCAGCTGACAAGACAGTTCTTGTAAAGCCAAGTGCAACAAGGGGAACAACAGCTCTTACGGCAGGTGATATTATCCAGTATCGTCTCAACACCGCAGGAGAGATAGACGGCATAACATTGCTCTTTGACAGTGCGGCAAAGAATACTGAATTTATTACCGAGGTAACCAATGATTTGACTTGTGTATACGGTCGGGTAACCAAGAAATTCAGCGGCAGCGTAAATGTAAGCGTAAACGGTGATGTCCGCAACTATGCAACGGGTGATGCGATTGTTTACCTTTACGACTCGGCGAGAATGAACAATAAGATTTCGGTTGTATCTTCCGCAGATATAGAGATATACGAGGAAGGAAACGAAACACGCTTGTTCCTCAGAATTTATGATGACCAGGTTCAGGAAATGGTAATAGTTCGATAAACTACGGTGTTATAGGTGTCGCTCAACCGAGCGACACCTATAGTCGAATTTATATTAAATTTTGTCATAAATTCTTGACAGTTTAATTCCTGTATGTTAAAATCTATAATACAAACATAACCTTTTGTGTGACTGACGGATGAGTGGAGTTTACCACGGGGAACACAAAAATATAAATGGCCGACCGTCTGGGCAGATTCACAGTTGTGGGTCTGTTTTTTGTTTATCAAGGGGAGGATTTGATTTATATGAATAACGCGTGGAAAGGTTTTAACATTGGAGAGTGGACAGAAAAAATAAATGTCCGTGATTTTATCCAAAAGAACTACACACCATATTTGGGCAGTGACGACTTTTTATGTGGTCCGACAGAGCGTACCAATGCACTGAATGACAAGCTTAATGATTTGTTTGCCCTGGAGCGGGAGAGAGGCGGTGTTCTGGATATTGACACCGAGACAGTTTCGTCGGTTGACGCTTTTCCTGCGGGTTACCTTGACAGGGAAAACGAGCTTATTGTGGGGCTTCAGACCGATGCACCGCTTAAACGCTCGGTAAATCCGTTCGGCGGAATTCGTATGTCAAGAGAGGCTTGCAGAAGCTATGGCTACCAGCTGTCTGACAAGGTAGAAGAGGAGTTTGAATACAGAACAACCCATAATGACGGCGTTTTTCGTGTCTACACCGATGAAATCCGCCGTGCAAGGAAAATTGGAGTTATAACAGGTCTGCCTGATGCCTACGGAAGAGGCAGAATAATCGGCGACTATCGTCGTGTCGCTCTTTATGGTGTGGACAAGCTTATAACGGAAAAAGAGAAGGATAACAACCAACTGGCGTTAAAGGAAATGACCGAGGATAACATAAAGCTTCGCGAGGAGGTCTATCGTCAAATTGATTTTTTAAAGCGTCTTAAGACGATGGCTCTTGAGTACGGCATAGACATAAGTCTGCCTGCAAGCTGTGCCAGAGAGGCAATTCAGTGGCTTTATTTCGGATACCTCGCTGCTATAAAGGAACAAAACGGTGCGGCAATGTCTCTTGGCAGAACAAGCACCTTTATTGATATATATATTGAGCGTGATATAAAGAACGGAATTTTGACCGAGCAGTCCGCACAAGAGCTTATTGATGATTTTGTTATGAAGCTTCGTATGGCGAGACATCTGCGAACCCCCGCGTATAACGAGCTGTTTGGCGGTGACCCGATGTGGATTACCGAGGCAGTAGGCGGTACGGGTGAAGACGGGAGAACACTTGTTACAAAAAGCTCTTTCCGTATTCTCAATACCCTGTTTAATCTCGGTTCTTCGGCAGAGCCTAACCTGACCGTGCTCTGGTCAAACTCTCAACCGAGCGGATTTTCCGAGTTTTGTGCAAGAGTGTCAGTAAAAACCAACTCAATTCAGTATGAAAATGATGATTTAATGCGTGGAATATACGGCGACGATTATGCTATTGCTTGTTGTGTATCCGCGATGAAGGTGGGCAAGCAGATGCAGTTTTTCGGTGCAAGGTGTAATCTTCCGAAGCTTCTTTTGCTCGCACTCAACGGCGGGGTTGACCCTGCAAGTGAGATTTGCATAGGTCCGAGAGAGTCTGTGTATGAAGACGAATATCTTGACTATGATAAGGTAATGGAAAGGTTTGTCCGTTACAGAGAATGGCTCTGCAGACTTTATGTAAACACAATGAACATAATTCATTATATGCACGACAAATATGCGTACGAAAAAATTCAAATGGCACTTCACGACACCGAGGTAGAGAGATTTATGGCTTTTGGTGTTGCGGGGCTTTCGGTGCTTGCTGATTCCTTGAGTGCGATTAAGTATGCAAAGGTTAAGGTGGTAAGAAACGACAAGGGACAGATTGTCGGCTTTGAGACAGAGGGAGATTTTCCTAAATTTGGCAATGATGACGACAGAGTTGACCTTATTGCAAAGCAAATGGTTGAAGAAATGATACAAGAGCTTCGCAAAACCCCTGCGTATCGCGGGGCAATTCACACGCTTTCGGTATTAACCATAACTTCAAATGTGGTATACGGTAAAAAAACGGGAGCAACGCCTGATGGAAGAGCTGCGGGCGAACCGTTTGCCCCTGGTGCAAACCCGATGCACAACAGAGAAACAAATGGTGCACTTGCGTCACTCAATTCGGTTGCAAAGCTTCCGTATTATGCTTGCCGTGACGGAATATCCAACACCTTCTCAATCGTTCCCGAGTCGCTTGGCAAAACTGATGAAGAAAGATATTCAAATCTTGTTTCAATTTTGAAGGGATATTTTTCAAAGTCTGCACATCATATAAATGTAAATGTAATGACAAAAGAGCAGTTGATAGAAGCATACAACGACCCGACTGCTTATCCTAACCTTACAATCCGTGTATCAGGCTATGCGGTAAACTTCCACAAGCTCTCGAGGGAACAACAGAGAGAGGTTATAAGTCGTACCTTCCACATTTCAATGTAGGGGTGGAAATATGAAGGGAAAAATTCATAGCTTTCAGTCTCTCGGCACGCTTGACGGACCCGGAGTGAGGTTTGTGGTGTTTATGCACGGCTGTAATCTTCGTTGCGGATACTGTCACAACATCGATGTTTGCAAGGGCGGATATACAGAGCATACCCCCGAAGAGGTACTGGACAGGATATTGCGATACAAGGAATATTTCGGTACAGACGGCGGTGTAACGGTTTCGGGCGGAGAGCCGCTTCTTCAGGCAGAGTTCGTAACAGAGCTGTTTAAGCTATGCAGAAAAAACGGGATACACACTGCATTAGATACCTCGGGAAGTATTTGGAGCAGCGGGGCACGCGAGCTTTTGTGCAACTGTGATTTGGTTTTGCTCGACATAAAAATGACCGAAGATGATTTATATAAAAAACATATCGGGTGCGGAATTGATGTACCGCTTCTGTTTTTGAATGAGCTTGAAAGCAGAAAAATCGATTGCATTGTAAGACATGTTGTTGTCGGTGGCTTGAACGATACAGAAGAGAATATAGAAAAACTTAAAAAAATCTTATCCGAGAAATCGTGTGTCAAGGGGATAGAGCTTCTTCCCTTCCGTAAAATGTGCAAGCAGAAGTATGAGATAATGGGAATAGAATTTCCGTTTGACTGCTATGACGAGCCGTCGAGTGAAAAAATAGAAGAATTAAAAAGACTTTTGATTTAAGCAGAGTGTAAGCTTACACTCTGCTTAAAATTTATAAACAATCTTGACAATTTATACCTCAAGGGATATAATTTATAATATAAAATTCAAAGGAGAACGCGGTTATGGAAGAGATAACAAACAATGATTATATTGCAATAGTTGCAGAGGAAGATGGGGTTACAATAATCGGTCTTACAAGAGGAAAGGATACAAAATTCCATCATACCGAGAAGCTTGATAAGGGTGAGGCGTATATTGCACAGTTTACCGAGATTACCTCTGCCATAAAGGTGAGAGGCAAAGCAAAGCTTTATACCAAAATGGGCTGCATTGATGTAGGCAACAAATAAATTTGATTTTTGCCCTGCTTCGGGTTTATATAATAGCAGAAGAGAAAGGTGATTTTTTGTGATACCTAATGTTCTAACGACAGTCAGACTTGTGCTTGTGCCGATTTTTGCATATTTTATGGTGTTTGATGAAAATGTATATATAGCGGCATTGATTTTTGTTTTGTCAGGTGTTACGGATGTTGTTGACGGTTACATAGCAAGACACTATAATATGATAACAAATTTCGGCAAGATATACGACCCGTTTGTAGACAAGCTTATGCAGATGACGGCGGTGGTTTGTCTTGTTATAATAGATGTTATACCCGTATGGCTTTTGGTATTTGTCGTTGTTAAAGAGGTTTCGATGATTATTGCAAGCGGAATTTTGTATGCAAACAAAATTGTTGTAAGCTCAAACAAGTTCGGCAAGGCGTCAACAGTAATATTTTATGCGGGTGTACTTGCTATGATAATATGGAAGAATATTCCGAACAGTGTAATGCTTCTCGTGATTGGAATTATGATTGCAGCGATGCTTCTTGCATTGATAATATATACTGTTGATATAATAAAGAATTATGATTCAAAGAGGGTTTGAGTTTTAAGATAAGGGGTAATTGGCAAATGACTCAAGCGGAGTTTAAAATTCAAGGTATGACTTGTGCCGCATGCAGCGGCAGAATAGAGAGAGTGCTTTCAAAAACGGACGGAGTTTCTTTGGTCAGTGTAAATCTGACCACAGAGCTTGCGTCCGTTAGCTTTGATGAAGCAAAAATTTCTGCTCAGGAGATAATTGTAAAAATAGAAAAGCTTGGCTTTGGGGCAGAGGAATATGACGAAAGTGTCAGGGATGACGAAAAACGAGAGGATAAAAAGCTTTTAGTATCTTTTGTTGCATCTGCGATTTTAACATTTCCGTTGATTTTCGCAATGGTGCTTTCGTGGTTTAATATTCATATAGATATACTTCATAGTCCATGGCTCCAGCTTGTGATTGCAACTCCTGTGCAGTTTATAATCGGTTACAGATTTTACAAGCACGGTTATCTTGCTCTGCGTGCGAAGAGTCCGAATATGGACACTCTTATTGCGATAGGAACGAGTGCGGCGTACTTTTTCAGTCTCTATAATGTTTTGGCAGGCAAGACCCAACACGGCTCGATGGAGGGTCTGTATTTCGAGTCCTCGATGACCGTAATCACATTGATACTGCTTGGCAAATTTATGGAGGCAAAGGCGAAAAACAAAACATCGGAAGCTATACAAAGGCTGATGGAGCTTCAACCGAGCGAGGCGACAGTTATAAAGGACGGCAAGGAGCTTACAGTTCCAATAGCAGAGGTCAGTCCGGGTGATATTCTGTTGGTAAGACCGGGCGAGAAGATACCCGTTGACGGAATTATAACAGAGGGTGAGAGCAGTGTCGATGAGTCTGCCCTTACGGGGGAGAGTCTGCCCGTTGATAAGGCGTTCGGAGATAAGGTTTTCTGTGCGACGATTAACAAGGCGGGTGCTTTTAAGATGCAGGCTCTCGGCATAGGAAAGGATACCGCTTTGTCAAAGATTATAAAAATGGTTCGTGAAGCACAGGTGCACAAAGCCCCTATACAAAAAATTGCAGACAAGTTATCGGCAATTTTTGTGCCGGCGATTATGGTGATTGCCCTTGTTACATTTGCGGGTTGGCTTATAGCCTCACGCGATACAGAAACTGCAATTATAAACGCAGTTTCGGTGCTTGTAATTGCGTGCCCTTGCTCGCTTGGACTTGCTACTCCTACCGCAATTATGGTTGGAACGGGGCTTGGAGCAAGACTTGGCATTTTGATAAAGGGCGGAGAGCATCTGGAGATTGCTCATAAAATTACTGCGGTTGTACTTGATAAAACGGGAACAATCACAAAGGGCGAGCCTGAGGTCACAGATGTGGAAGTGCTGAATGACCGCTATGAAAAAGAAGAAATTGTACGACTTTCGGCACTTGCCGAGGGTATGTCCGAGCATCCGCTCGGCAGAGCGATTGCACGGCAGAATGAGGGCGATTTTTCAGCTGTGTCGGATTTCAGGGCATATGTCGGTATGGGCGTCTCTGCGGTTGCAGAGAAACGAGCGGTATCGGTTGGTACAAGGGCTCTTATGACAAAGCTTGGCATACAAGTATCAGATGTTGCGGAACAAACACTTGCAAGGTTTGAAAACGAGGGCAAAACCGCCATGTGTGTCGCTTTTGACAATGAGCTTGTTGCTGTCATTGCGGTGGCAGATGCAATAAAGGATGATTCAAAAGAGGCTGTCGCAAGGCTTAAAAATATGGGGATTAAGACATATATGATAACGGGGGACAACTGTCGGACTGCACAAGCGATAGCTAAAGAGGCTGGAATTGATAATTATTTTGCAGAAGCAAAGCCCGAGGATAAGGCGGATTATATAAATAAGCTTCAGTCAGAGGGTCACATATGTGCAATGGTTGGTGACGGAATAAATGATGCACCTGCACTTGCCGTTTCAAACATAGGTATTGCAATGAGCAACGGCACAGATATTGCGATGGATACGGCAGGAATTACCTTGATGAACGGCAAGCTCTTGCTTGTGCCGAGGGCGATTGCTCTCTCAACAGAGACGATGAGGAAAATTAAACAAAACCTTTTCTGGGCGTTTATATACAATTTTGTGGGTGTGCCGTTTGCTGCGTTTGGATTTTTAAATCCGATGCTTGCGGGTGCCGCTATGGCGTTCAGCTCGGTTTCGGTTGTAACAAATTCATTATTGCTAAAGAGAAAGGAGAAGAAGCTGTGAAAATAACGATTAAGGTTGAGGGTATGAAATGTATGCACTGCGTTTCGGCGGTAAAAGGTGCACTTGGCGAAATCAATGGAGTAAAAGAGGTTGAGGTTGTTTTAGAGGATGGTATCGTAAATGTTGACTTTGATGAGAGCGTAGCCCGGAGCGATGCTTTGACGGAAGCGATTGAAGACCAAGGCTTTGAAGCGAGTGTTGATTAGAGAATAAAAGACATTCCTCGGAATGTCTTTTATTCGCTCTTACATACAAAATAGATGCAGGGGGAATAGATACCACCGTTTATTTGCTATTTTTTCTTTCATGTTCTTACGGTATATTTCTGTCAAATGATATTGCTATTTTTTCTAAATGATCATAGGAGATAGTGTCATCCCATACAAGCATCTCTATTTCTTTGTCCCGTTCTGACAAAATTTTCAAAATTCTCTCATCAAAGGCCCCCGTAAATAAAATGCCACCAATAAGGCCATATTACTTCCGATGCACTGCCTCCAACACCCGACCAGATTGTACTGCAGGAAATCTCCTCCCACAAATGTGTCTCATGATTGTAGTGAAAAGTCATTACACTCCCTAATGTATTCCCCTCACAAACATAATACACCTGAGCAATATCGCTTCTGCTGGGAGCATAACGCAAGATCTTGAAATACTCCATCTCCCCAAGCATATTATTTTGTTTATATGCATCCTTAAATTCATCATAGTATTGATGTGTAAGAACCTCACATTTTAGCAGCGTTCCTACCCATGTTATTAGAAAATAACAAACAATGCCTAAAACAATATTCTTAAATATTTTCATCGTATCACCTCTTAATCCAAACCAAGTAATTTTCTCATATAATAATATTCTTTTTTTGCATCTATGCCAAACGGATTCGGTTCAGGATTAGAATGGGGCGATCTTATCTCACCTTGATTATACAAAGTTGCAAGCACCGCTGTTCTGCCATCTATTTCGGGATAAACATCCTTCCACCGATCCTGGAAATATCTTAAATATGCTGCGACATAGTTGATATTTTCTGATTCAACCGTTAATTGATACGCAATTGCCTTATCCCGTGTCCCTTCTACATATCCATATGCAGGCGCATACCACACCTCTCTTTGCACAAAGTTGTTTCCATGCCATTCATCATAAACATTCGAGAGTGCTGTTTTTTGAATATATCCCTCATCCTCCAGCATCCTTGCTGTTGACACTTTTACCTGGCCAATTCCAATGGAAGTATCAGCAAAGTACCCGGGAACATCCGTTAGAGAATCTAAAATATTTACATTTGTAACTTGTTCTGTAAAAATGCAAGCCGCAATAATCGCTGGATTAACACCATAATAAGAACCGGCATTCTTAATCGCTGTTGCATTATTTACAATAATTGCAGAGGCATCTTTTCTGCTTGTTGTCGGGAGAAAAGGTTTTTGCTTTGTAGGATTGGTGTTTGCCATAGTGCTTGATCTGTCGTTTCCCAGATACTTCAACACATAAGCATTATACATTTGTAAAGCCTTTTCGTCAAGAGTAGACGCCACATCTTGATAAGTATCCAGCCCTACAAGGTTTGCACACCACCATCCGTAATTAGCTGTTGGATCTTTTAGCGGTCTGTCGCATCTCCTGCATCTGTTTTGTCCGTCATACTTTTTGTTTTGATTTTCTTTTGACATAATTCATAACTCCTTTTTGTGTTTTTTATTGTGGAAACAACAAGGTTTCGGGGCACCCGACCGCAATCTTTGATTGCGTTATCGGGTCGAG
>JAZNHF010000008.1:0-37644 GCA_045576835.1 Clostridia bacterium
TTTTTGTTGCAATATTCTGACAGGCAATAACCAAATCGGGACACATCGTACAAGACAAAGATACCAAAATCTTCATATCTGTGTTTTTTTGAATTTCTTCAACTTCCTTTAATGTGTCTCTATCTATTGTCTGTCCGGGACCTGCTGCATTGTAAAGCCCCAGTACAAAAGAGGTAAACTCATGTCCTCCCGGCACACCGTGAAATGCAATTCCTGAATCATTTCCATCCTCTGAAAAGACACGCACACATGGAGCAAGATTTGATTGGTCATTTTTATCAGCTACCATGACTGTAAGCTTGTCCGTAAGGTCTGCAAGCGTTGTTATAAAACCTTCCAATTCCAAAGAAACAGGACGATTATCAAGATACAGCTTAAGGATAAGCTTACGTTCCATTTTCGAAAACACGCCCTCCAGCTGTGCTTTCATTTCTGCTGTAAATATATCATCGGAATCATCAGATGCCTCAGCGGTTTTTGTTGCATTTGGATAGTCTGTCATTCTTGTAACGGGAGGCTTCGGATGAAGACCTGTTTTTCTCTGCATTTCGGCTACATATTTTTCAAGCTCCGTAGCCGCCAATGCACCATCGCCTGTAGCAGTAACCACCTGACGGAGAGGTTTGATACATACATTGCCTCCTGCATACAATCCATCAATAGTCGTTTTTTGACTTGAGTCAGTTGTAATATAGCCGTATTCATTTAACTTTGCAATATCTTTAACCAAATATAATTGTCTTTATCAACTACACACAGCCTGATAATACTATTATATCCAGCTATGCAATTTCAATTATGTATATCGGAATGTCACTCGGTTCAGTTGTTTTAGGACCATTGGCAGACCGCATAGAGCCTAAAAAGGTTTTGGCTGCCTCTCTCACTCTTACAGGGATTGGATGTGCCATTATGCTTTTATTTACTGCCGAAACCTCTGTAATTATACTCGCCGCTTCTCTTGGTATCTTAGGCTTTGGGCTTGGCGGAAACGCTGCAATTTTTATGAAGGTTGTACTGTCAGGTGTGCCTGCTGAAACTGCAGGAGCAGGAACCGGAACTTATGGCTTATTCCGTGACCTTGCAGCACCCTTTGGTGTAGCGATTTTTGTTCCTCTTTTTACAAATAGAGTAACAAATATTATAAGTAGCGGGAAGGGTGAAATAACCGCCGCAGTAAATTCTATAAAGTTTCTTGCTGTAGCGGAAATTATTTGTGTTATTGCGGGAATTGCGATAGTGTTGTTCCTGCCTAAAATTTATATCAAAAAAGGAGAAAAAGCATGAAATTAAAAGACAAAGTTGTTTTAATTACTGCCTCAACCCGAGGAATAGGTCTTGCCATTACTAAAGCCTTTGCTAAAGAAGGTGCTATAGTTTATATGGCGGCAAGAAATTTAGAACTTGCAAAGCAGGAGGCTGACAAGCTAAATTCCGAGGGCTGTATAGTAAGACATGTTTATAACGATGCAAGTAAGAGCGAATCTTATATTTCTATGACTGATGAAGTAATAAAAGATGCAGGGCGTATTGATGTTTTGGTTAACAACTTCGGCACTTCAAATCCGGGAAAAGACCTTGACTTTTCAAATACCGATACAGATGTTTTCTTTGATATTGTAAATATCAATTTAAGAAGTGTTTTTATGGCAAGTAAAGAGGCAGCAAAACACATGGCAAAAAACGGCGGCGGAAGTATTATAAACATATCCTCGGTGGGAGGTCTTGTGCCTGATATTTCTCAGGTGGCATACGGAACAAGTAAAGCAGCTATAAATTATCTGACTAAGCTGATAGCCGTACACGAAGCAAAAAATAATATTCGCTGTAATGCAATCTTACCGGGGATGACTGCAACAGATGCAGTAGAGAAAAATCTCACGGAAGGTTTTAGAGAACTATTTATGCGTCATATTCCGTTTAAGCGTATGGGTGCACCAGAAGAAATTGCCGCAGCAGCAGTTTACTTTGCATCAGATGATTCTGCTTATACCACAGGTCAAATACTAACTGTGTCCGGCGGTTTTGGTTTGGCAACACCTGTATATGGAGATTTGTCAGACAAATTAAATCGCAGATAGACAAAAACACAGACGGAGCTTCAAAATTTCTCCATCTGTGTTTTTTTGTTGATTTTTTCATACATACATGATATAATAAAGAAAAAAACGGAGGTATAATATTATGATGAATGAAAAAGTACATGAACTTTTAAATCAACAGATCAACAAAGAGTTCTATTCTGCGTATCTCTACCTTGATTTCTCGAATTATTTTGAAGAGGTAGGTCTTGACGGATTTGCCAACTGGTATAAGATTCAGGCACAGGAAGAGCGTGACCATGCAATGCTTTTCTATCAGTATCTCCAAAATGAGAATCAAAAAGTAACTCTTGACGCTATTGCAAAACCTGACAAGACATTTTCTAGCCATATGGATGTTTTAAAGGCAGGACTTGAACACGAAGAATATGTAACATCGCTTATAAATGACATTTATGCAGCAGCATACAATGTTAAAGATTTTCGCACAATGCAGTTCCTTGATTGGTTTGTTAAGGAGCAAGGTGAAGAGGAAACAAATGCAAATGATTTGATTACAAAGATGGAACTTTTTGGTTCGGATCCAAAAAGTCTTTATATGCTCAATCAGGAACTTGCAGCACGAGTTTATACAGCTCCGTCGTTAGTTTTATAATTTTTTATAAAAGCTTTATAATAGCAAAATGTTAAGATTAAAGTTTAATGGGAAAATTTAATTAGTCTTATACGAAAGAACTTATTTGAGCACATATTATCCCTATCAGAAAAAGACACAGATTTCGATTGGAATCTGTGTCTTTTCTTCAAATTTAGATATAGCTTACTGATAAATGTATATTATCTACTGTATAGTTGCTAAATATTCTTCTGCAAAATGAGATGCACATGCTCCATCAGCTGTAGCTGTTACAATCTGCCGAACGGGTTTGGTACGGACATCGCCTGCTGCAAAAACTCCGCTTATACTTGTTTTTGTTGTTTCGTCTGCTATAATATAACCATGTTTATCAATGTCGAGCTGACCGCGGAACAATCCTGTCTGAGGGTCTCTTCCTATACTGATAAAAACGCCGTCAGTACAAATTTCTTTTTCAGTACCATCAATAACATTTTTAATTTTAACACCTGTAACCTTATTATCTGCTAAAATTTCGCAGACTGTACTATTCCATTCAAATTCTATATTTTGTGCTTTAAGCAAAGAATTTCGATAAAAATTTTCAGCTCTTAAGGTGTCTCTCCTGTGAACGATAATAACCTTCTTACATATCTTGGAAAGCAAAAGAGCGTCTGCTGCTGCAGAATTTCCTCCGCCTATAACTGTGGAGGTTTTCCCTTTATAGAACATACCATCGCAAGCGGCACAATATCCTACCCCTTTGCCAATCAAATTTTCTTCATTTTCAAGTCCCAGATGCTTATGTTCAGCACCCGTTGCAATTATAACGCTATGAGCTAAAAGAACTCCGTCTGGTGTCTTGATTGTTTTTATTTTATCTTTCAAATTTGTCTCGATAACCTCTGACTGCATAGTTTTTGTACCAAATCGCTCTGCTCCCACTCGCATTTTAGTTCCTAACTCATATCCGTCCACGCCTTCGGGAAAACCGGGATAATTATCTATTTGTGGAGTTTGTGTCATCTGTCCGCCTGCGGAAAATTTTTCAAGCACAAGAGTATCAAAACCTGCTCTTGATGTGTAAATTGCTGAGGTATATCCTGCAGGACCTCCACCAATTACAATTACATCATATATTTTTTCCATTCTTATTCTCCTTATAGCAAAGTAATTCTTACTTGTTTACAGCATCTGGAGAATTTGATTTTTAGGCTTTAGTCCAACTGATTGATTTACTACTTTACCGCCCTTAATAACCAAAAGTGTCGGAACACTCATTATGTCAAAGTGTGAGGCAAGTTCTTGTTCTTCGTCTATATTTATCTTGCACACCTTGATTTCAGGATGCTTCTCAGAAATTTCATCTATTATAGGCGAAATCGCCTTGCAAGGTCCGCACCAGCTTGCCCAGAAATCTATTAGCACCGGTCTGTCGCTTTCTAAAACTTCTTTTTGAAAATTATTTTTGTTAATTGCTAAAGCAGACACAAATTCATTCTCCCTTTTTGTATACATAGTTTATGTATAGTATTTCTTGTTTTAAGAGCGGATATACTAACAAAAACGAAGTTTAATATGGAGGAAATAATGAGCAATCAGTAAAAAACGAAACAAGTCCGTACCTGCTGCAACATGCAGAAAATCCTGTAAATTGGTATCCGTGGTCCGAAGAGGCGTTCCAAAAGGCAAAGGAGGAAAACAAGCCGATTTTTTAAGCATCGGTTATAGCACATGTCACTGGTGCCATGTTATCATAATTCTGTTTTTCTCAAACACCTTAATAATTATTGTACCAAGAATTATACCTGCTAACCCCTGCACCGCGTTTGCAGGTATATTAACGATTGATGGTGTAAATCCATACAAAAATCCTTCAAATACAAAGTATCCTGAAATCATAATTAGTTCAGCCGCTATACCGCTGATAATTCTTGACGGCAGATTTCCTATTTTGTTCTGGAGAATTTTGAAGCCAAGGTATGCGATAAGTGCCATAAGCCCTTTGATAACGAAGGTAGCAGGAGCGTATATAACATATCCTGAAAAAACATCCGCAAGTGCAGACCCTACACCTGCTGCAAGAAATCCGTATGCAGGAGATAAGAACCAACCTGAAAGGAGAACAACACAATCACCTAAATTAAGATATCCCTTAAGCGGTGACGGTATTTTAATAATCATTGTTGCTACACAGCAAAGTGCTGCAAGCATTGAAGCTGTTATAATTTTTTTTGTGTTTGTTTTCATTTTGAAAATCCCCTTTACAAAATTTATAGTTTATTATACAATAAATCTGAACATATCACAATTACCAATCAAGGAGAATTTAATATAACCAGATGAAATACTCAATCGATACAAAATCCATCAAAAAAGCATATATGCAACTGTATGAACAGATTAGAGGCGACATAATAAATTCACTGTATAAATACGGGGACAAGCTTCCCTCCAAGCGTATTCTTGCAGAAGAAACACTGACAAGTGTTATCACTGTCGAACACGCATATGGGATATTGTGCGATGAGGGATATATCGAATCCAGAGAACGGGTGGGATACTTTGTTACATATCGTAAAAAAGATTTCGTACCCATCTCTGAAAATGAGACGCACGATATACCGTCTAACCATCATCACTATCATACAAATGAATTCCCCTTCTCGGTACTCGCAAAAACAATGCGTAATGTAATATCAAGACACGGAGAAAACATTTTGATAAAATCTCCGAACGCAGGGTGTACTGAGCTTAGAAAAGCAATATCAGATTATCTTGCAAGAGGCAAAGGGATTCATGTTTCATATAACCAGATTGTAATCGGTTCCGGTGCTGAATATCTCTATGGACTTATCGTACAGTTCTTGGGACGGGACAGGATATATGCACTTGAAAATCCGTCCTATGAAAAGATTCACTCTGTTTACAGAGCAAACGGAGCCAAATGCGATTTGCTCAAATTGGGCAAGGACGGAATCCTTACATCCCAGCTTGCAAAAACTAAAGCATCTGTCCTTCATATAACCCCATTCAGAAGTTTTCCAAGCGGTGTAACTGCAAGTGCTTCAAAGCGAAACGAGTATATTAAATGGGCAAAAGACCGAAATGCCGTAATTATTGAAGATGATTTCAATTCGGAGTTTACCGTATCTACAAAAAATGAAGATACCGTTTTTTCGCTTGAACCTGCCCGCAGTGTAATATATGTAAATACCTTCACAAAAACAATAGCCCCATCCATGAGAATCGGATATATGGTATTACCCGAAGAACTTGTCAATCCGTTTTTTGATAAAATGGGATTCTACTCCTGTAGTGTTCCTGTGTTTGAGCAATATGTACTTGCAGAATTTATTACAAACGGTGATTTTGAAAGGCACATAAACCGAACAAGAAGAAAACTTCGTCAGATGCTGAAAAACAAGTAAGGTGCAGATTTATACTGCACCTTACTTGTTTTTCACAGAATATCTGTGTGTTCACCGTCTATTGTTTTACACAGGCAGTTCTTACGGCTGCAGGTTTTGGCGTGCGGACAACCAATGCACGCCTGACCGCGTTTTTTTGCCCTTCGGATATAATATCCTGCACCGCCGACTATGGCCAATAAAACTAAAATAAGTATAGCATTTGTCATATTTTATTTTCCCCCGCTTGGTAAATACTCAGCTTTTAATGTATTGTCAGAGCGGTTCATAAGATAAACTAAAATCGAAGCCATAACGGCAACTGCGATAAGCCCCGGCAAAAATCCGTTTCCGACTGTGCCTTCGGTAATAAGAGTGCCAATCTGGTATACGAGATATGCAACGGTATAGCCTGTGGAAAGCTGGAGAGCAATTCCGCCGAACAACCATTTTTTGTCGTTCAGCTCGGATGCCATAGCACCAATAGCTGCAAAACAGGGCGGCGTAAAAAGATTAAACATAAGGCAAGCAAGTGCTGCCGCCTTTGTAATCCCGAAGACGGTCGCGACCTCGCTCCCGCCGCTTATCAGTGCAAGCTCTTCTGTGTCAATAAAGTTGGTTATACCATAGCAAACCGCAAGAGTGCCGACAACATTTTCCTTGGCAATAAAACCTGTAACTGCTGCGGCTGCCATCTGCCATACTCCAAACCCGAGCGGAATTAACAGTACTGCAATAGGCTTCGCGACAGATGCAAGTATAGAGGTCTCTTCCATACCCGCTTCTACGAGAGAGAAACTCCAGTCAAATGCTTGCATAATCTGAATAATTGCGTTGCAGACCAGAATAACTGTTCCCGCCTTTACGATAAATGCCCAACCGCGTGAACACATCGAGAAAAATGCCCTTTTAAGTGAGGGAAGCTTATACTCGGGAAGCTCCATAATAAAGAAGGATTTGCGGTTTTTGCTCCCCGTAATCTTGTTTACAATCAACGCACCGAGGAAGATAATCAAAATGCCCGCAAAATACATCAATGTGCCAACCCACGCTGATTCGGGGAAGAACACACCTGCAAACAATGCAATAACAGGAAGCTTTGCCCCGCACGGCATAAAGGGTGTAAGCATGGCGGCTGCACGACGCTCTCTCTCGTTACGGATTGTACGACACGCCATTATCCCCGGAATTGCACAGCCCGTGCCGATTACAAACGGAATAACTGATTTTCCCGACAGACCAACCTTTTTGAATATGGGGTCAAGCAGAATTGATACTCTTGCCATATATCCGCAGTCCTCTAAAAGAGCGATAAGGAAATACATTATCATAACAAGCGGCAAAAATCCTACAACGGCACCTACACCGCCGATAATTCCATCGACCAGAATGGATTGCAGAAGCGGATGTGCGTTATCTGTAAGCGTGGCAATCCATTCCTGAAAGACCTCTATAAAACCAACGAGGCTATCTGCAACCCAAGGTCCGAGAGAGGCTTGTGAAATGTTGAAAACAAGAAACATAACAACTGCAAAAAGAGGAATACCAAGCCATCTGTTAGTTAATACAGCGTCAATCTTGTCATCAAAATTTCGGTCACGGGTCAGGACCTTGCGTGTTTCAACCTCTTTGATGAGCTTGTTTACAAACTCAAAGCGTCTGCGGTCTGCCGTTTCAACTGATTTTTTATCCGTAATATCTACCCTGCCCTGGAAATAAGGTGAGACCTGCTTTTCCCCAATCTGTGAGATTGCCGACTCAATAACCGCATTCAAGCCCTCTTCCGAGGTAGAGACGGTCTCTATAACGGGACATAAAAGCTTTTCAGAGAGGGTTTTTACATCAATTATGGTTTCTTTTTTTTCGTTGATATCACTTTTGTTAAGGGCAATAACCACGGGAATACCGAGGTCTAATATCTGGGTGGTAAAGAAAAGACTTCGACTGAGGTTTGTTGCGTCAACTATGTTTATAATTACATCGGGGTTGTCATTTTTTATGTATGAGCTTGTAATACTTTCCTCTGATGTAAAGGGCGACATAGAATACGCCCCCGGGAGGTCAACGGCAACAGCCGCCTCGCTATCCTTTAAATACATTTTTTTAATGGGATGCTCTTTTTTTTCTACCGTAACACCCGCCCAGTTGCCGACCTTTTCATTCTGCCCCGTAAGGGCGTTATACATTGTGGTTTTGCCTGAATTGGGATTGCCTGCCAAAGCAATTCTCATAACAAATCCCTCGCTTTCCGTTTGGTATATAATTTAATAAATTATATTTTTGAGTTAGTAATCGCTAACTTGAAGTCAAAAATAATTGACGGAATATGTCGAACCGCTAAATGGTGATAGCTTCCGCCAACTGCTTGTCAATATTATATCTGCCGTCTTTTATTGAGACTATGCAACTGCCCTTGAGACGGGAGATTACAGTAATAGTTTCACCGCTGTAACAACCGAGAGAGAAGAGAAAAGAGTTAAGCTCTTCATCATCGGTGTTGATGCTTGAAATGATATATTCTTTTCCAAGATCTGCCTCTGTAAGCTTCATATAAATCACCCTGATTATCATATAATATATTCAATTAGCCGTGACTAACCGAAAGGCTTATTTTTGTAGTTAGCAACTGCTAACTACAAAAATATTATACCACCGTAAGAAAAATATGTCAATACTTTTTTGATAAAAAACAGATAAATTTATTCTCTTGCTTTTTAAATATTATTGTGGTATTATACAAAATATAACAAACAAGGCGGTGATGTGTCGTGAAAGAGTCAGGCGAGATGTATCTTGAGTCGATTTTTGTATTATGCAAGACAAAAAAATCAGTTCGTTCGATTGATGTTGCAGAGCATATGGGATATTCCAAGCCGAGCGTGAGCCGTGCGGTAGGACTTTTAAAAAAAGAGGGGTATATCGGGGTTGATAATGAGGGATACATTACTCTTACCGATGCCGGCAAAAAGACCGCAAAAAAGATTTTTGAGAGACACACGGTGCTTACAAGGGTTTTAACGGCTATGGGCGTTGATGAAAAGACAGCGTCAGAGGATGCTTGCAGAATGGAGCATATAATCAGCGAAAAGACCTTTAATGCGATGAAGAAGATGATTTCAGACAACAGGGCTTAAAATTAAGTAAATTTCGCCTGCAGAGCCTTTGCCTTCTGCGGGCATTTTTAAAAGGGGATGTCAGTATGAAGGCATTGATTACGGGTGCAAGCTCGGGGCTTGGGTGGGATATGGCACATATCCTATCGGAGATGGGCTATGAGATAATTGCAGTTGCGAGAAGAAGCGACAGACTTGAAAAATTAAAGACAGAGCTAAAAGGCCCCGTCGAGATTATGTGCTGTGATGTCACAAGCCTTGAGGATTGTGAAAGGATTGCAGAGAGAGCAGATGAGGTAGAGATTTTTATAAATAATGCGGGATTTGGCGTATTTGGAGAGCTGTGTGAAACAAGTCTTGATTCCGAGCTTAAAATGCTCGAGACGAATATTCGTGCGGTGCATATGCTGACAAAGCTTGCAGCACAAAAATTCAGGGAGAGAAATCACGGATATATTTTAAATGTAGCATCGCTTGCCGCATTTTTTCCGGGGCCTCTCTTTGCAGCGTATTATGCGTCAAAGGCGTATGTGTTGAGGCTTACACAAGCTCTGGCGGAGGAGCTTAAAAGAGAAAAGAGCGGGGTATCTGTTTCTGTTTTATGTCCGGGACCCGTACATACCGAGTTTAGTGATGTTGCAAAGGTAAGCTTTGGACTCGGAACGGAAAGAGGCGGAGGGTTTATAATAATGACAAGCAGACGGGTTGCGGAATATGCGATAAATAAGATGTTTAAGCGCAAGCTTGTGATAGTCCCCGGGGGAATTATGAAGATTGCGGCGTTTTTGCGTCGGCTTCTTCCTGATAAGCTCCTTGCAAAGACGGTTTGCCTGATACAACGGAAGAAGTGCATAACAAAATAAAAGGGTGATAAAAATGAAGACAGGACTTGTTATGGAGGGCGGTGCGATGCGTGGAATGTTCACCGCGGGAGTAACAGATGTTCTTATGGAAAACGGTATTGAATTTGACGGTGCAATCGGTGTATCCGCAGGGGCGGTGTTCGGCTGTAACTACAAATCGCACCAAATCGGCAGAACTATAAGATATAACAAGAAATATTGTCGGGATAAGAGATATGTAAGCTTTCGCTCGTTGCTCAAAACGGGGAATCTGTATGGAGTTGAGTTTGCATATCACTTGCTTCCTGAAAAGCTCGACCCGTTCGACCTTGACACCTTTCAAAGCTCGCCTATGGAGTTTTATGTTGTGTGCACCGATGTGGAAACGGGAGAAGCTGTTTATCATAAGTGCTTAAAGGGCGACGGAGAGGACCTTGAATGGATGCGTGCCTCTGCATCGCTCCCGCTCGTGTCAGAGCTTGTCAGGATAGGCGACAGACTGCTCTCTGACGGCGGAAATGCGGATTCTGTTCCGCTTGAATATTTCAGGAGTATAGGCTATAACAGAAATGTCGTTGTTATGACACAGCCTGCAAGCTATATAAAGAAACAGAACAAGCTTATGCCGATAATTAGGCTTGCACTGAAAAAATATCCCGAATTTCTTACGGCACTCTCTACAAGACCCGAAAGATATAACGAACAGGTGCGGAAAATATCCGAGCTGGAGAAAAATGAGCCTGACAATGTAATGATTATCAGACCTGATGCCCCGCTTGAAATTGGTGCGGTTGAGCATAACCCCGATAACCTTGAGAGGGTTTACAGAATTGGTCGGGAGATGGGAGAGCGACGCCTTGAGGAGATACAGGCGTTTTTAGCTAAATAGAATTATGAAACTGTATTTTGCACCGCTTGAGGGGATTGGAACTTACACCTATCGGAATTTGCACTGCGAGATGTTTGGCGGATGTGACGAGTATTTTGCACCGTTTATTACCCCTACCGATAACGAAAGATTAAGCATAAAGAATATGCGGGACATTCTTCCTGTAAACAATATAACAAAGCTTAAGGTTCAATGCCTTTGCACAAGTGCGACGGCGTTTGTTGATTTTACAAAAAGAGTGGGCGAGTATGGCTACAACGAGGTAAATCTAAACCTCGGCTGTCCGTCGGGAACCGTTGTAAAAAAAGCGAGAGGTGCGGGGGCACTTAAAGACCTAAAGGGACTTGATGAATTTTTAAGATATATATTTGAGAATTCTGTCTGCCCCATTTCTATAAAGACAAGAACGGGGTTTTACTCGCACGGGGAATTTGAAGAGCTTTTAAAGGTTTATAACAAATATCCCGTAGCCGAGCTGATTATCCACCCAAGGGTGAGAGAGGATTATTATAAAAATCTCCCTAACATGGAAAGCTTTGACAGAGCATACGCCCTGGCAAAGGCACGGCTTTGCTATAACGGAGATGTGTATACGGCAGAGGATTTTAAAAGAATAGAAGAAGAATACCCCGAAATTAACGCTGTTATGATAGGAAGAGGGGTTATAAGGAACCCTGCAATATTCAGGGAGATAAGAGGCGGAGAGGCAATCAGAACAGAGGAGCTTGTTGCCTTTTCAAATGCACTTGAAAAGAGGTATTTAACCCTTTTAAGCTCGGAGAAGAATACCCTGCATAAGCTAAAGGAAATATGGATGCATATGATAGAAAATTTCCCAGACGAGAAAAAAATTGCAAAGGCGATAAAAAAGTCGAACACAATCGCAGACATAAACAGTGCCATAAATTGTCTCACCGAAATAAAAAAGTGAAGCTGTTCGCTTCACTTTTTTTGTGTATATTTCAGAATGAATTTTGTGCAGAGGCCGCAGAAGGTGCCTGTAACCGCACCGACAATAAGCAGTGGCGGAAGATACCAGAAAACCTCTGCCGTTTGTGTTACAAGACAGGCACAGATAACCTGGACTGTGTTGTGTACCATAGCACCTGCAATACTTATCTCTACAATAAATTTACTGCCTAAAATGCAATAAATCAAAATCTCTGTAAGGAGACAAAAGATTCCGCCGCTTAAGCTATACAGAAGAGTTGAGGGTTGTCCGCTGAAAATTGTTCCAAGGAAAATCCGCACAATCAAAATCAGGAAAGCCTCTCTCGGCGAGAGGTAAATGATTGCGAAAAGCGTAATTATATTGGCTATGCCGGGCTTCATTCCGGGCAGAGGCAGGACAGGCGGGATTTGAGCTTCGACAATATGTATCGCAAGTGCAATTGCACAAAGAACCGCACAAAGCGACAACTGTTTGGAAGTAAGGCTCTTATTGACTGATTGCGTCGGGTGTTTCAATTTCCGCATCCCCCTTTATTTTAACTACCACCCTGTTTGGCAGGCAAACGATAGGATATGAGCTGTTTGTGATTTTGCCTTGCTTTATGCAAAGACCGTCGGGGCAGTTTGCGTATTTCATAGAAACCTTGCCGTTTTCTATAAGAATAATATTTTGCCTTCCGTCTTGCTCTATCGGGATTTCGTATCCCTCGTCTGCCCCCGTGAGCGGAATTTCATACAGCACATTGCCGTCAAGAGAAATTTCGGCAACAGTTCCGCCATTCCTTAAATAAGCAAAGACGGTCAGGAGGGCACAGATTAACAAAATGATAATAAGTATAATAAAAAATGTTTTATGCTTCATATTTGCCCCCTTGAGTATAGTAATTTTTTATGAAAAAGTGCATTAAAATACCGCATCTTATTCAAATCATAACGAAATTGAAAAAAAAAGTCAAGTTTTTAATTTATATGCTTGTTTTTTGTCGCACGGAATGTTATACTACCTATGTATGTTTATGTAAATAAATTACAGAGGGAATGATTATACAAATGAATCATACAATGCTTACTGATTTTTACGAGCTTACTATGGCAAACGGATATTTCAAAGAGGGTATGGGCGATAAAATCGCTTACTTTGATATGTTCTTCAGAAATGTTCCCGACGGTGCGGGGTTTGCTATAATGGCGGGTGTTGAACAGCTTGTTGAATATCTTGAAAATCTTAAGTTTGAGGATGAGGATATAGAGTTTCTCCGTTGCAAAGGCATTTTTGACGAGAGCTTTTTAGAATATATTAAAGACTTCAAATTTTCTTGTGATGTCTGGGCGATACCCGAGGGGACGCCTATCTTCCCTGGGGAACCGATTGTTACGGTGCGTGGACCCCTTATTCAGGCACAGTTTGTTGAGACGATGGTTCTGCTTACAATAAACCACCAGAGCCTTATTGCTACCAAGAGCAATCGTATTGTCCGTGCAGCAAACGGAATTCCCGTTATGGAGTTTGGCTCAAGGCGTGCACAGGGCTATGACGGTGCAATTTACGGTGCCCGTGCAGCGTATATTGGCGGCGTTTGCGGAACGGCTTGCACGATTTCAGACCAGATGTTCTCTGTACCTGCACTCGGCACGATGGCACATAGCTGGATACAATCGTTTGACAGTGAGTATGAGGCGTTTGCGGTGTATGCCCGCAGCTATCCCAACAACTGCACTCTTTTGATTGATACCTATAATGTTTTAAAGAGCGGTCTTCCTAACGCAATCCGTGTGTTTAAAGAGATACTCAAGCCGCTTGGCATAAAAAGCTTTGGCGTGAGAATAGACAGTGGTGATATAACCTATCTCACCAAAAACTGCAGACGGATTTTAGACGAGGCGGGACTTCCCGAGGCGAAGATTGTCGTATCAAATTCGCTTGATGAATATATTATCCGTGACATATTGAGACAGGGTGCGTGTGTTGATTCATTCGGCGTTGGCGAGAGGCTTATTACCTCTAAATCCGAGCCTGTTTTCGGCGGTGTATATAAGCTCGTCGCAATGGAGGAAAACGGTAAAATTGTTCCGAAAATAAAAATAAGCGAAAATGTGGCAAAGATTACAACACCTCATTTCAAAAAGGTTTACAGACTGTTTTCAAGGGACAGCGGTATGGCAGTTGCAGATGTGTTGACTACCAGAGACGAGGTTATAGACGCAAGCAAGCCATACGAGATTTTTGACCCGAGTAATACTTGGAAGAGAAAAACTATTACAAACTTTGAAGCAAAAGAGCTTCAGACAATGATTTTTAAAAACGGCGAAAGGGTGTATAACCCGCCCTCGCTCGGGGAGATAAGAGAGCATTGCAAGAGCAGTGTTGAGAAAATCTGGGACGAGGTACGGCGTTTTGAAAATCCGCACGAATATTATGTAGATATGTCACAGAAGCTATGGGACATCAGGTATGAGCTTCTTTCGGGATATGGGAGTAAATAATTAAATTTTATATACAAGAGCAGTACAGCTTGGGAAAGGAATGGGAAGTTATGAAAAGCGAAATCGAAAGCTATAACTTAGGCAGACTTGGGGTTATCGGAATGCGTGGGTGTGAGGAGATTACCAACAAGGTAAACGAGCATCTCAAGAATTTTAACAAGGAAAACATTGATGAGGATTTTGAAACCTTTGTTATTCCGATAAACTGCCCGAGATTTGGCACGGGTGAGGCGAAGGCGATGATTCTTCACTCTATCAGAACCTATGATGTTTATATCATAATGGACGCGTTTAACTATGGCGTAACCTATAATATGTATGGTCAGAAAAGACCTATGAGCCCTGATGACCATTATCAGGACTTAAAGAGAATTATTTCGGCTATGGGCGGTAAGGCAAAGAGGATTACCGTTATTATGCCGATGCTCTACGAGGGCAGACAGCACAAGAGAGTTGCAAGAGAGTCGCTTGATTGTGCACTTGCACTTCAAGAGCTTGAGAATATGGGTGTTACCAACATTATAACCTTTGATGCACACGATGCAAGAGTTCAGAATTCCATTCCGCTCTGTGGGTTTGAAAATGTTCATCCTACATATCAAATGATAAAGGCTTGTCTTAAATATGACCCGAATATAATCCTTGACAAGGATACAACTATGATTGTGTCACCCGATGAGGGGGCAATGGGAAGATGTATGTATTATTCCTCCGTGCTTGGAATGAACCTCGGTACATTCTATAAGCGTCGCGATTATTCGACGATTATAAACGGCAAGAACCCGATTGTTGCACACGAGTTCCTCGGCAACGACATTAAGGGCAAGGATATAATCGTGGTAGATGATATGATAGCTTCGGGCGAGTCTATGATTGATGTTGCAAAGGAGCTTAAAAAGAGGGATGCAAACAAGGTAATTGTGTTTGCGACCTTTGGACTTTTTACAGAAGGAATAGAGAGATTTAACCAAGCATATGAGACAGGGCTTATAGATGCAGTATTTACCACCAATCTTGTATACCGTACAGATGAGCTTAAGGCGGCACCCTGGTACCACGAGGTTGATATGTCAAAGTATATTGCTCTTATTATAAAGCAACTCAATGACGAAACATCTATCAGCAACCTGCTTACACCTATTTCGAGAATAGAGAAGATACTTGAAAGATACAGAAATGAAACAAAATAACAAATACATAGACGAGACAGAAATGCTTCGTCAGAGAGAATTTATAGACGAAATTCGTTTAAGACTTGAAAAAGGCGATAAAAAACCGCTTGCGTTTATTGAAACCTACGGTTGTCAACAAAACTCAAGTGACAGCGAGAAGATAAAGGGTATGCTCTGTGATATGGGCTTTGGTTTTTGCGAGACAACAGAAGAGGCGGATTTTATACTCTATAATACCTGTGCCGTGCGTGAGAATGCAGAGCTGCGGGTATTCGGCAATCTCGGTGCTCTTAAGCATCTTAAACGCAGAAAAGAAAATATAGTGATTGCAGTATGTGGTTGTATGATGCAACAAGAGCATATTGCAAAGCAGATAAGGTCCAAATACAAGCATGTTGACCTTGTGTTCGGCACTCACGCCCTTTACAGATTTCCCGAGCTTTTGCACAGGGTGACAGAGGGTGGAAGAGTGTTTGATACCGAAAATGAAAACGGTTCCGTTTTTGAAGGTATAAACTATAAACGGGATGCTGTTCCGCTTGCAAAAATTCCGATAATGTACGGATGTAATAATTTCTGTACCTATTGCATAGTTCCTTATGTAAGAGGCAGAGAGAGAAGCCGTGATGCGGAAATGATACTTTCGGAGGTCAGAGAGGTTGCAAGCCTTGGCTACAGGGAGGTTATGCTGCTTGGACAGAATGTCAATTCCTATGGCAATGATTTGACTGATGGGTTGAGCTTTCCAGAGCTGTTGCGGGAGGTTTGCAGAATTGACGGGATAGAGAGGGTGAGGTTTATGACATCTCACCCAAAGGACATATCAGACGAGCTTATAGAGGCTATGGCAGAGGAAGAAAAGATTTGCAATCAACTGCATCTGCCCGTGCAATCAGGCTCTGACCGTGTTCTCTCTCTTATGAACCGCAAGTATACAAGAGAGCAGTATATGGAAATCATAAAAAAGGTTAAAGATGCAGTACCTGGAATTGTACTGACAACCGACATAATTGTAGGCTTTCCGGGGGAGACGAACGAGGATTTTGAAGAGACCTTGAGCATTTTACGGGAGGTCGAATACGACACAATTTTCTCGTTTATATACTCAAAGAGGGTCGGTACTCCCGCAGCCGATATGGAGGATTGTCTCACAGACGAAGAAAAGCATAAAAACTTTGACCGAATGCTTGCCGTTCAGAACGAGATTTCCAAGCGTAAAAACGATGCTTATTTAGGAAAAATTCAAAAAATTCTTGTCGAGGGTGTGAGCAAGACAAATGCTGATACCTTGACGGGCAGAACCGAGGGCGGCAAGGTTGTAAACTTTGGCGGGGGCTGTGAGCTTATCGGACAGACGGTCGATGTAAAAATAACTAACAGCCAGACCTGGTCGCTCTTTGGCCAAATAGTATAATTCAAGGAAAGAAGGCCGTGATAATGGATAAGATAGTAAGTTATGAAAATTTAAAACGATTTGCATACACGAACGAGAAAATATGCAAAAAGCCGATAAAAGGAGTTGTTATCTCGTTTTTTGGTTGCGGTGCCACTTTTACTTCTGTAAATGATGAGCCGTCTGCGGGCAAGTTTTTCGGAGAAAAGGGAATACTCTATATTACCCCCGCACAATAATCCCTGGTGCTTTATGAACAAACAAGCACAAGACCTTACAAATCAGGTGATAGATATATTGTTTGAACATTATACCCTGCCCGAGGATACCCCGATTGTTTATTCGGGCGGAAGTATGGGCGGACAGTCTGCTCTTTTGTATTCTGCCCTTGCAAACAGAAAGCCTGTTGCTTGTGTCGCAAACTGTCCCGCGTGCGATTTGATTTATCAGGCGGAAGAAGAGGATTTTACAAGAATACTCTACAGTGCAGTTTACCATGAGACGGGCACATTTGAAGAGGCAATAAAGACTATATCCCCCATTCATAATCTCCATAAATTGCCAAGGATTAAATATTATATATTCCATTGTGATAAGGATGAAGTTCTCGATATAAAAGCTCATTCGGAGGCGATGGTTGGGGAAATGAAGAAATGTGGCTTCGATGTGACTTATCATATCGTGCCTGATATGGGACATGTAACTCTCACACCAGAAATGCAGGAGCTTTACGACAACTATATCATCGATAGTATTATCGGATAAAAAGGAGATAAATTATGTCAAGAGAACAGATTTTTGAAAAGGCAAAGGAGCTTGCGAACCTGATTGCTTTCAGTGATGAAAAGAAGAATGCTCAAGAGGCAAGCCGTATGCTTATGGAGGACGAGGAGGCTTCAAGGGTGATTGCAGGCTACAACGAAAAGAGAGAGGCAAAGCTTGCAGAGTACAAGGATAAAGAGCCTACCAAAGAAGAGATAGAGCAGATTAACGAATATCTTCAGGGTGAGTTCAACAAAATTATGGAAAACGAGGTTATTCGTGAATATGTAAAGGCATCAAGACTTTTTGAAATGCTTCTTACGCAGATGGATAATATTATAAAACAGGGCGTTGCGGCAGACGACGGTCACAGCGGGTGCAGTGGCTCTTGCTCTTCCTGCAGCGGATGTAATCATTAAGATTTATCAAAGGGAGGGGGTTTGCCCCTCCTATTGTTTCAGGGGGTGAAAAAATGGCAGGAATTATAAACAGAGCAGAGCTTACACCGATGATGCAACAGTATTTTGAGGTCAAGGATATGTATAGCGACTCGATACTTATGTATCGTTTGGGTGACTTTTATGAAATGTTCTTTGACGATGCAGAGATTGCGTCGAGAGTTCTTGATATTACGCTTACGGGGCGTGCTTGCGGACTCGAGGAGAGGGCTCCTATGTGCGGTGTTCCTTTTCATGCGGCAAACAGTTATATATCAAAGCTTGTGCTTTCGGGATATTCGGTTGCTGTATGCGAGCAGGCAGAAGACCCCAAGAATGCAAAGGGCATAGTAAAGAGAGAGGTTATAAGAGTTATTACCCCCGGAACGCTTATGGATACCTCTGCACTTGACTCGACCAAAAACAACTATCTGTCGTCGGTTTGCATCGACAAAGAAGGCGGTGCAGTTGCTTTTGTTGATATAACTACGGGCGAATGCTCTGTGACAGAGCTTGATATTAAGGATATCAGGACGCAGCTCTTTAATGAGCTTGTTAAGTATTCGCCGACAGAAATAATTATAAACCTTGAGGGATTTGAGGACACCGAGCTTGTCGACGGAATAAAGGACAAGACGGGAGGCTTTGTGAGAAACTTCAGGGATTGGGCGTATTCCTTTGACGAGGCAAGCGAAAAGGTTAAGGAACAATTTTCCGAGACGGAGGTTTTTTTGCCCGAGGATAAAAAGCATAGCATTCGTTCTGTCGGTGCACTTTTGGTTTATCTTGAGGAAACCCAGAAAACCAAGCTTAAGAACATAACGGGGATAGAGATAAACCGTGATGCAGAAAAGATGCAGCTTGATATGTATAGCCTGCGAAATCTTGAGGTTACCGAGACGCTTCGTGACCGAAACACAAGAGGCTCGCTTTTGAATACATTGAATATGACCTCTACTGCTATGGGGGCAAGACTTCTTCGCAAAAGTCTTACTGCACCTCTTTGCAACTGTGTGGCTATAACCAACCGCCACCTTGCAGTGGGCGAGCTTGTTGCAGACCCGATTATGAGACAGGAAATGATAGAAGCCCTTAGAAATGTTAGGGATATGGAGAGGCTTATTAACAGAATTGTTTACAAAAACGCTAACTGCGGCGATTTGCTGGGACTTTCCGCTTCACTGCGGCAGCTGCCTTTGCTTCTTCAAAGCTTAAAGGGTGCAGGCTCGAAGCTTCTTTGCGGTCTTTCGTCAAAGCTCGATACACTCGATGATGTAAGGGCGTTGATTGAAGATAATATAGACAGTGATGCCCCCGCAACCTTGAGAAACGGCGGAATGATAAAGTCGGGTGCAAACGAAGAGCTTGACAGAATGAAAAATCTTGTTACAAACGGACAGGGTGTGCTTCGTGAAATATTAGAGAGAGAAAAGGAAAAGACGGGCATAAAGATTATGAAGCTCGGCTTTAACAAGGTTTTTGGATACTATATAGAGATAAGCAACTCGTATCTTGAGCTTGTGCCCGAGTATTTTATACGCAAGCAGACGCTTACAAACGGCGAGAGATTTATCACCCCCGAGCTTAAAGAGCTTGAAGAGGAAATTCTCAATGCAAGCGAAAAGATTGTAGACCTGGAATACGAGCTTTTCTGTCAGGTGAGAGAGCGGGTAGCAGAAGCCTATGAGAGGGTTTGTGCCTCGGCAGAGGTTGTTGCGATGGTGGATATGCTTTGTTCGTTTGCGTCGGTTGCAGAGAGATACTCGTATGTTATGCCTACTGTTAATATGTCGGACAAGATTGTAATAAGAAATGGCAGACATCCCGTTGTTGAAAAGCTTATGAAGGGTGGTTCTTTTATACCAAACGATACCCACCTTGACAACAAGGAAAATCAGGTGTCAATCATAACTGGCCCGAATATGGCGGGTAAATCTACATATATGAGACAGACTGCACTTATTGTGTTGATGGCACAAGCGGGCAGTTTTGTCCCTGCTGACAGTGCTGAAATTGGAATTGTCGACAAAATATTTACAAGGGTCGGTGCATCTGATGATTTGTCCTCGGGACAGAGCACCTTTATGGTTGAGATGACAGAGGTTGCATACATTCTTGACAATGCGACGGACAAAAGTCTTGTCATACTTGACGAAATAGGGCGAGGGACAAGCACCTACGACGGACTTGGTATTGCGTGGTCTGTGGTTGAGCATATAGCCGATGTTAAAAAGTGCGGTGCAAAAACAATGTTTGCAACCCACTACCACGAGCTTACCCAGCTTGAGAGTAAAATTCCGAATGTCAAGAACTATTGTATAGCGGTTAAAAAGCACGGGGGAACAATAAGTTTTCTTCGTAAAATAATAAGAGGCGGTGCCGACGAGAGTTATGGCGTTGATGTTGCGGCACTTGCTGGCGTAAAAAAATCGGTGGTAGAGCGTGCCAAGGAGATTGTTGCATCACTTGAGGGTGAAACCCCAAAAGAGGTCAGCCGTGCAAAAATCAAGAGTATTGAAACGGGCACAAAGAGTGCCGAGGGGCAGCTTGGCTTTTTAAACTCTGCCGAAAACGAGGTCTGTGAGGAATTAAAGGCACTTGACCTTAATGCTATGACACCGATGCAGGCTATGACGGTTCTGTATGACCTTCAGGCAAAGGCAAAGAATAATATGTAAAATTATTCAATAACTGATATTGCAGGGAGTGAGTAAAGTGGCGAAAATTCAAGTTTTATCGCGAGAGGTTGCGGACAAAATTGCCGCGGGCGAGGTTGCCGAGAGACCCTCTGCGGTTATAAAAGAGCTTGTTGAAAACTCGATAGATTCGGGTGCGACCTCGATAGAGATTGAGGTTCGCAAGGGCGGAATAGAATATATGCGTGTCTGCGACAACGGATGCGGAATTGAGCCGGAGCAGGCAGAGACTGCCTTTCTTCGTCACGCCACGAGTAAGCTGAAAAATATCGAGGATTTATATTTGATCGGGACAATGGGCTTTCGGGGAGAGGCTCTCTCGAGTATCTGTGCAGTTGCAGAGGTTGAGGTTATAACAAAAACCAAAGAAAATGAAGAGGGCGTATTTTTGCGGCTTGAACGCGGAGTGGTGACGGAGCGTGACAGTATAGCTTGCGGAGAGGGAACGACAATGATTGTCGAGAAGCTGTTTCAGAATATCCCCGCAAGAATGAAGTTTTTGAAAAAGGACTCTACCGAGGCGGGATATATTGCAGATGTTCTCGGCAGGATTGCACTGTCAAAGCCTGAAATTGCGTTTACTTATATATGTGACGATAAAGAAATCTTTTCAACCTCGGGTGATGGTAAGCTTCAGAATGTGATACTCAAGCTCTATGGCATAGACCACGCAAAGGGGGTTATTCCCGTTGATTACACAGAGGATAATCTCAAGGTAAGCGGAGTAATAGGAAAGCCCGATATTGCAAGGGGTAACAGAGCAAGACAGACCCTTCTTGTAAACGGCAGATATATAAAGAGCCATGTTGTTTCAAAAATTGTGGGCGAA
Source organism: Clostridia bacterium (assembly GCA_045576835.1). Classification (GTDB taxonomy): domain Bacteria; phylum Bacillota; class Clostridia; order Monoglobales; family Monoglobaceae; genus UMGS1820. The sequence continues at coordinate 21,637 of JAZNHF010000008.1, forward strand.
GCCTACCGAAATTCAATAATGGTAGGCAAGTTCCCGTTTTTCGTACTTGACATAAAGCTTCCGCCTGAATGTGTTGATGTAAATGTCCACCCTGCCAAGACTGAGATTAAGTTTGCAAACGAGAGCAGAGTGTATGAAATTCTGCATCACGCGGTAAGCAACGCATTGCGTGCAGGAAAAGACAATGCCACAGAAAAGCAACCTGAACATAAAACAGATAAAAATACCGAGACTGTTCACAGCATCTTGGCTATGCCGAAGCAGAGCTGCAAGCCATCGTTTGCCGAGCCTGAAAGGGAGCGTATTGAACCGAAGCTTGTCAGGGAATATTTAGACAGTGTTATCCCCGAAAAGAAAGAGGTTAAAAAAGACGAGGTAATTTTCTCTGATTTTAATTTCCTCGAAGATGTACGCAAAAGCGATATAAGGGTTATCAAAGAGGTAGATAATGTAAGCGAGCAGGGGACAGATCCTGAAAACGAGGAGATGTTTGAGCGGATTGCTGCACCCAGCCCGCTTGGTCAGGTGTTTGATACCTATATATTATGTCAGAGCGATGATGTTTTCTATCTGATTGACCAACACGCAGCCCACGAGAGACTGCGGTTTGAGGAGCTTAAAAAATCCTATTATACCAAAGCGAGAATGTCGCAAATTCTGCTCTCGCCAATGATAATAAAGCTTGACTTCGGCGAGGCACAGACGGTTATAACAAACCTTGAGGCATACAGTGCGTTCGGCTTTGATATTGAGGATTTCGGTTCGGGAAGCATTATAGTAAATGCGACCCCGATTTCTGCAGACGAGAATACCATACGCGACCTTATACTTGAAATCGGTGATGCAATATCGGGTATGGGTAAGCATTCTGTTGCGGATTTTGAAGAGCGTGCCCTTGATATGATTGCGTGCAAATATGCAATAAAGGCAAACCACAGATTAAACCTTGCTGAAATGCAGGACTTGATACAAAAGGTATGGGAAATGGATAATGCGGGGATAAGAACCTGTCCGCACGGCAGGCCGATAAGGATAGAATTTACAAAAGACGAGATAGAGAAGCTGTTCAAACGCAAGCTGTAAACAAAGGGGAATATTTATGCAGGATGTTGTATCCCAAAAACCGAATATTGTCTGTGTTGTAGGCCCGACTGCATCGGGGAAGACCGCCTTTGCAATCGAGCTTGCCAAGGCGAGAAGCGGAGAGATTGTCTCGTGTGACTCTATGCAGATTTATAAATATATGGACATCGGAACGGCAAAGCCAACCAGAGAGGAGAGGGCAGAGATACCTCATCATATGATTGATTTTGTTCACCCGAACACGAATTACAGTGTTGCGGATTTTGTCTCTCGGGCAAGAGAGTGCATAAATGACATAATATCAAGGGGAAAGCTTCCTGTGCTTTGCGGCGGTACAGGACTTTATGTTGACAGCGTTGTATGCAACATCGAATACGGACAAGAGCTTCAGGATGATGCGTACAGAGAGGAGCTTTGGAAAATTGCCGAAGAAAACGGGGCGGAGGTACTGCACAAAATGCTCGAGAGGGTTGACAGACAATCCTCGGAGAAAATTCATCCCAACAATGTAAAGAGGGTTATTCGTGCCCTTGAGATATGTAAGACGAGCGGAAAAACCAAGACCGAGGCGGACAAGCTTGCGGTTAAAACACCTCTTTATAATGCCGAAATGCTCGGACTTAATATGGATAGAGAGGTTTTATACAACAGAATAAACAGACGCGTGGATAAAATGCTTGAAGAGGGACTTTTAGACGAGGTTCAACATCTTATCGAAATGGGAGTCGGGCGTGACACAACCGCAATGCAGGCGATTGGGTATAAGGAGCTCCTTGGTGTTATCGATAAGACTTGTTCGCTTGAGGAGGCGACCGAGAAGATAAAGCAGGAGTCCCGCAGATATGCAAAACGCCAACTGACTTGGTTCAGGCGAAACGAAAATATCAAATGGATAGAAAAGTGATGTTACAAACAGATTAAAATTTCTATACAATTCGCGTTTTGCGGTTTACACAAATTGAATAGGTGATATAATAATAGCTATAAAGATGATAGTATGTCTCTTTGTAGCTATTTTTTTGGGATGCCCAAGGGGAGGATAACAGATGGCAGAGCCAAACGACAAAACAAAGAGGGTATCTCAAAGAAGAAAAAATAAGAAGAAAATGAATGCGGTTAAGACGGCGTCAATCATACTTGTTGGCGTTGTTTTGCTCTATTTGTCTGCGGCGGTATTTGTAAGCTTTAACAGCAATCTCTCCACAACGGTTGCAAAGAGCGGCTCTGTGAGGGAGACTGTTCGTACTGTTGGGTATGTGTTTCGGCAGCAGACAGTTTTAAACTCACCCGGCGGTGTGCTTGAGTGTATAGTAAGCGAGGGTGAGCGTGTAAAAGAGGGACAGACGCTTGGATATGTTTATGCAGAAAGACCCGACCCCGTGCTTATGGACAGAATACGGAATCTTCATTCAATTATAACCTCGAGAGGAATTGATACTGAAAATTCAGTCTACACAAGTAGTCCTGCGACGGCGGAAAACCGTATTTCTGTTTTATCAAGAGAGCTTTCGGATATGAGGGCAGACAGTGATTTGAGCAGGATAGTCGATATAAAAGACGAGATTGATGCTCTTATTTTAAGAAAACAGGATATAGATGAGAACCGCATCTCAAATGCGAGCACGGAACAGCTTGAGATAGAGCTCTCCTCGCTTCTTGCACAGGCAGGGAGCGGGACAAAGGTTGTTGCGACGGCAGGCGGTGTATTTACTACGAGAATAGACGGGCTTGAGGATGAGCTTGCCTATGATTTGGCAATGACGGTTACACCCGATTATATAAACGAGCTAAATCAAACTGAGCTTAAAGAAGCAGAAAAGACCGCAGCGGGCGAGCCTTTGTGTAAAATCGTAAATAATTATAATTGGTATTTCGCAACCGAAATAAACGAAGAAGATGTCGAGCATATAAGAGAGGGTCAGACTATTCAGCTTGAATTCTTTGACCTCACCGACACGGCAATATCGGGCAGAGTAAATCGCATCTCGGAGGCTCAAGACGGCAAAAGAGCGGTTGTTATTTCTACCAACAAGTATGTTGAGGGAATATATTCGTCAAGCCGAATTGACGCGGATATAGTTCTGGTAAGCTCAAGCGGTATAAAGCTTCCGACCCAATGTCTTCATGTAAAGGATGGTGTTACGGGGGTTTATGTGATTCGGCTTGATGTTGCGAGATTTGTACCCGTAAATATTATCTATAAGAATGAAGATTGGACGATTGTAAGCTCCGGAGAGCCGGAGCAGGGCGGAGTAAGGTTGCAGATATATGACGAGGTAATTGTATCGTGCAGAAACCTTGAGGATGGTAAGATTATACGATAGACGCATTTGCAGGAAAGGACTGACGGGTATGGGTATAGCTGAAAATATAAGCTCGGTAAGAGAAAAAATCAAAAGCTCTGCTATGCTCTCGCAAAGAGATTGCGATGACATAAAGCTCATAGCGGTGACCAAAACCAAGCCCGTTGAAATGATGAAAGAGGCACTTGCCCGCAATGTGGTGGATTTCGGTGAGAACAAGCCACAGGAGATTGTGTCAAAATACCCCGAGTTTGAGGGTGATGGCGTGAGGTGGCATTTGATTGGACATCTTCAGAAAAACAAGGTCAGACATATAATTGATAAGGTTTTTCTTATTCATTCGGTCGATTCGTATGAGCTTGCACTTGAGATAGATAAAAGAGCAAAGAAGATAGACAAGGTTCAGGATATTCTGATACAGGTGAATATTTCGGGCGAGGAGAGTAAGTCTGGAGTTTCGCCATCAGATGCAGAGACTCTTTGCAGGCAGATAAGTGAGCTTGAAAATGTCAGGATTAAAGGACTTATGACAATTTCGGTCAAGGGCTTTGACGAGACGGATAATCTCGATGTTTTCTCAAGGCTCAAGGAATTGGCAAACAAGATAGATGACCTTAAGCTTAAAAATGTCTCAATGGAGGAGTTGTCGATGGGAATGACCAACGATTACCCTGAGGCGATTATGGCGGGCTCTACGATGGTTCGTGTTGGTACGGCAATCTTCGGAGCGAGGGAATATAATATTGAGTAAATTATTAGCTCGCGGATTTGCGGGCATAAGATAAAAATTATTAAAGAAAGGATAGATTTTTAATGAGTAATTTTATGAACAAAATGCTAAATCTTGTTGGATTTGAGGCGGAGGAATACGAGGATAGCTATGAAAACGAAGCTATTGACGAGTATGAAAGCACAGCTTTTGACAGATTTAACGACAGGAGAAGCAGTAAGGTTGTAAAGATACATAACTCAAACGCACAGATGAGAGTAGTTGTAATTCAACCCGAGTCGTTTGAGGAGGCTCGTGATATTACCAATCATTTAAAGAGCAGAAAACCGATTGTTGTTAATCTTGAGTCGGTTGAGAAGAATGTTGCACGCAGAATAATCGATTTCTTAAGCGGTGCAGTTTATGCTCTTGATGGCGATATTCAAAAGGTTTCAAACGGAATATTCATTATTGCACCTAACAATGTTGATATTATGAGTGATGTAATAAGAAACGAGTCAAAGGCTGCTTTCCCCTGGAGTTAGTATATGACGCAAACCGATAAAGAGGACAAGCTTGTTTTATCCCGTGCAGAGGACGCAATAAAGCTTTCGGAGAGGAACTACCAGATAAAGACGGTTGGTTTTTTAAATCCTCATCAAAGGAGCTTGATTTTAAAATCACTTCACTTTGGCGGGGATGTCCGTGTGAGCTTTGAGGGCGGTTACCCCTCTGCAGAGCGTACAATGATGCTCTGTGTGCCCGAATATCTTGAGGCAGACACAGACGAGATAATCAGTGTGGTTAAAATTACGGGAAGAGATATTGGCTCTTTGACGCACAGAGATTATCTCGGGAGCTTGATGGGACTTGGTATAACCAGAGAGAATATCGGCGATATTTTATGTACGGAGTGCGGTGCGTTTGTGTTTGTGCGGTGCGAAATTGCGGATTATATACTGAACAATTTAGAGAAAATTGGCAGAAACGGGGTAAAGCTTGAGTTATGTAAATGTGCAGACACTGAAATTCCCGAACCAAAAATCCGTGAGATAAAAGGCACGGTTTCTTCGCTTCGTCTTGATGCTGTACTCTCGCTCTCAACGGGGTTGTCCCGTACAAGGGCTGCAGAGCTTATCTCGGCGGGGCAAATCTCACTTAACTGGGAGGTTTGCGATTCGCCGTCGCGTAAACTGTGTGAGGGTGACCTGATATCTGCAAGAGGGCTTGGCAGAATGAGGGTAGAGAGCATCGGAGGACTTACACGCAAAGGCAGAATCGGTCTGTCTGTTGCAAGATTTGAATAAAACAGGATACAAGGGAACACAAGCTGTTCCCTTTTGTTGACTAAATTGGAAAAATTGTGTATAATACAATGGTAATAACAATTCGGAGATGTAAACTATGATTTATGTAATAATTTCAGTAGCAATACTGGTTTTTGATATAATAACAAAGCACCTCACAGAGAGGTTTCTTATGCCGATAGATACTCTGCCGATATGGAATAGTATATTTCACCTTACCTATGTGGAAAACAAGGGTATGGCTTTCGGAATATTTCAGGGCGGAAGAATATTTTTTATAGTTGTATCTGTAATTGTTCTTGTGCTTCTTGCTCTTTTACTGATAAAGACCGAAAAACCGCTTCGGACTGTCTGGCTCAAAGGGGGCACTGCCCTTATTATGAGCGGTGCAGTTGGCAATCTGATAGAACGCATATTAAAGGGTTATGTTGTTGACTTTCTTGATTTCAGGATTATTGATTTTCCCGTCTTTAATGTTGCAGACATTGCCGTTTGTGTCGGGGCGGGAATGATAATAGTACATTTTTTGTTTGCTGAAGAGAGGGCGAAGACCTCTAAAGAGAAAGCGGAGGAGCCAGAGAGTGAATAAGTCGTTTTGTATTTTGGTCGAAGAGGCAGATGTCGGTGTCAGAATTGACAAGCTTTTAAGTCTTAAAATTGACGGTGTTACACGCTCGCATATACAAAGACTGATAGAGTTGGGCGAGGTTTATGTTGGCGTCGAGCTCGCACGGGCAAACTATAAGGTAAGGCTTGGCGAGAAAATAACCGTTAATCTGCCCGAGCTTAAAGAACCCGAAATTCTGCCCGAGCAAATTCCGTTGAGCATAGTATACGAGGATAATGATATGCTCGTGGTTGACAAGCCGCAAGGAATGGTTGTCCACCCTGCGGTCGGAAACTATACGGATACGCTGGTCAACGCATTGATGAGCCATTGCAGGGACTCGCTCTCGGGGATAAACGGAGAACGACGCCCGGGGATACTTCATCGTATAGACAAGGATACAAGCGGGCTTTTAATGGTTGCCAAAAGTGACAGAGCACATCTTAATCTGTCCGAGCAAATAAAAGAGCATAGCCTGACGCGTGCCTACAAGGCACTTGTGTATGGTGGATTTTCTTCAGATGAGGGGACAATAGATGCTCCGATTGGCAGACATCCCGTTGACAGAAAAAAGATGACCATAACGGATAAAAACTCAAGAGAGGCAATTACGCATTACCGTGTGCTTGAGAGACTTGGCAGATATACATTGATAGAGTGTATATTAAAGACGGGGCGAACACATCAAATAAGGGTTCATATGTCTCATAATGGTCACCCGATCTTGGGTGACAAAACCTACGGCGTAAAAAAAGAAGAGTTTTCACTTGCAGGACAACTTCTTCACGCATATAAAATCGGATTTATGCATCCCGTAACGGGGGAATATAAGGAATTTACCTCACCGCTTCCCGAGTATTTTGAGAGAGTTCTTTGTAATTTGAGACAAAGGTTGTAGCTGCATACCCCAAAGGCGTGTTGCTTTTGGGGTATAAACTTTATTTTAAGGAGAAGAGCATTGGAAAACATAAAGACATATTTAAAGAGTGCGACAAAATACCTCGAGGGCTTTTTCAAGTGGCTCGGCATTTCAATCCTGACAGGGATAGTCGGCGGTATACTCGGAAGTCTTTTTCATATAAGCATTGATTTTGTAACAGAACTACGCATAAGATACGGCTATCTGATACTTTTACTCCCGCTTGGCGGAGTTTTGATTGCGTGGCTGTATAAACGCCTTGCGGCAGACGGAAGAATTGATACCGACAGAGTTATAGAGTCGGTGCGTAAAAACAAGGAAATTCCGATTATAATGATACCGCTTATATTTATAAGCACGGTTATTACCCATTTGTTCGGAGGCTCTGCGGGGAGAGAGGGTGCGGCACTTCAGCTTGGCGGAAGCTTGGGCTGTAATTTAGGCAGACTTTTAAAGCTGAGCCAAAAGAGAATGAGAATAATCATTATGTCGGGTATGAGCAGCGTATTTTCTGCTCTTTTCGGAACGCCTCTTACCGCTGCAATTTTTTCGATTGAGGTAACAAGGGTTGGCGAAATTCATTATGCGGGGCTTGTGCCTTGTATGGTGTCGTCGTTTACTGCGTACGCAATAAGCCGAAGGTTTGGTCTGGGCGGGGTTTCGTTTCCAGATATACTGCCTGAGGCGTTTGATATAATAACATTTGGCAAGGTCGCTCTTTTGGCACTGCTTTGTGCGGTTGTTTCAATTTTGTTCTGTTACTCGATAAAGCTCTGCGAAAAGACGATGAATAAGCTTTTTAAAAGCGGATATATAAAAGCATTGGTCGGCGGAATTGCGATTGTAATACTGACGGCACTTGTAGGCAGTCAGGATTACAACGGTGCGGGAATGGAGATAATAACCCGTGCAATCGACGGCACTGCAGAGAAAGAGGCGTTTATCCTTAAAATTCTGTTTACAGCAATTACAATTTCGGCAGGCTTTAAGGGCGGAGAGATTGTTCCTGCATTTTTTATCGGCTCGACCTTTGGCTGCGTTGCAGCTCCGTTGCTTGGTATTAACCCGTCGTTTGCAGCGGCGATTGGACTTGTTACCTTGTTCTGTTGTCTCGTAAATTGTCCGATTGCTTCGATAATACTATCGGTGGAGCTTTTCGGCGGAGAGGGGCTTTTGTTCTTTGCCCTCTCGTGTGCGGTCGGCTATATGATGTCAGGATATTCGGGGTTGTATCACAGTCAGAAAATTTTATATTCAAAGCTTGACGATGAGTATATAAACAGATATACGCAGTAATATACGGAGGTGTTTGAGTGAAAATCGGTGCGATTATAAGCGAGTATAATCCATTTCATAACGGACACAAATATCAGATTGATATGGCAAGAAAAGAGCTTGAATTAGATGCAGTGGTTTCGCTTATGAGCGGAAGCTTTGTTCAAAGAGGCGAATGTGCGATTTATTCAAAAGAAATACGCACAAAGGCGGTTCTTGCCTGCGGGGTGGATTTGGTTCTTGAAAATCCGACCGTTTTTGTTCTTCGCTCGGCAGAGGGGTATGCAGACGCCTCGGTGCGAACGCTTGATGCCCTCGGATGTGTAGACTATCTTGTGTTTGGGGCAGAGTGCGGAGATATTTCAAAGCTCCATGATATTGCAGAGCTTTTGACAAAAGAGGGCGGGGAGTTCAAAACTGCTCTCACGCGGGAGCTTTCAAAAGGACTTCCCTATGCGGTGGCACGCTCAAGGGCAACCGCGTCAATTCTCGGTGACGAGGCGGAGCAGATTTTGAGCCAACCGAACAATATTCTGGCAATAGAATATCTCAAAGCAGTTATCAGGCAAGGCTCGTTGCTAAAGCCATATCTTATAAAGAGAGCGTATACAGAACATAATTCCCCGATAGCATTTGGCGAATTTGCATCTGCTTCGCATATAAGAGAAGAGCTTCAGAATTGTGTTGACAATGCTATGAGCTTTGTGCCCGAGGAGGCGTCGCTGATATACAGGGAGGGCAAAATACATTCGGGCACAGACTATGATAAGGCGGTGCTGTCAGCCATTTGTCTTATGCAGAAGAGAGAACTTAAAAATGTCCCCGATATATCAGAGGGGCTTGAAAACAAGATAAAGTCTGCCGTGATGCGGTGCGATACATTAGACGAATTGCTTGAAGCTGTTAAATCCAAAAGATACGCATACAGCCGACTTAAAAGGGCAATGCTGTGTGCATTCCTTGGGATTACAAGGGCGGATGCAGAGGCTGTGCCGAAATATATAAAGGTGCTTGATTTCAACTCTGCAGGGCAGAGGGTTTTAAATATCGCAAAAAGTACGGCAAGTCTGCCGATTGCCAAAAGTGCCTCGCCAATACTTAAAGATGATGAGGCTATGGCACTCTGGAAACGCGAGCTTGAGTTTGAGCGTGTGTTTAATTTGATGTAATTATGCAAAAGTGACAAGAAATTTTAAAAGAAATATGGATTTTTATTTGTCAAATAACAGAAAAATTATCGCAAACTCTTGCAGTTTGCGATAATTTGTTGTATAATGGTTTTGTATTTTGTTTTTTGCTACATATGAAAGGATGATAATATAATGAATGTTTATAAGTTGTCGGAATTATCAGAAGAAAAAAAGGCGTTTATAATGAAACGCGCAGAGATTGATATTACAGAGCATATGCAGCTTGCGAAGGAGGTCTCTGATGATATCAAAAAAAGAGGCGACGAGGCGGTGCTTGAATACACTGCTAAATTTGACAGGGTTTCGCTTACTCAAGACAGAATAAAGGTAAAGCCCGAAGAAATTGAAGCAGGTTATGAAAGACTAGATGCACAGACGAGAGAGGCTATCGAGTACGCCGCAAAGAACATTCGCGATTTTCACGAGAAGCAGATGCCCGAGGAAATGTGGTTTACCGAGGTTGACAAGGGTCTCCTTGTTGGTGAAAAGACTACACCTATCGTTGATGTATGCCTTTATGTTCCGAGGGGAAAGGGAAGCTTCCCCTCGGTTATGCTTATGCTTGGTATCCCCGCAAGGGTTGCCAATGTAGAAAAAATTGTTGTTGTTACACCACCGAATGAAAAGGGTGATGTTGACGATGCAATTCTGGCGGCGGCGAAGATAATCGGAATTACCGAGATATACAAGGTTGGCGGAATTCAAGCCGTTGCGGCAGTTGCCTACGGAACAGAGACTATTCCCAAATGCCATAAAATAATCGGACCTGGTAATTCGTATGCAACAGCTGCAAAGCGTGTGCTTGCAAATCATATAGACGCAGGACTTCCCGCAGGACCGAGCGAGGCGATTATACTTGCAGACGAGAATGCAGACCCTGAAAAGGTTGCTCTTGACTGGATGATAGAGGCAGAGCACGGACCTGACTCGGCGGCACTTCTTGTTACCAACAGTAAAGAGCTTGTAGACGCAACAATCCCGATTGTAGAGCGTCAGCTTAAAAAGATTTCGGATAAACGCCGCGAGTTTGTAACTACAAACCTGTCTACATACGGCGGTGCGATTATAACCGACAGCTTGGAGGAGAGTATTGCATTTGTAAACGAATATGCCCCTGAGCATATGGAGGTTATGACGGAAAAACCATTTGAGGTGCTTCCGAAAATTAAGAATGCGGGCGAGATATTACTTGGCGATTATACACCTGTTACACTTTGCAATTTTGTCCTTGGGCCTAACGCAATTTTGCCGACAGGACAGTCTGCAAAAACATATTCAAGTGTGTCTGTGCTTGATTTTCTTAAGCGTTCATCGGTTGGTTATGCAAGCAAGGCAGGCTTTGAGATGGTAAGAGATTATGCGTATCGCATTGCAACGGTTGAGGGCTTTGATACACACGGACTTGCCGTAAAAGAGAGAAAGTAACGAAATCCAATATAAGGAGATGTTTGTTTTGAAGAACAGGATTACTGCTGTAAGGAGGACAACCGAATCCTCTGTCAAGGTTGTGATAGAGAAGGGAGAGCTCTGGAAGGATTACAGAGAGCATATCAGAACACCGCATGCCTTTTTAAACCATATGATAGAACATATAGTATGGCGTTCGGGTATGAATATTGACATTGAGCTTAATCTCCCTGATTTTCAGCTTGTTCACCTTGTGACAGAAGATGTTTCAATGACGCTGGGGAAAGCTGTCGGGGAATTTGTGAAGCTTAATCGCCCGTCAGGATACGGCTATGGCGTTGGAATTATTGACGAGGCTTTGGCGACAGCAGTCATCTCGTTTGAGGACAGAGCTCTGCTTGATTTTACAACAGAGGCAGAATACGGCGAAACGGTAGAGGGTATGCCGGCAGAGGAACTCATTACCTTTCTTGATGGATTTGTTCAGGGTGCAAGATGCACTCTCCATATTGATGTAGAAAAGGGCGAAAACGGACACCATCTGTGGGAGGCGGTTTACCGTGCCTTTGGTATTGCTCTCGGCTTAGCAATAAATCCTGATAACATCAGGGGCGGTGCGACCTCGGGTGTTGCAGGGGAGGTTGTATATGAAATTACAGCTGAATGATTTTGACAAAATAATCTTTGATATGGATGGCGTAATCACAAACGAGCTTGCTTATTGGCAAACCGCCGCTGTTTCTCTTTATGATTTGCTCTTTAGTTATGAGCATTACGGAAAAAGCGGAACAGACAGAGAATGGTGCCGCCGTCAGTATAGAGAAATTTATAACAATATCTTCTGTGGCGGAAGAACCGTAAAGGCGGTCAAAAATCTTGGCGTAAATACCAACTGGGATTTGCTTTATGTTGTTTTCTGTGTGTCAAAGTATTTGGATTTTGAGCTTGATACACCCGATAACGCACATTTTCAGAGCGTATGTATGTTTATTGAAAATATTGATATGAAAGCCCCTGAGGTTTATGACGCACTTTCACAGCTTGTTGCAACTGCTTATCCCGAGTATCCGAAAGAGCATTTTAAGCGTGGCGGAGACGGAATATGGAAAGAAATGATAGAGGTTTTTCAGCTTTGGTTCCACGGCTGTGATGAGTTTGAGGGTGTAAAGACGGAGGACAGACTTTTGTTTGAGGTCTCTGATTTAAAGCGTGTTTTGGGCAAACTGAAGGACAGAGGAATTAAGCTTGGCATCGGCACGGGCAGACCGAGAAATGAGATAGAGTATCCGCTTTCTCAAACGGGACTTGATGAATATTTTGACAAGGATATGTATGTTTGCTTTGACGAGGTATGCGAGGCAGAGGAGGAGCTGAAGCCGAAGCTTCCTCTTGCAAAGCCTGACCCGTTTGTTTTTCTCAAGGCTGTGCTCGGGAAAACCCGCTCAAACAAAGAAATCCACGAGGGTGAATATACCTATGACGAGATAGACAGAGTTTTGGTTGTAGGTGACGCACCGAGTGATTTAATGTCGGCAAAGCGTGGCGGATTTTCGTTCCTCGGGGTTACTACGGGTGCACTTGGCGAAAAGTCGCGTGAATATTTTGAAGAAAACGAAGCGGACTATATTTTAGATAGTATTTTAGAATTGGAAGAGCTTTGTTAGTTTTGGCATAAGAGCTATGGCATACTCTTGTGCCATTTTTTTGGAGGAATACAGTATGGTAAAGAGGATAACTGCACCAATAACACGCGAGACGGTAAAAACCCTCAAGGCAGGCGATAGTGTTCTGATAAGCGGAACAATATATACTGCAAGGGACTCTGCGCACAAGCGTATGACGGAACAGCTTGCAAGAGGCGAAAGACTGCCCGTTGATATAGAAAACATCACGATATATTATGCAGGCCCTACCCCTGCAAAGCCGGGTCAGGTTATAGGCTCTTGCGGACCGACAACAAGCGGAAGAATGGACAAATATTCCCCGACACTAATCTCGCTCGGACAGACAGCAATGATTGGAAAGGGCGAGCTTTCAAGCGAGGTAGTCTCTGCAATGAAGAAATACGGAGCGGTCTATCTTGGTGCAATCGGCGGTGCAGGTGCTCTTATTGCAAAGAGTATAGTCTCTGCGGTGGTAGTTGCATATGACGACCTTGGAACGGAGGCTATAAGGCAACTTGAAGTTGTTGACTTTCCCGCAATTGTGGTCATTGACTCAATGGGTAACAGTCTCTATGACAGGGATTAGAAATAAAAAATATTTGATTTTTAATCAGATTTATGATAGAATGTGCTTTGTGTTCAAAATATAATTGATTGATTTTGTGCAAAATTGCATATAGAAAGGAGTCATATTTATGAAAACAGGATTTGTAAAAGCTCGGCTTACGGCAACAATACTTGTTCTTGTAATTATGCTTGGTTTGACGCCTTTTGCGTCAGCAGAGGAGACCTTCAAAAGTGAGATTTACACCTACACGGTATCGGGAAACACCGTAACAATTACGGGCGTTGATGATGTGGATGGTGTTGTAGAGATTCCGTCTGAAATAGACGGAAAGCGTGTTGTTGCAATAGACGACGGGGCGTTTGGCGGAAGCTCGAAAATCTTTGAGATAAGAATTCCCAATACAGTTACAAGAATTGGTGCTATGTGTTTTGCATACAGTTCTAGCATAAGAACCGTGTATCTGCCGTCATCTCTCAAGAGTGTGTCGGAGGGGGCGTTTTATCAGGCGAGCGGACTTGAGTGCGTAGCACTTCCTGCAGGCGTGACCGTGATTGAATCAAAGGCGTTTGCACAATGCCCGAAGCTTACTTCGGTTTCAGTTCCAAGGAGTGTAACAAGAATTGCAGATGATGCGTTCCTCGGTTCTCGTTTGGTAAGGCTTTATTGTCCGTTTGATAATGCGTCGGTGGGCTATACCTATGGTAAAAATAAGGGGATTGACTGCGAGGAGCTTATCTATGTCTCGGTAAATGGTGAGGAAATTGTATTTGACCAACCGCCTATTACTGACACCGTAAAGTACAGAACTCTGGTTCCGCTTCGTGCAGTGGTAGAGCATATGGGTGCCGAAGTAGAGTGGTACAGCGATATGAATTATGCAGGGATTGACCTTGGCGGACACAGGCTTCTAATAAAGCCGGGCAGTGATTTTATGATGGTCGACGGCAGAGCAGTTACAATGAAATGCCCCGCTATTGAGTATAATAACAGGGTTTTGCTTCCTATCCGTGATGTAGTTGAGGCGGTCGGCGGAAAGATTTCGTGGAACGAAGAAACCAAGATGGTTTCTGTGACTTATAAAAAGTAAAAAAATTATAAAAAATACTTGCATTATAAAAAATATTGTGATATAATAATATGGCTTTTGGGGATTTTGTGCCCTGATGCAAATATAAAATACGCACGCACAACGATTGCATAAGCGTTGCCGCACACCCATGACGGTACTTGTGTGAGTTGACTTGTGCGGAGGTAAAAAACTATGGAGGTGTAAAATCATGGGAGTAATTCAAATGAAACAGCTTTTGGAGGCAGGTGTTCACTTCGGTCATCAGACCCGTCGTTGGAACCCTAAAATGGCAGAGTACATTTTCACAGAGAGAAATGGTATTTATATCATTGACCTTCAAAAGACGGTAAAGAAGATTGAGGAAGCATATTTCTTTGTAAGAGATATTGCAGCCCAGGGCGGAAATGTTCTCTTTGTTGGTACAAAGAAGCAGGCTCAGGATGCTATCCGCGAAGAAGCCGAGAGAACAGGTATGTATTTTGTAAATGCAAGATGGCTTGGCGGTATGCTCACTAACTTCAAGACAATCAAAAAGAGAATTGAGAGACTTTACCAGCTTGAAAAGATGGCAGAAGACGGCACAATGGACCTTCTTCCCAAGAAAGAGGTTATAAAGCTCAACCTTGAACACGAGAAGCTTGAGAAGTTCCTCGGCGGTATCAAGGAAATGAAGGAGCTTCCTGCTGCAATGTTTGTTGTTGACCCGAGAAAGGAAAAGAACGCTATTGCAGAAGCTCACAAGCTTGGTATTCCTGTTATTGCTATTGTTGATACAAACTGTGACCCTGAAGAGGCAGATTTTCCCATTCCGGGTAACGATGATGCTATCCGTGCGGTTAAGCTTATCGCGTCTACTATCGGCAACGCAATCATAGAGGGTCGTCAGGGCGAGCAGTTCGTTCCCGCAGTTGAAGAGGAAGAAACTGCAGAGGAAGAGGTTACACTCGATATGCTCGACGAGTAATTTTAATTTGATTATCAGAAAGGATTGATATAAAATGGCATTTACAGCTCAAGATGTTAAAAAGCTCAGAGAAATGACAAACTGCGGTATGATGGATTGCAAAAAGGCATTGACAGAGACCGACGGTGATATGGACAAGGCTGTTGAGTTTTTGAGAGAAAAAGGTCTTGCAACTGCTGCTAAAAAGGCAGGCAGAATTGCGGCAGAGGGTATCGTTAAGGCTTATATGAACGGCAATGTCGGTGTTTTGGTTGAAGTAAATTCGGAAACCGACTTTGTTGCAAAGAACGATGAGTTCCAGAGCTTTGTTACCGATGTTGCAAAGACTGTTGCAGACACAAACCCCGCAGATGTTGAGGCTCTTAAGGCTGAAAAATGCGGTGACGCTACAATAGGTGATATGCTCACAGAGAAAATTGCAAAAATCGGTGAGAATATGAACATCAGACGCTTTGCAAGAATTGAGACTGACGGCGTTGTTACAGATTACATCCACGCTGCAGGCAAAATCGGTGTTCTTGTTGAAGCAGCCGCTCCTGATTGCGACGAGGTAAAAGAGTGTCTTAGAAATCTTGCTATGCAGATTGCGGCTCTTAATCCCAAGTATCTTTCAAGCGATGATGTATCTGAAGAGTATAAAGAGCACGAAAAAGACATTCTTATTGCACAGCTTAAGAATGACCCCAAAAACGCATCAAAGCCTGATAACATTATCGAAAAGATGATTTCAGGTCGTCTTGCAAAAGAGCTTAAAGAGATTTGCTTGCTCGAGCAGGAATATGTTAAGGCAACAGATAAAGAGACGGTTGCAAAGTATGTTGAAGCCGTTGGCAAGAGCATTGGTGCAGACATCAAGATAAAGAACTTTGTTCGTTTTGAGACGGGCGAGGGTCTTGAAAAGAGAGAGGACAACTTTGCAGAAGAAGTTGCAAGTATGATGAAA
>JAZNHF010000009.1:0-51487 GCA_045576835.1 Clostridia bacterium
ATATCCTGTTCCTCCGTTTCTGGTTTCTGGACAATTCCATTATAACGGATTTTGAACAAATATGCTCTCTTTTTTTATTGTCTTTTTAAAATTTTGTTGAGCTCTATTTGTTGGACACCCCAACATTTATTATAGAGCCAAAATAAAAAATATATAATATCAGGAGGAAAATAGTATGAAAAAGATTTTATAACTTATTCTTTCGCTTATTCTTATGATGACCGCTATCGTTGGTTGCGGTGATAAAGAACAAGGAGAAAGCACAGGTGAAATTTCAGATGTTGCGGTTAATGAGCTTGCTGACACGGTTGAGGATTCATCAGACCTTCCCGACTGGACAGGTAAGAAGTTAGACCTTACAATGTGGTACGGAACAGGAAGCTATGCTCTTAATCGAAATAATATTGCTACAAACGATGTTGTTACACCCGAAATATATCGTGTCACAGGTGTAAAATTTTCAGAAGATTCATTTGATAACGGCGGCGATTTGTTTGATTCAAAACTTCCTAAAATTATTGCAACAGGGGAGTGGCCTGAAGTTTTAAAGGGTTGTAATATTAACGAGCTTATTGAACAAGATATGGTTTGGGAACTTTCGGAGCTTATTCCCAAATATATGCCGCATCTTTATAAATGGATGCAACAAGGCGATTTTATGAAGAGCAGAAGAGAAGACGGTAAGATTTATCAAATAGATATAAAGCCTGCTATTGAATATGCTTTCCCTGAAATGTCACCGGAGCTTCTTGCAAGAACTGAGGTGCCTACATCTGATACAGGTTATGTGCTTGTCAGAGATGATATATTAAAGAAAATCAAGCCCGAGGCATATACACCGGATGAGCTTGAAGCTATATTCCAAAAAAATGGCAAGTTTACAGAGGAAGAAATTTTAAATGCGTCATTTAACTCTAAAGAAGAATTTTATCAGTTCCTCCGCGATGTTAAAGCCCTTGGTATGAAGGTGGGTAACAGAGAAGTGTATTCTACTTATGCTTTTGCGGGCTCTGATAACTGGGATTTCCTTACAGTTCTGGCAGGTGGATTAAATGGCTGGAATTCTTTCCCCGGCGGTCCGATGAATAACTACTTTACATACTATGATGTGGAGACAGAGAAAATTGAATATATGTATAACGCTCCCTTCTTCAAGGAAACCCTGAGAGAGCTCACCACCCTTATTCAGGAGGATGTAATATCATCAGATTCGCTTACAGACAGCCGAGCGACATATGAAGAAAAGTGTGCAAGTGGTCAGTATGCAGTTTTGTATGGCGGAACCGCACCCGATGTAAATACATTGAACAGCAATGCAGAGGGATATAAATACAGAAAGGTTATACTCAATATACCATATAATAAAGAAAAGTTTATACCTCTTGAAAACAAATTTTCAGGAACCTATGCTTATGCGTTTGTAAAGAGTGAGGTTGCAGAGGAAGACCTTCCTCAAATCCTTCGTTTCTTTGACTTTATGCTTACCGATGTTGGACAAAAGCTTATCCAGTGGGGCCCGAGAAGTGCAGGCTTGTTTGAAGAAACTGAAAACGGCAGACGCTTTGTAAACAAAGAACTTGAGGCAGAGGCGGTATATGGTGAATCAAACGATTCTCGTATTAAATATGGCTTAAATGCAGAGCTGTGGCCTGACTATCCGGCGGGCCCAAACAAGTGGCAACCGATTTATGTATACGATTATGTGCCGAGCCTTTCGCGTCTTAACCACTTCTATTCAACGGGTGTATATAATCCGATTGAAACGGTACAAAGCATACTTCCTAACATTTATTCGTTCCCGACTTACTTAGACTCTGCAAAGGAGGTTTGGCAGGCAAGATCTGCATTTGAGACGGCTCTGACTAAAGTAATGACGGCACAAAACGATGATGAGTTTGAAAGCTTGTATAAGCGTATGGTTGATACGAGTCTTCAGATAGGAATGACAGAAGAAACACTTGCTGAAATAAACGATTATTGGGTAAATAATTTGAACAAGGATTATATGCACAATGTAGAGTATTATTTAAAAGAAGTTAAATAATTTGTCTATATGGGAAGATTGTAGTTGATCTTCCCATATAGTATGTTAAATATAACAAACACGAAAAGTTATACAAGATTGATATGTTGATTTGCTCGATACGGAGCTGGATTCCTCCCCCGTCGAGATATAAGGGTGAGAGCAACAGTTAAATTATGTGATTGCCAATATCAATAATACTATTTATACTTTTTGTTGCTAAATCCGCAGAGGTTCCATTTCTGCGGATTTCACCATATTTATGAATAGAGCTATGAGAGCGGGTTGCAAACAGAAAACTTCCGACTCATGGCCGCGAATGCCTAATTTGAGATATATTTTGGAGGTAGTGTATGGAAAAGCTTTATAATAATATATTGCTCGATGAAGATTTTGGGAAAGAAATCAACGATTTTTCCAATGTGCCATATCTGAAAAACAAGCCGGAAATTATAGATGTTTCAGTCGGCAGACAGCTTTTTGTTGATGATTTTTTGATTGAGGATACAGAACTTGAGGTTGAGTATCATAAACCGAAAAAATACGAAGGAAACCCAATTTTTAAACCTGAAACAGAATATGAGATTGCACAGGCGCCGGTTGCTTGCCCTAAAAGTGGCGGTATTTGGTATGATGAGAAAGAAAAAATCTGGAAGATGTGGTATGAAGCGGGATGGGTCAGAAATATGGCATACGCAACATCCGTAGACGGAATACATTGGGACAGACCGAATTTAGATGTTGTTCCGGGAACTAATTTGATTTTACCTTATGATGGATATGAATTTAAGAAATACACAGGAGATATAACATATTTAAGACCGGACTCGACAACTGTTTTTATCGATGATACTTGTGACCCATCAGAACGATATAAGCTGTTTCTTCGAAACCCCGGCGGGGACTATTTTGGCATAGTGGCTGTGTCGAGCGACGGAATTCATTTTGAAAAGTTCGGGAAAACACCGGATATAGGTGACAGGAGCACTATATTTTACAATCCGTTTAGAAAAAAATGGGTATACAGTATTCGTGCGTATTGGAATGGAAGAAGCAGGCTATACAGAGAATGTGATAATTATCTGGAAGGGGCTAAATGGGATGAAACAGAGGCATATCAATGGATGTGCTGCGATGATTGCGAGCAAAAAAATCCGTATATGGAGTTTAGTCCTCAACTGTATAATGTCGATGCTGTAGGATATGAAAGTATTATGCTTGGAATGTTTCAGATTTTATATGGACCTGAAAATGATGTAAGCACCAAAACGGGTATTCCTAAAATAACCGAGCTTCAATTTATGTACTCAAGAGATGGTTATCATTTTTCGAGACCAAACAGAGAAAGCGTAATTAGTGCATCTATTACAAAAGAAACATGGGACAGAGGCTATGTGCAGTCAGTTGGCGGTGTTTGTGTTATAAAAGGTGACGAGCTGTGGATATATTATATTGGTTTTGAAGGCGATGAGAATTATACCAGCCGCGAGGATGTAACAAACGGATTATATCGAAATGGTGCGACAGGTCTTGCCAAGCTTCGCAGAGATGGATTTGTTTCTATGAATGGAAGTGGCACGCTAACAACAAGAAATCTGGTATTTGCAGGCAAGAATACAATGCATGTTAACTTTGAAGGTGAGCTTGAAGCAGAAATATTGCTGCCTGATGGCAAGAAATATAGAAGCAGAAAACTTTGCGGAGACAGCTGCAACGAAGAAGTGATTTTCGATACATTGAAAATTTCTGATTTGAACGGACAAACCTTTAAAATCAGATTTTATGTAAATGGTAAGTTGTATTCCTTTGGTTTTGCAGACGAGAATGGAGAATTTGGAGGCGCTCGCGCAGCGGGTGTTTGTTGCTGATGCAGAGATGCAAACTAAAGAGCATAGACAAAGGGAGAAGTTTATATGAACAATAAAATGATAGAGGCACTTAATGAAAATAAAATAATTGTTATTGCAAGGGGTGTGGCAAAGAAAAAACTTATTCCGGTTGCAGAGGCGTTGTATGATGGCGGAATAAGATTTTTAGAGGTTACCTACAGCCCTGATGGTTCGTCATCAGACGAGGAGACTGCAGAAAAAATAAAAAGCCTATGCGAGCATTTTGAAGGCAGAATGTATATAGGCGCAGGAACAGTGCTGAATGTAAAACAGGTTGAACTAACTGAAGCTGCAGGCGGAAAATTTATTATTTCCCCTGATGTTTGTGAAGAAGTAATAAGGAAAACCAAAGAGCTTGGGATGGTTTCTATGCCCGGGGCATTAACGCCTACGGAAATTCAAATGGCACATAAAGCGGGCGCTGATTATATCAAGCTATTTCCGTCCGCTAATATGGGAATTGATTATATAAAAGCAATTAAAGCGCCGCTCAGTCACATTAAGCTTTTGGCGGTTGGTGGAGTAAATGAAGATAATTTGTCAGACTTCTTTGCGGCAGGAATTTGTGGCGTCGGTGTAGGCTCAAACATTGTTAAAAAGAGTTTTATAGAAAACAGTGAATTTGAAAAAATCACAGAGCTTGCGAGAAAATATACTAATCAAATATAAGGAGTGTAAAGGCCATGAAATTTGTTTGTTTTGGCGAGATTATGGGGCGGTTAAATCCGGAAGGGTACAATAGATTTGTGCAAGCAGATTTATATGAAATGAGTTATGCAGGCGGAGAAGCAAACGTTGCAGTTTCGCTTGCAAACTACGGACTTAATTCCTCATTTGTTACAAAACTGCCTAATAATGACATAACAAAATCCGCGTTGAGAAGTCTTAAGGCTCACGATGTAGATGTATCTGATGTTGTGTATGGCGGGGATAGAATAGGACTTTACTTTGTTGAAAAAGGGGCATCTCAAAGACCGTCTAAAGTAATTTATGACCGAAAATATTCATCTGTTTCAACGGCAGAGAGAACCGATTTTGACTGGAATAAAATTTTTGACGGGGTTACATGGTTTCATTTTACAGGTATAACCCCCGCTTTGAGTGACAATTGCGCTGAAATTTGTCTTGACGCAGTAAAATCTGCAAAGCAAAAAAATATTACGGTAAGTTGCGACTTAAACTTTAGAAAAAATTTATGGTCAAGTGAAAAAGCAGGCGAGGTAATGGCTAAGCTTATGCCGTATGTTGATGTGGCTATTGCAAACGAAGAGGATTGCGAAAAGGTTTTTGGAATAAAAGCAGATGGAACAGATGTTTCAAAAGGAACTATTTCTCGTGACGGATATAAAACTGTTGCTAAAAAGCTGTCTGATATGTTTGACATTCCGACCGTTGCAATTACATTAAGAGGCAGCATAACGGCAAATGATAATAATTGGGGAGCTATGCTCTACAAGGATAATGAATATTATTTTTCAAAGAATTATTTAATTCATATTGTCGATAGAGTCGGCGGCGGAGATTCTTTTGGAGGTGGTTTAATTTATGCAATTTCTCAAGGATATAAAAACCAAAACGCTATTGAGTTTGCGGTTGCTGCATCAGCATTAAAGCATACAATAGAGCATGATTTTAATGAAGTTACCGTAAAAGAAGTAGAAAGCTTAATGTTTGGTGACGGAACAGGAAGAGTTCAAAGATAGTGTGACAAGCATAGAACATAGAAGTTGAGAACGGTTGATTTTTTTGAATGGAGAGATTGGCTTTATGATGTGTAAAGAGCTGTTTGAAAAAATTGAAGAATTAAAAGAGCTATATCTGAATATATTGGAGGATGTTTGCAACATAGAAAGCCCGACAGATTTTAAAAAAGGCGTTGATGCTGTCGGGGCATATTTTTTGGATATAGCAAAACGCCATAATTGGCAAACAGAGATTTTCAAACAAGAAATATCGGGCGATGTGGTTTGCCTGACATTAAATCCCGATGCAAAAGGAGAGCCTGTATGCGTTTCGGGGCATATGGATACCGTCCATCCGGTTGGCTCGTTTGGTAGGCCTGCTGTAAGGCGCGATGCAGAGAATATGTACGGGCCGGGTGTAATGGATTGTAAGGGTGGTATTGTTGCAGCGGTTATGGCAATGGATGCGCTTGAAAAATCTGGATTTACATCGCGTCCTGTTCATTTGTTGCTGCAATCTGATGAAGAAAACGGAAGTGGCACCAGCAACAAAGAAACTATTAAATATATATGCAAAAAAGCTGAAAATTCAATAGCGTTTTTGAATTTAGAAGGGATGCAAGGAGATACGGCCGTTCTAGATATCGGAGGGCAAGGGCTATTTGCATTCTCGGTCGCCGGTAATTACTTTATTACCTTATTTGTATTTGCCTTGCCTTAAAAGCGTCTACTTGCGGGATCCTTCACCGCCGCGGGTAGACGTTCCGTATATATAAGTTTAAAAATCATCAATCATTTTGGTAAGGAAAAAATGAAGTTGTAGGAGTGATTAGTATGAGGATGTATGAAGACCTTAAACATATACAAGAGAATAGGGAACCGCAGAGGGCGTATTATATTCCCGAAAACGAGGGAGCGTATACCCTTTTGAACGGCGAGTGGAAATTTAAGTTTTACAATCGGGATTTTGATGAAAAGGATACGGGGAAGGAATGGGAAACTATCTCTGTTCCGTCGTGCTGGCAGATATACGGATATGAAAATCCGAACTATACAAATGTTTGTTATCCGTACCCCGTTGACCCGCCATTTGTGCCCGCTGAAAATCCAATGGGCGTATATATGCGTGAGTTTGAAATTGCCGACACACAAAGGGAGAGTTATATCGTTTTCGAAGGTGTTTCGTCCTGCCTTGAGCTTTATATAAATGATAAGTATGTGGGATATTCACAGGGCTCTCATTTGCAGGCGGAGTTCAATATAACAAATTATGTAAAATGCGGGACAAATACTGTTGTTGCAAAGGTGAGAAAGTGGTGCAGCGGCAGTTATTTAGAGGACCAGGATCAATTCAGATTTAATGGTATTTTCAGAGATGTGTACCTTTTGTCAAGGCCAAAGGGGCATATCAAAGATATAAAAACAACAACTGATGACAATAAGATATTAATCGACTTTGACGGTGAGGCAGAGATAAAGCTGCTTGATGGAAAGACTTTGCTTGAGGAAAAATATGCAAAAGACTCGGCTGTTTTTGAGGTTGAAAACCCAACCCTTTGGAATGCTGAAAAGCCGCACTTGTATACGCTTATATTTAAATATGCCGACGAGGTTATAACCCGCAGAATCGGTTTTGTTACATATTCAATCGGTGAGAATTACAAATTTTTGGTAAATGGAGTATCTGTCAAGCTGAAGGGTATAAACAGACATGACACCAACCCGAAAAATGGCTGGTGTATGACGGAAGAAGAATTAATGAAAGACTTTCGCCTTATGAAAGAGCTGAACATTAATTATGATAAGAACGGCACATTATCCGCCGACACCAAAATTTTTGGATATGTGCGACGAGCTTGGGTTTTATGTTATGCTCGAAACCGACCTTGAGGAGCATGGCTTTGCAAATCGTCAACCGGGCAGATGCGTATATGATTGTTTAAGTAGTGATATCTGGCCATGCTCTCGTGCTGAGTGGAAGGATGCGTTCGTAGAGCGTATGGTTCGCGCGTACCATAGAGATAAGAATGCTACATGTATATTCTCCTGGTCAACAGGGAACGAGAGTGGGCATGGCGACAATCATCTTGCGATGATTAATTTTTTAAGAGGTGTTGATAAAAAGCGTCTTGTACATTGTGAGGATTCGGCAAGGCTTGCGGATTTGGGAGAAGATTTCACCCTTGTAAATCCGCATCCCGAGTTTGCTGACAGGTCGGATATTCATTCAAGAATGTATGTTACACCCGAGCTTGTAATTGAGGCGGCAGAGGATGACAATATAAAGAAGCCCTACTTCCTTTGCGAATATTCGCACGCAATGGGCAACGGCCCTGGAGATGTATATGATTATTGGGAAATATTCAATAAATATCCCAAATTAATCGGTGGTTGTATATGGGAGTGGTGCGACCATACAGTTATAGTAGATGGTGTACCAAAATACGGCGGTGATTTTGAGGGCGAGTTAACCAGCGACTGGAACTTTTGCTGCGATGGTCTTGTTTTTCACGACCGAAGCTTTAAAGCAGGCTCTTTTGAAGTAAAGGCTGTATATCAGTATATAGATTGTGAACTTTCGAGGAACAATCTGAAGCTTACCAATCTCTATGATTTTACAAACTTGAATGAATATACATTTGTTCATACAATAGAGGTTGATGGAGTTGAGGTGGAGAGAAATTCAGAGGTATATGATATTGAACCAAAGGCAAGCATAGAAATTCCGTTGAATATTCCAAAGAGCTGCAGTCTTGGTGCATATGTAAATTGCTTTTTGTATGACGAAAGCGGCAGAGAGGTTGCATCAAAACAGCTTGCCCTTCCGACACGGTGCACAGTAAGCGAAAAAGAGTATGCAAGTGAGGTTGATATAAAGGAAAGCGAGAATTACATAAGTCTTGCTAAAGGTGATTTTGCCTATACAATTTCCAAACATTCGGGAATGATAGAGAGTATTTTGAAAAATGGAGAGCAGCAGCTCAACGCTCCTGTCTCGCTGACGATATGGCGTGCACCTTTAGATAACGAAAGAGGAATGAATCCGAAATGGGCTTGGCAAAATACGGTTTGGCATTCCGAAAATATAGACAGAATATTTACAAAAGCGTATGAATACGAGACAGATAAAAATTCGGTAACGATAAAAGGAAGTATTTCTTCAGTTGCCAGAATGCCGATATTCAGATACATTCTCAAATATACAGTTCTGGAAGACGGAGAATTAAGAGTTGAGCTTTCAGGAGATATAAGGGATAATTGTATATGGCTTCCGCGCCTTGGCTTTGAGTTTAAGACACCATATGACAAAGAAAACTTTACATACTATGGAATGGGCGAGATGGAAAGCTATGTTGATATGTGTCATCACACAAGAATTGGCAGATTTGAAAGCTCGGCATCGCGTGAGTTTGTGAACTATATTATGCCGCAGGAACACGGGAATCACATCAGAACAAAAGAACTCTCGATGGCGGACGGACTTGAGTTTATTGCAGACGGCGAGTTTGAATTCAATGTTTCGCACTACTCAACCAAAACTCTTGCAAATGGGATGCATCAGGATGAGATTTTTGAGGATGTATCAACGAATATCCGTATAGATTACAAAAATTCAGGAGTTGGCTCTGCGTCTTGTGGACCTGACCTTGCGGAGAGGTACAGACTTGACGAAAAGCATATTGAATTTGCTTTTTATATACAATGACAAGTGTGATATTTGGTAGTGATAAGCTCGGAAAAGGAGTAGATTTATATGAGTGTTACCAAAGAAAAGTTTGGGCAAACGCCGATGGGTGAGGATGTTTATATTTATACCATATGCAGTGACAGCGGAATAAAAGCGGAAATTTTAAATTTGGGATGCATTATACGAAGCCTTGTTGTTTCAAAGAATAACAGGGAATATGATGTTGTGCTTGGAAGAGAAACGATAGAGGATTACTTTCATAACGCGGGTAACCTTGGGTGTACGGTCGGAAGGTTTGCGAACAGAATAAAAAACGCAACTTTTGCCATTGGTGAGAAGAGGTTTGTGTGTAAGCCTAACCAAAACGGAAATTTGTTGCATTCTGGTGCAAAGCATTTCGGCACAAGAGTGTGGGAAGAAAATGTGATAGGAGACGATTATGTTGCGCTTAAGATTGTAAGCCCTGACGGAGAAAATGGTTTCCCCGGGGATTTGACAGTTATTGCTACTTTTGAATTGAAAGATAAAGCTCTGAGAATCAGGTACGAGGCGATGAGCAACAAGGACACTATTGTAAACCTGACCAATCACAGCTATTTTAACCTGAACGGACACGATTCGGGGAGCGTGTGTAAAACATAACCTGAAAATTAATGCGGACTTTTATACCCCTGTGGATAGTGACTTGGTGCCAACGGGCGAGATACTTTCTGTTAAAGGGACGCCATTTGATTTTTCTGACAGTAAGACGATAGGTAGAGATTTAGACGCGCTGAAGACCACGGGGGTGGACGGATATGACAATAACTTTGTAACCAGAGGAAGCGGAATGCGGGAAATTGCCTGTTTGACGGGAGATAAGTCGGGGTTAACTATGACTACCACAACTAATAAGCCCGGTGTTCAAGTTTACGTAGGACAGTTTTTTGACGGAAGTGTTAAATTTAAGAATGGGGCGCTTTATGATAAGTATCAGGGTGTTTGTCTTGAAACACAATTTTTCCCGAGTTGTACTGAATTTTCACATTTCCCGTCTGCCGTTTTAAAGAGTGGAGATAGCTATGACTATACAACAATATATTCATTTGATTGTTAACGAAACAAATGTTTGAATTGGCGAGACTTGAACAGGAGTTCACGCATGGTAAGGTGAATTAAATATGGATAAGATAATATGTTATGAAAATTTAAAGAGATTTGCATACACAAATGAGAAAAGATGAAAAAAACCGATAAAGGGAGTTGTTATCTCATTTTTTGGTTGCGGTGCCACTTTTGCTTCTGTAAATGATGAGCCGTCTGTGGGCAAGCGCTTGGCAAAGATGGGTATACTTTATATAACGCCCCACAACAATCCGTGGTCGTTTATGAACAAGCAGGCATTTAACTGCACCGAAGAAATTATGGATGTTTTGTTTGAGCATTATAATCTGGGGGACGATATACCGATTGTGTATTCAGGCGGAAGTATGGGAGGACAGTCTGCGCTTATGTATTCTGTTTTATCAAAACGCAAGCCTGTTGCCTGTGTTGTAAATTGTCCTGCCTGTGATGTGGTTGATAAGTATAAAAATGATGAAAATTTCAGCAGGATACTCTATAGTGCGGTTTATCACGAGGACGGACCGATAGAAGAGGCGCTTGAAAAGATATCGCCGATTTACAACATTGATAAACTACCAAAGATTAAGTATTATGTATTCCATTGTGATAAAGACGAGATACTTGATATAAATACTAACTCGGATGCGTTGGTTGAGAAAATGAAAGACGATTTTGATATAACATATCATATTGTGCATGGCACTGGACATGTGGAACTGACACCCGAAATGCAAGAACTTTACGATAAATATATAATCGATAGTATATTAGCATAGGCATGGCAAGGGTGAAATTAACGCCCCCATTTTTTGAACTGATCCCCAAATGTTAGATTTTTGGTCTAACTTTTTGGGGTCGCATTGATATAAAATATATTGAGCAGACATTGTCGAGGAATAAATAATGATATATGAAGAGATAGACAGATTATTGTCATACGGTATTATTACAGGCCTTATACACGAAAGCGATAAAATTTATGCCAGAAACAGAATTCTCGCACTTTTAAAGATAGATTCTTATGAGGAAACAGGTAAGAAGTGTAATAGTATCGATGAATTGGAAAAAATACTTAACTCAATAACAGACTTTGCTGTGGAGAATGGATTAATTGAAAATGACAGTATTGTATATAGAGATATATTTGATACTGCCGTAATGGATATATTAACACCATATCCATCAACGGTTATAAACAAGTTCAATTATCTATATGAAATTTCTCCTAAAGAAGCAACTGATTATTTTTACACACTTTCTTGTGATAGTAACTACATAAGACGAAGCAGAATAAAGAAAGATGTAAAATGGACAGTTGATTCTGAATATGGAGAAATCGAAATAACCATAAACCGTTCAAAGCCTGAAAAAGACCCTAAGGCTATTGCAGCAGCAAAGCATAGCAAGGAATCAACCTATCCTCTCTGTCAGTTATGTGTTGACAACGAAGGTTATGAAGGTAGAGTGAACCACCCTGCAAGGCAGAATCACAGAATTATCCCAATTGAAATTTGCGGAAAAAGATGGGGGTTTCAATATTCTCCATATGTTTATTACAATGAACACTGTATCGTTCTTAATTCAGAACATGTTCCTATGGCGATTGACAGGAGTGTATTTTCAAAACTACTTGATTTTATAAAACAGTTCAATCATTATATGATAGGATCAAATGCAGATTTGCCTATAGTCGGAGGCTCAATACTTTCGCATGAGCATTTCCAGGGCGGAAATCATATATTTGCTATGCATAAGGCGGAGAGTGAGTGTTTTTATGAAATATCAGGCTTTGAGGATATTGAGATAAGCACCATTAAATGGCCTATGTCAGTTATCAGGCTTAAATCTGAAAATGCGGATAAACTAGTAGAATTATCAGATAAGATACTTGCAAGCTGGCGTAATTATAGTGATGAAGATGCTTTTATCTTTGCTGAAACAAATGGCGAAAAGCATAACACGATTACACCCATCGCAAGTATGATGGATGGGAAATATGTAATGGATTTGGTGCTTAGAAATAATATCACTACAGAAGAGCATCCGCTAGGAGTCTTCCATCCACATGCAGAACTTCATCATATTAAGAAGGAGAATATAGGCCTCATTGAAGTAATGGGACTTGCAGTATTACCATCAAGACTTGTGGAAGAGATTGAGGCTGTAGCCGATGCAATTATAAAAGGATTAGATATGGGTAAATGCGAAAAAACTGCAACGCATAAGGCTTGGGCAGAAGAGGTTATTAAAAATCACCCTGAAATAGATAACTCTAATGTGGCAGAGATTCTCAGACAAGAGGTAGGAAAAGTTTTCATTAGCGTATTGGAGCACGCAGGAGTTTACAAGCGAGATGAAGAGGGAAGAAAAGCATTTGATAAATTTATAAAAAAGGTGCAGGAGGATTGTGATGGAGCTAACTGAAATTAAAAAGGCATTTATAGATACATATGGTGACGGAGAAATGCGTATATTTACTTCTCCCGGGCGAGTTAATCTTATTGGCGAACATATTGACTATTGCGGAGGCTATGTTATGCCGGCTGCACTTACAATGAAAACCACCCTGATTGCGAGGAAGAGAAACGATGATATAATCCGCCTTAAGGCTACGGATTTAGATATTATGGTTGAAACCAGAGTTTCCGAAATGCATAACCTCAAAGATAAGCTTAAATGGGGAGATTATCAGATTGGCGTCATGCTTGAGCTTATGAAGGACGGGTATGATATATGCGGCTGTGACTTGCTTTATGATGATACTGTACCCCACGGCGGAGGAATTTCTTCGTCCGCAGCGATAGAAGTATCAACTGCAATATGCTTTGCAACCTTTTCGAACGAAAAAAAGGGTATAGATAAGGAATTAGATATAATTGAAATGGCTTTTATTTCGCAGAGAGCAGAGCATAACTTTATAGGGGTTAAGTGTGGCATAATGGATCAGTTCGCCTCTGCAATGGGAAAAGCAGAGCACGCAGTCTTTTTAAATTGTGCTACTCTTGAATATGAGCATATCCCGCTTACACTAAATGACAGCAGTATAGTCCTTACAAATACGAATGTTAAGCATTCGCTCGGAAACTCAAAATACAACGAGAGAAGAGCTGAGTGTGAAGAAGGGCTTAATGCTTTAAAATCGGTTCTTCCAGGGATAACCCAGCTTGCAGATGTAACGATAGAGCAATTTGAACACTATAAAGATGTGGTGAAAAATGAAATCACAAGAAAACGAATCAAGCATGTAGTTTATGAGTGCGACAGGGTTCGTAAGAGCGCAGAGGCTATGAAAAATAATGACATAGCACTTTTCGGACAGTATATGAATGAATCACATGATTCCCTGCAATATGATTATGAGGTTTCTTGTAACGAACTTGATTATGTTGTAAATATGGGAAGAAAAATAGAAGGTGTACTTGGAATAAGAATGACCGGTGCGGGCTTTGGTGGATGCACAGTTGCAATTATAAAAAATGATGCACTTGATAAATATATTGAAATAGTCGGAAAAGCATACGAAGATAAATTTGAACACAAAGCCTCATTTTATGTGACCGGCACAGGTGATGGAGGCAGAGAAATTCGGATATAATAAAATTGATGCGAGAATTTCTCATCATTTAAAAAATTTTTTAAATTATTTTACACAAAATGTGTGCTTGAAGAGAGCGTAAAGCGAACGATTGAAAGAAGGTCAACTCGGGGAAATCTGGACAAAGTATAATTTTTTTCGCATTTTGTTGTTTTAAAGAATTTTTTGTATAATTATAATATATTCAGAACAAGCAAAATTTTCAGACACTAATTTGCTGGCGCGAGGAAAACGGCGAACTACCGTGTGAAACAGAACGGGAACGGAACCAAAAGCGAGATGCAGAGCTTGGAGCAAGAGCTTCTGCCGAATATGTTAAATTAAGCGTACTCACTTACTTTTAAAAATCATAGTATGTAAAAATATTTACATGCAAGTTTTTTATGAGTAAGCGGGTGCGTTTTCTGTTTTATTAAATTACCGAGAAAAGACTCGGTAATTTAATAAAACAATCAGCGACAAGCATTGGCTCTTGGTACATAAATGTACGGTCGCCTCTTCAGGGACCCGTCCCTACAACCCCAAATACCCTCGTATATTTGCACGCTAAGTACTTGTAAATATACGAGTTGTCCCACGGGACAATCATTCGCTAACGCTCATTTTAAGTTTGGGTCATGCCCAAAAATCAAAGGAGGATAAAGAAAATGAAGGAAACTAAGAATAAACAAATTAAGCTTGTGGTAAGTGAAAAAGAATATGAACAAATTCGGAATAACGCTAAGGTTTGCGACAAAACAGTATCAGCGTACATAAGGGAAGTTGCGTTGAATATGTGCATAATGCAACATGATTATTCATGTGTAACAGAGCACACAAAAGCAATTACATCATGCAAAAACGCAATTGTCGACTTGGTATTTACTATTATAAAAAGAGGCACTTATACACCTCCAGACTTGGAATATATCGCTAATAAAATTAATGAAATGTTAAAGTCTGAAAAAGAATTTCTTAATCTTTACGGAAAATCAGTTGAAAGTGGAAAGAGATTGATAGTTAGAACTGTTCGAAAAGTTGTAAAAGAAAACATTGGAAAAGATAAATAAAACACGGCGATGATGTCACCACAAAAAAATCTTTATGCAATTTTTGCGGAGTTTGTTGTTCCTTACAAATTTTGGGGTATAATATATTTAGAATAGAATAACAAGCTTTTGGAAATAAATAGATATATTGAAAGGAGCTTTATATGGTAAATACTTTTAATATTGAAAATTTTGCAGACTTAAAAGCTTTAACTGTTGATAAAACCAAGCCAATTGAGGAGCGGTTAAAGCAATTTATCACGGATGTAAAGAATCCGTATATGGTAAGAGTTGGTGACACACTGGTGCGAATAGAATTTATCGGTGGAAGAAACTTTTCGGATGCTTTAACGGCAGCTTTCGGGGTGTAAGTGGAAATTTCATAATATTTCCTCTTGAAGTTTAGACGGCGGTATGATATAATTTTTATCGTAGAGATTAGCATATCGCCGTCAAAATAAAAGACGGAGGTACGCGATATGACAAATACAAAATATGCGATGTACTTAGAGCAGCCTCTTGTATTTAAAATACAATGGAGAGCTGCTCTTTATATAAGACTTTCAAAAGAAGATGGAGATAAAGGAGAAAGTAACTCTGTAACATCGCAGAGAGAAATATTAAAGGAATTTTTAAAGCTTCATCCTGACATTGAGCTTTATGACTTTTATGTAGATGATGGATGGTCGGGCACAAACTTTGACAGACCTGATTTCACACGAATGATGGAAGATATTTATTCCGGCAATGTAAATTGCGTTATAGTAAAGGATTTATCGCGTTTCGGGAGAAACTATACCGATAGCGGTAATTATCTTGACAACGTGTTTTTGAGGCTAAGAGTTCGCTTTATAGCACTCAATAACGGCGTTGATACCGCATCAAATAATATGAACGCCGCAACACAATGTATTTCTGTAGGAGTTACCAATGTTATTAACGAAAGCGTTGCTGCAACAACTTCGGTAAATGTTCGCGGAACGCTGAATGTAAACCGTGCTCAAGGTAAGTTTATAGGTTCTTTTCCAACATACGGATATCTAAAAGACCCCAATGACCATCATAAGCTTATTGTTGATGAAGAAGTTGCACCTGTTATCCGTTCAATCTTCGAACGATTTGTTGCAGGTAAAAGTATAATCGGCATTGCAAAGGAACTAAATGAAGAAGGAATCCCTAATCCATCGATGTATAAAAAAATGAAAGGATTCAATTACAAGCATCCCGTAGGCAAAAGCAATGACGGATTATGGCCGGACAGTTCTGTAAGAAGAATACTACGAAATGAAATGTATATCGGCAATATGGTTCAGGGAAAAAACACAACCATAAGCTACAAAATTAAACAATGCAGACCAATTCCCAAAGAAGATTGGATTATTGTTGAAAATACTCATGAAGCGATTGTCAGCAAAGAGATATTTGAAAAAGCACAATCTCTTTTTAACAAAAATATCCGTGTAGCCCCACAGAAAAAAGAGGTGGATTTATTTTCCGGTTTTGTTCGCTGTGCTGATTGTCATAGAGCGATGAACAAAAAAACGAATGTCCATTCATATGCAACATATCATTATTATCGTTGTGCTACTGCAAGAAAAATGAAGAAAAGTGCCTGTGGTAATCACACAATAAGAATTGATAAGCTGGAAGAAGCGGTACTCACTGTTATTCAGAATATGGTTGATGTTGCGATTGAAATGGATGATATTCTTAATAAAATCAATTCAAGCGGTGAAAGAAAAAAAGAGTCTACTCATTTAAAAAAGGCAATTAAAACACAAACTCTGGAGAGAGATAAGTGTAAACGAATGATGGTTGATTTATATCCGGATTGGAAGAAGGGTATCATTACTCAAGAGGAATATTTAATGTTAAAGCAAGGCATTTCCGAAAAAATAGAAACTCTTGATAAAATGATAGAAAATCTTACCGAAACTGCAAAAAGTTATGAAGAAGGGGTAAATGACGAAAATGAATTTATAGCTCATTTTAAAAGTCATGGCAAAATAAAAGCTTTAACTCGAAATCTTCTGCTTGAGATGGTTGATGAGATTTTAGTGCACGAGGGCGGAGATATTACTGTAAAATTCAAGTTTGATGATGCCTATAAAGAAGTTCTGGAATATATCGAAATGAACAAGGAAATTATTAAGACCGCTTAAGAAAAACTCCTGCATTTTTTCACAAAATGCGGGAGTTTTCACTTTATCTTATGATTTTTGAAATAATCTGTTTCTCGTTATTTCTTGTGAAACTACTTAGCGAATAGGAACGTATTCTTTCTTTTGCAATATTAGGAACAAGAAAGCCATTCGATGTTAGTTTTGCACATCGGTTTATAATAGTTTTATTGGTAACACCAAGCTCTTTACTTACTTCTATCGGAGTAAATTCAAACATACGATTGTTCAAAAGGTACACCAGTAAATCTTTTTCCTTGTTGTTAAGATATGACAGGCTACCATCAAGTTCATCATCGGCAGATGATTTTGAAAGCTCGCAGACCTTATTTGAATACAACTCCATCATACGAAGAAAATAGTTAACCCAAATTTCGGGATGCGGAGGATTTTCTCTGCCGGAGTAATAAAGGGCAGGCAATCCCATCTGAAGAGATGCGTAATATTCATCGGGATCGTATGCAAAATATTCTTCGAGTGAGCCTATTCCGTTAAATCCGTAACCATAGAAATCAAGAATATATCCCGACATCAATCTGGCAGTACGACCGTTGCCGTCTTCAAACGGATGGATTGTAACCAACTGATAGTGCACAATTGACGCAATAATAAGCGGATGGTCATCGGTTGTATTTACGTATTCAACAAGCTCATCAAGAAGAACCGGAATTTCGGTGTGTTCGGGAGGAATATATTCAGGTGCTCCGCTTTCTGAGTCATATACAGCGAATAATGTTCCGGGTGGCATTTCACCCCTGAGTCCGATTTTTTCCTTTGGAGCACCCTTTTCAACCATCGCCTGAACTTCAAGCAAGAGTTCTTTTGAAAATGGTTCTTTTGCTTTTAATTTTTCTTCGAGCAGATTAAGGGCGAGGAAATAATTTCTCACTTCCTGTTCGGGTTTTAAAAAGTGTTTATGCTCATCTCTTTCCATCGCTTCGTTTGCCTGCGCTTCGGTTAAAGGATTGCCTTCAATTTTGTTTGAAGCGTATGAGCTTTTCTTTTTTGAATTCTTCCTTAATTTGTTTTTAGTTACTTGGGGAAGCTCAATAGTTTTAAGAGAAAAACGGTTTTCATCAATGGCAGATATCTTTTTTAAAATATCATTTGTTAGGGTAACCTTTATCATAAGAATCAGTCCTTTACTTTTTCTGATTATATTATATCACAACGGAGTAAAAAACTCCACTATTTTTTCACTATTTTTCATCAGTATTTTTTCTGTGCAAAGTGTATATAAAACCTACAAAAACTATACAAAATAAACAAAAATGAAGAAATTTATGGTGTACCCTTGACATTTTCCCCTGCGGCGTATGATACCATAAAGACGCATTTTAAGGAAACGGGTTTGTCGCCAAAGGATTATGATTTAATTGTAACGGGTGACCTTGGAACAATCGGCTCTGAAATTCTGGTTGAGCTTCTTCAAAAGGATGGCATTGATATATCCCAAAACTATGACGACTGCGGATGTATGATATACGATATAAAAAGGCAGGATGTTCACGCAGGGGGAAGCGGTTGCGGATGTATAGGCTCGGTTCTTTGCGGACATCTTCTCAATAAAATGGAGAGAGGCGAAATAAGAAGCCTGCTTGCAGTCGGAACAGGAGCGTTGCTCAGCCAGACCTCTTCTCTTCAGGGCGAGTCTGTGCCAGGAATTGCACATGCAGTTGCGATAAGGAGGGGATAGTATGCTTATGAATTATATAAACGCCTTTTGGGTTGGAGGTGTTATCTGTGCAATAGCACAGATTTTGATAGATAAAACAAAGCTTACACCAGGCAGAATCCTCGTATCATTTGTGATACTTGGAGTAATTCTTGGCGGGTTTGGAATATATGACAAGCTTGTCGATTTTGCGGGTGCAGGTGCAACGGTGCCGATTATTGGATTTGGGAATGTGCTTGCAAAAGGAGTTATAAAAGGAGTAGAAGAGAGCGGGCTTCTTGGCATACTGACAGGCGGGGCAGCGGCGGCTGCGGGCGGAATTTCCGCATCTATAGTTTTCGGCTTCTTAATCGCCCTGATATTTAATCCGAAGAGCAGATAAAAAATAAGTGCCAATTTTGGCACTTATTTTTTTATCTCGCGAGGTAATTGTATATCATAATTGCGGTGTCTGCACGCGATAGCATTGCATTTGGATTAAAGCATCCGTTTTCGTCGCCTTTGACAAGCTTGAGTGCCTTTGCAAGGGTTACATATCCTAAATGTTCATTTGGAATACTGTCCTTATCCGCAAAGCTGCAGGTATAGATGCCATCAAGCTCGGCAATTTCGCGATAGCCGAGTGCCCGTATTATATACATTACTCCGTCTGTGCGGATGGCGGGTTTTTCGGGTTCAAACCTTTCGTCGTTCTTCAACAGATTGTTGCTTCTCATAAAATCAACAAGGGCAGGAATTTCCCATACATCATAACGATAAGAGAGACGGGCAACCATTGCGGCAAGCTCCCGGTGGGTTATTGTTTCATCAGGTCGAAATTCGGGGAGCTCTGGCGATACTTTTATAATTCCCGCGTCTGTGAGGGCAGTTATCTGTTCCTTTGCGTAGTGGTTTGAAATATCGTTCGGATATAAAATTAAGCTTGTATCAAGGTACCCGTTTGGCTCGCCCGTCTTTGCGTTTATTGAACTTCCCCTATCCGTATTCAGTGTATAGGCAAGAACGATGTCGGGGTTGTCGCTGCCCTCTGTGTAGGATTGCATATATGAAAGCTCAAAGCCGAGGTTTTCGGCAAATTTCTGCTCTGCCTCTTTTATGCTCATTGTCCCGTCTGGAGAAGAGAATTCGGTATCAGGGCTCCAGCTTTTATAAAAATTACAGATGCGGCCAAACTCGCTGTCAACAGTTATATTTACATAGTTTTCGGGGAAGGGAATACCGTTTTCGTGTCTTACAAAGTTAAACGACAGGTTGCCGTCATAGTCAGGCGCTCCCGTTGTATCTTGGTTAACGCCCATACTTTGTTCTGATGCGTAGCGGGTCAGAAAATCTTTTGCCGCCTTGAGTGCGGATTCGGTATCTGCATTTGATATGTCCGATTTAGTATATTGATTTTTGTAGTTGTAGGCAGAATACCGTATAAGCTCGCCCGTTTGTGCATCGAATGTTACATATGCGTTGTATTCGTCGGCATTTCCTGAATTAAAGACAAAGCGAAGCTCGGCGTTATAACAGAGCGTATTTTCTTTGCCCGTATATGCTCTGCCGTAGGAAAAGCTCTTTAAGCTTGCATTGTCAAGTCCCGTATTTGCAAGTGCCCTTGCTCTTGCTTCAAGCTCGTCCCTTGGTATAAGCGCCTTTATTTCGTCAAGATTGTTAAGCTCACTCTCTGAGAGCTTGTTTTCGCCCCTGTTTGTGTCCATTGCTGCACTTGCAGGGGCCTCAAGAGACGAATATTCTTCTTTTGAAGCATAAATTTTGCTTGAATTTACAAGCTCGCCCGTTTGGGCGTTTATCTTTATGTACGGACTCTCGGGGGTGTAAATAAGCTCTGCCTTATCATCTGCGGCTGTTGAGTAGATTAACTTGAGAGGACTTTTCCTGAAGAATTCCTCACTTGCCTTTTCAGTGCCGAAAGCAAGATTGACAGAGGGGATTGCATCTGCGTATGTATGTGTGGCTGTCATATGAATAACTTCACCCGTTCGGTTGTTCATATTGAAATACACATTATCGTTTAAAAATGGTATTCCGTTTACAACTCGTGTAAAGCTTATAGAGGTGTTTTCGCTGTATATATTGCTTTGCGGGCTAAACACAGAGGGATTAAAAACCAACTCGGTTTCCCAACCCGGATTTATTTTCTGTAACCATTCAAGAGCAAGCGTTGACAGTGCGTCTGCATCATAAATCGCAAACCTCGGTCCGCTATTGTAATCGGCTCTGCTTTGGTGTGAGTAATTTATTATATCACCGAAGCTGTTGATGGTCACGCTTATGCTTTCTTCATTATCCTCGGTATACCAACGAAGCTCGTATTCTGACACCTCCCTCGTGCTTGCAATTCCGCTGTCAAATTCAGTCAAAAAATCGGGAATTGAAAGCTTACTCTTTGCCGCGAGAATTGCGTCTTCAAGTCCGTTTACGAAAGAAGATGCCGAAACAGACCCTAAAGAAAGCATAACGCAGACAGAGAGAAGAACAGAAACAAGCTTTACCAATAGTTTTTTCATAAAAATCTTCCTTTCGGGGTTTCTGCCTAAACAGAAAGCTTTTTCTGTTTAGACGAAATAAATTGAGAAAATGTTCCTTATATTTACTAAAATTATGCAAAATTCCCCGACAGCTGTGTCGGGGAATTTTGATTATAGCTCTTTGAGTTTATCTATACACTCTTTGCAGATTTTTTTATCAAGATATGTTACCACATCAGAGGCACTTCCGCAAAACATACATGCAGGCTCATACTTGCGAATGATAATACTGTCGTCCTCTACATATATCTCCATTGGGTCTCTGCGGTCTATCTTTAAGGTGTTTCGCAGTTCTTTAGGCAACACAATTCTGCCGAGTTCATCAATCTTTCTGACGATTCCCGTGGATTTCATAGCCATATTATCAGTTCCTTTCCTTTATTTTTTATGCTTTAAAAGTATTTTGACATAATTGTAGCATTTGTGTAAAATAAAGTCAAGAAAAATTTGGAAAAAAATTAAATAATTTGTAAATTATGTGAAGAATTTACAGTTTATTGCATTATTTCTATATTAAAACGGCAGTTTTTGTATTTTGAACTCCAATCAAAGGCTTCCCATTTCTTCTGGGTGGGGAACTGTACTTTAAAGCGTCTGCCGATGCCAAGAATATCGCAGTCGCTGCGGGAGGTTTTATAGAGAAAGGTTTCGGCCCGCCGCTCAAGGGACTTTATGAAATTCCCATCGGCGGGTGGAACCGTCTTTATACACACCTCTATATCGGCAGTCGGAATATCGTTTGTAATGCTTGTGCGGACCTTTGGCTTTTTTCTTGTGCTTACCATATAGCTTGTGTCATTGTAATCTATGGCGACCCTTTTTAAATCATCACACAATAGTTTATAAAAAAATGTTTCTTCTGCCGAAGCTGTGGTCTTCATAATTCCGTCGGAGAAAAGACCCATACCCGATAGCCCCTCCTTGCCGACGATTGGCATAACCGCGTCGTAGGAGGAATTTATGCTTCTGCCCACAAAGTCCCGAAGCTCGGTCACGGGTGCCGATGGGACATCACGGTTACGGAAAAACAATTCGTAGTATCTGACCGTGCTTTCCTCGAGAGTTGGATTGACTGAAAAGAGATAATCTGATGCGTTATCGGCAAGACAGAGATTTGTGCCGGGGCGGATTTCCCTTTCGTGTAATAATAGCTCGCTATGTTCTAAAGCTCCCGCACTTGCAATTTCCTCGGAAAATACAATAAGCTTGAGGTGTGACATTTTTGCGTCTTTGCTCAAGATTTGCTTGAGCTTGTCCTGGGCAAGAAAATAGTCGTCTGCCTCTACAACAATGTTATCCACGGTCTTGTTGCCCTCGCTTGAGCTGCTTGAATTTTCTTCCGCCTTTTCTTCTGCACCCATGCTTCCGCCTGATTGAAGAGGGTTTGAAATCTGAAAGGTATATTTAAAATCTTCGCTTTCGCCCTTATCAATCCCAAGGGCGATAATATATGCATTCTCCTCTATTTCGCTGCTGTCATAACACCCCGTTACACAAAAGCAAACAAGCAAGCACAAAAGCGAGACACCGATTGCCTTTGCCTTTGTCCGAAGAGCTTTTACGCATCTTAAAATAATATTGAGTGCAAGCGAAACATATAAAATTGCGGAAACAATTAAGGCGGTATGGTATAGAGTGTCAAGGCGGAGCGGAAGCTTACCGAAATTTGCGGTCTTGGTAAGAGGATATATCGGCAAGGAAATTCTTTGTGCCAATTCGTACGGCACATTCAAAGCTGCTGCAGCTATTACAAAAATATTGAGTGCGGTTGCAATAATTGCAGATAACATTACCGTCTTTGAAAATGAAACCCCCTCTTTGTGTTTAGGAAGAAAGAATATTATAAGAATATCCGAGTACAAAAAAAGAGTGGACAGACCGCTGCCGAGAACCTTTAAAGGTCCTGTGCCAAGAATCGGGGTAAGGTTGTGAGGGTCTGCGTATTTAAGGCTCATTATTGAAATTATTGCAACTGCAGCCGCGACACCGAGTGCCGAGAGTGAATGAACCCGACAGATAGCATTTTCACCGCAAACAAGAATTATTACTGATGACAGGACTAAAAAGAAACCAATATATAAAAGGGGCGAGGTGGTGTAGGAAACAGATTTCAAAGCGTTGCATACCAAGCTTAATGCATAGCAAAGCGAGAACAAAAAGTAGACAATGCCAAGAAACGCGATAAGGCTTGCGGAGGTATTGCCAAAGCGTTCCCGCACGGCTTCAATAAGACCCTTTTGTGAAAAGGGAGCATAAAGACGAAGAACAAGCCAGAGCAGAGCGAGAAATAAGGCACCTGAAAAGATTGCCGTCAACCATGAAGCCGAACCGCTGCATTTTGCAAAGGTGGCGGTGTAATGGGTCAAAATCTTGTATACAAGTGAGTTGAAAACAAGACAACCAAGCTCCCATCTTCCCATATCTTGTTTTTTGTTCATAAAGTATCAGTCCTTTCAGAATATACACAAAGCTATTTTAACCATTTTCTGCTTATATGCGGTTGTTTAATCGGATTTTGAGTGTTGAGATTTTTGGGTCTTCTCTCCTTTTTCCAGATTGGTTTTACAAGTACGGCATCAATGGAGGGAGTTCCATCCTTAGGTGTTATCGGCGAAAGGAAGGGGACACCGTATGTGGATGATGACGACAGAACCGCCAATCCGATAAATGTCAGACATATTACTCCAAGTAAGCCTGAAAGTGCACCAAATATTATAAGAGCAAACCGTATGAGAGCAAGAGAGCGGGAGAGTGCCACAGACGGAGTCGCAAACGCACCAAGCCCCGCTATCGACACTATTATTATTGAAATCGGACTTACTATATTTGCCTCAACAGCTGCCTGCCCGAGAATAAGTCCGCCAATTATACCAAGGCTTGAGCCGACGGGGCTCGGCACCCTTATTGATGCCTCCTTAATCAACTCGAACGCAAGCTCCATCAAAATGAGTTCTATCACCAGCGGAAAAGGAACAACCTCCCGACTTGCCTCTATTGCAATTAAAAGGTCGCTTGGCAGTATCTCGTGATGAAAAAGCATAATTGCAACAAATACACCCGGAAGAAACAGAGAAAGTGCCATTCCAGCAAGCCTTATAAGCCTCATAAAGTTAGCCTCGGGCACCCTGACATAATTATCTTCTGATGCCTCTATCAAGTCGGCAGCAGTTGTCGGAAGCACAAGCACAAACGGGCTTCCCTGTACGATTATGACGACCTTACCCTCTGCGAGCATTGATGCAGCTCTGTCTGGACGCTCTGTTTTTAGAGTATAGGTCATAGGATAAAAGGTTTTGTTCTCGAGCAACATTTCTACATCACCCGAGGAAAAAATATATTCTGTATCTATATTATTGAGTCTGTATCGTATCTGCTCGACAAGCTTCTTGTTCGTTATGCCTTTAATATAAAGCATTGCACACGGAGTATTGCTTTTTGTCCCAACCTTTATGTTTTCGGCAATCAGGTTGGGGTCCTTCAGTATTTTGCGTATCAGAGCAAGGTTATTCATTATAACCTCATTAAACGCCTCCTGCGGACCCGAAAGGCTCGCCTCGCGTATAGGCTGATTTACCCCTCTGCTTCCCCAACCCTTTACATCTGCAGAAAAGCAACAATCGCACCCATCAATAAAAATAAGACAATGCCCAAAGGTGACATCTTCCGTTATGTCTTCAAAATTTGTTTTCATCGACAGAGGTGCAAGCGTAATAAGTTTTTTATAAAATATATTATTCCATTCCTCGCCCTCGGGTACAGGGCCGCAGCTTTGGATAAGCCCGCGCATAATGTCGCGGTTTATAAAGGTCTTGTTTACAAGACCGTCATAAAAGACCAGAAAACCGTCTACATTGCGGTCTTCAAAGCTTACTTCAAATTCACGCATAATAAAGTCAAAGTTTCCGGGGACACCAAAACGCTCCTTTATTATTTTCAAATTATGGGAAATATCCGTGCTTATTGGGGTTTTTGTGTTTTTCTCATCTTCCATATCCGCACCGCCTTTTATTATCATAAAAAGTATTATTTCCCATTTTTATTTATATATTCAAAAAACCCCCTCGCCTTACGGCAAGGGGGGAACTCATCTTTTAAGCATTTTGAAGTGCCTGCTCGATGTCCTCGATTATATCATTAACATTTTCTATTCCGACAGAAAATCTGATAAGGTCGGGTGTAACGCCCGCTGCTTTAAGCTCTTCATCGTTTAACTGTCTGTGGGTATGGCTTGCGGGGTGAAGAACAGAGGTTCTTGCATCTGCGACATGGGTTACGATTGCGGCGAGCTTTAAGCTGTCCATAAATTTAACTGCAGCCTCTCTGCCGCCCTTTACACCAAACGATATAACACCGCAAGAGCCGTTTGGCAAATATTTTTGTGCGAGGTCATAATATTTATCGCCACGAAGTCCGCAGTAGTTCACCCAGGAAATTTTCTCGTTGCCTGAAAGGTATTCTGCAACGGTTTGAGCGTTCTTGCAATGCCTTTCCATACGAAGCGGAAGAGTTTCAAGACCTAAATTAAGTAAAAATGCGTTGTGCGGCGAGGGTATAGAACCAAGGTCACGCATAACCTGTGCGGTGAGCTTGGTGATGTATGCCGCCTTGCCGAATTTTTCGGTATAGGTAATTCCGTGATATGATGCATCGGGAGTAGTAAGCCCCGGGAATTTACCGCTTTTTTCCCAATCGAAGTTACCGCTGTCTACGATGCAACCGCCGACACTTGTTGCATGCCCGTCCATATATTTTGTCGTAGAATGAACAACGATGTCTGCACCCCATTCAAAGGGACGGCAGTTAATCGGTGTTGCAAAGGTATTGTCTATGATAAGAGGAACCTGATGTGCATGTGCAATCCTTGCCCACTTTTCGATATCTAAAACAACAAGGGCAGGGTTTGCGATTGTTTCGCCAAACATTGCCTTTGTGTTATCGCGGAATGCGGCGTTCAGCGTCTCCTCGTCTGCATCGGGGTCGACAAAGGTAACCTCAATGCCGAGCTTTTTCATTGTCACACCGAAAAGATTAAAGGTGCCGCCGTATACACTTGCAGAGCATACAAAGTGGTCGCCCGCATGACATATATTAAAAATTGAATAGAAACACGCCGCTTGTCCAGAGGAGGTAAGCATACCTGCAACGCCGCCCTCTAAATCCGCAATTTTTGCGGCAACTGCATCGTTTGTTGGATTTGCGAGGCGAGTATAAAAATAACCGCTCTCCTCAAGGTCGAAGAGCTTACCCATCTGCTCTGTTGAGCTGTATTTCCAAGTTGTGCTCTGATAAATCGGCAGAACTCTCGGCTCGCCGTTTTCAGGCGTATATCCTGATTGTATACATTTAGTTTCTATTCTCATAGCATATTACCTCCAAATATTATGTTTCTCATAATTATACTACACAAAGAGTCAAAACACAATAGTTTTTGCAAAATTATTGACAATTTAGAAAAGTTCATATATAATTAAATGATTGGATTTAAAGTTTATTTATGTGTATTATTTTGCAGATTTTGCGTTGCCTATGACCGAAATTGAAGCAATATACAAAAGCATAGGCGGAAAGGCTATGGGAATTAAAATGAAAGCATTATTCAGCGACGGAATTGTAAAAGAAATTGAAGAGGATGTGTCGGTCGTAAGACACACCTGCTCTCACATTCTGGCTCAGGCGGTAAAGCATCTTTACCCCGAGACAAAGCTTGCAATCGGTCCGTCAATCAATAACGGATTTTATTACGATTTTGACAGAGAGGGCGGCTTTACGCCCGAGGATTTAGAGGCACTTGAGGTTGAGATGAAAAAGATTATCAAGGAAAACCTCAAGATTTCCACCTTTACCAAGCCGAGAGCAGAGGCTATTGAATTTATGAAGGAAAAGGGCGAGCCATACAAGGTAGAGCTTATTGAGGATTTGCCTGAGGACGCTTCAATCAGCTTTTATGAGCAGGGCGACTTTGTTGATTTGTGTGCAGGTCCGCATATCTTGTATACAAAGGGCGTTAAAGCGTTTAAGCTCACCTCTGTTGCAGGTGCATACTGGAGAGGGAACGAGAAAAACAAGATGCTTACCCGTATATACGGAACGGCATTTTTGACCAAGGAAGAGCTTGAGGAATATCTCAATATGCTTGAAGAGGCAAAAAAGAGAGACCACAGACGCCTTGGCAGAGAGCTTGGTCTCTTTACAATGATGGAGGAGGGACCCGGATTTCCGTTCTTCCTGCCAAACGGTATGGTTCTTAAGAATACACTTATCGACTTCTGGCGTGAGGTTCATACAAGAGAGGGTTATGTTGAGGTTTCAACGCCTATTATGCTTAACCGTCAGCTTTGGGAGACTTCGGGACATTGGGACCATTATAAAGAGAATATGTATACAACCGTTATTGACGAGACGGATTTTGCAATCAAGCCTATGAACTGCCCCGGCGGTATGCTTGTTTACAAGTCAGAACCGCATTCCTACCGTGACCTTCCTATGAGGGTCGGCGAGCTTGGGCTTGTTCACAGACACGAAAAATCAGGACAGCTTCACGGACTTATGCGTGTTCGTTGCTTTACCCAGGACGATGCACATATCTTTATGACGCAGGAACAAATTCCGTCTGAAATAAAGGGTGTAATCAGCATAATTGATGAGGTTTACAAGCTCTTTGGATTTAAGTATAATGTAGAGCTCTCGACAAGACCTGA
This sequence comes from Clostridia bacterium, assembly GCA_045576835.1. GTDB lineage: Bacteria > Bacillota > Clostridia > Monoglobales > Monoglobaceae > UMGS1820. The sequence goes on from JAZNHF010000009.1 coordinate 28,097, forward strand.
AAACAGTATGGGAAGCGACGAGGATTGGGAGATTGCAACAAATGGTCTTAAATCTGCACTTGACGACCTTGGTATCGCGTATGTGGTAAATGAGGGTGATGGTGCCTTTTACGGGCCCAAGATTGACTTCCATCTTGAGGATTCAATCGGCAGAACATGGCAATGCGGTACAATCCAGCTTGACTTCCAGCTTCCGCTCCGTTTTGAGGCAGAGTATACGGGCGAGGACGGCGAGAAGCACAGACCGATTATGATACACAGAGTTGTGTTTGGCTCAATCGAAAGATTTATCGGTATTCTTATCGAGCATTTTGCAGGCAAGTTCCCGACATGGCTCGCACCTGTTCAGGTAAAGGTTTTGCCTGTATCGGACAAGTCACACGATTATGCAGTATCGGTTTATGAGGAATTGAGAGCCGCAGGAATTCGCACAGAGCTTGATAAGCGTGACGAGAAAATCGGTTACAAAATCAGAGAGGCACAGCTTAAAAAGGTTCCGTATATGATTATTGTCGGCGAAAACGAGAGCGTTGAGAAGACAATTTCTGTCAGAAGCCGTGATAAGGGCGACCTTGGTTCAAGCACAACGGCTGAATTTATCAAGGCTATAAACAATGAAATCGAAACAAAAGGACAATAAGCAAAAAGTCCCGCCAATGGCGGGACTTTCATAATTTAAAACTATTTTAAGAAACTAAAACAGAAAAGTTTCAATTCATATTTCTGATTGTTAAGTCCTTTACAACTTCTCCTGCGATAATCAAGCCTGCGACGGACGGAACAAAGGCACAGCTGCCCGGGGTTTGCCGTCTGCCCTCGCTTTGTGTATTGCTCACAGGCGTAATGGGTGTTTCCCTGGAATACACAACCTTGAGGTTTTTTATCCCACGCTTTTTCAGTTCGTATCTCATTACCTTTGCAAGGGGACAGACCGATGTTTTGTAAATATCCGTGACCTCAAATGCAGTCGGGTCGAGCTTGTTTCCTGTACCCATAGAGCTTATAATCGGGACATTTGCCTCGGTAGCACGCAGTACAAGCTCTATCTTTGCGGTGACAGTATCTATCGCGTCTACTACATAATCATAATCCTCAAAATTAAATTTATCAGAATTCTCGGGCATAAAAAATGTCTTGAAGGTACGAACGGTAGCGTTTGGGTTTATCTGCAGGACTCTCTCTTTTGCCACCTCAACCTTGTCCTTGCCAACGGCAGAGTGCGTAGCAATAATCTGGCGGTTAATATTGCTTAAAGCAACGGTGTCGTTGTCGATTAAGTCAAGCTTTCCGACCCCGCACCTTGCGAGAGCTTCCACGACATAGCTGCCGACACCGCCGATGCCGAAAACTGCAACACGCGACACAGACAGCTTTTTTATTGACTGCTCTCCCAGAAGCATAGCTGTTCTTGAAAATTGACCTTCCATAAGCACACTCACCTTTGCAAAAATTATAATAATAATTGTCAATACCGAATATGTATCAATATAGCACAGATATGTGTATTATGTCAAACGCAAAGACTGTGTAAACATAAATTTGCAAACAAATGTATACAAAAGTTGGTAGATATTGTAAACTTAAGGTGCTAAATTAAGAATAGGTAATAAGCAGAAAAATATGCAGAATATCAGGAGGTAAAAAAGGTGAAGAAAAAAGCTATTGTAGGACAGTCGGGCGGGCCAACTACAGTTATAAATGCGAGCCTTGCGGGGGTGTTTAAAACCGCAAGGGATTTTGGTTGCGAAAAGGTATTCGGAATGATAAATGGGATAGAGGGGCTTCTTCACGAAAAATATGTGGACATATCAGACCACATCAAAAGCAATCTTGATATTGAGCTCTTAAAGAGAACCCCTGCATCTTTTCTGGGAACCTGCAGATATAAGCTTCCCGATGCTAACGAGGGAACAGAAACATACGAAAAAATATTCAAGCTTTTAGATGATTTGGATATAGGATATTTTTTCTACATAGGCGGAAACGATTCTATGGATACGATAGCAAAGCTGTCGCGATACGGGGAGAGGATAAATTCGGATATTCGCTTTATGGGAATTCCCAAAACCATAGATAACGATATTGATTTGACCGACCATACCCCCGGGTACGGTTCGGCGGCGAAATATATTGCAACAGCGGTAAAAGAGATTATATGTGATGCAAAGACCTATTCTACGGACTCTGTTACCATTGTCGAGGTTATGGGCCGTAACGCAGGATGGCTTACGGCTGCATCGGTTTTGTCGAAGGCAGAGGATTGCTCGGGGCCGGATTTGATATATCTTCCCGAGGTGCCCTTTGACAAGGAGGCCTTTCTTGAAAAAATAGTAGAGAAGAAGCAGCAACAAAAGGTAGTTACAGTTGCTGTATCGGAGGGACTTAAAAATAAAGACGGTATATATGTGTGCGAGGAAAACAGAAAAAGTGTCATAAAGGACTCGTTTGGGCACAAGCTTTTGGGCGGTACGGCTATGTATCTCTCGGATTATATCACTGATTGTACGGGACTTAAATCAAGGGGTATCGTGTTTTCTACACTTCAGAGATGTGCGTCGCATCTTGTGTCAAGACGGGATATAACAGAGGCGTATATGGCAGGCGAAACCGCAGTAAAAGAAGCGTTAGACGGTCAGACGGGCAAGATGGTGGCATTTCGCCGAATTTCGGACTCTCCGTATAATATTATAACAGAGCTTTGCGATGTAGACAAGGTTGCGAATGCGGAAAAGCGTGTTCCGCAGGAATGGATAATAAATGACGGAACATATGTGTCAAAGGAATTTGAAGACTACGCCCGTCCCTTGATAATAGGCGAGCTGTCACCATTTATGGTAGATGGAGTGCCCAGACATTTATTTATATAACCAAACCCGCCATTGGCATTTTGCCAATGGCGGTTATTACATTTTGTCAATAAAAAAATTCTTTTGACAACTGTTGACATTTTCTGCCCGTAGTGGTATAATCACAGCATAATATTTTACCAATATATCTCCGCATAAATCGGTGCGGAAGTTTCTACCGCAACGCCAGATATTCATATTAAGGTTTGCGACTATTGGGATGAAATGCATTTGCAAAATGTTAAATTGCAGAGGTTTTCTCTTGTATAGAGCGTACTTTGTCGGTATGCTTTTTTGATTTTATTGCATAAGGAGAGGGAGGGGTTTTCTTAAATGAAGGCTCTTGAAGAGAAGATTTTAAAAGAGGGACAAGTTGTATCAGGGGATATTTTAAAGGTTGGTTCCTTCTTAAATCAGCAGCTTGACCCGCTCTTTTTGCACGAAATGGGCGAGGAGATATATCGCATTTTTAAGGATTGCGGGGTTACCAAGGTTTTCACGATTGAAGCATCGGGAATTGCGATTGCTCTTGCTGCGGCGTATTATTTCAAGGTTCCTGCGGTATTTGCCAAAAAAGGCAAGTCGAAAAATGTTGCTCACGATGTTTTGACATCCCAGGTGATGTCGTTTACCCGCGGCACTACCTATGAGATTTGTGTCAGCAGTGAGTATATAAATAATAACGATAAGGTCTTGATTGTTGACGATTTTCTTGCATCGGGAAGTGCTCTTTCGGGACTTATGGAAATTGTAGAGTCGGCAGGGGCAGAGGTTGTTGGTGTGTCTACAGCTATTGAAAAAGGCTTTCAGGGCGGCGGCGACCGTTTGAGAGAAAAGGGAATAAGGGTTGAGTCTTTGGCAATCATCGATGAGATGTCAGAGGAAAGCATAAAGTTCCGCTAATAATAATGATGTAAATAATATTTACATAAATTAAATTTTTGCCGAAAGGCGGGAGGTATTCTTTATTATGAAGAAAATAGTATCATTGTTAATGGCAGCTGTAATGATTATGTCATGCGTTGCACTTGTTGCGTGTGGCGGGGCAGAGCAGACTGCAAACGAAGATTTCAAGGTTGGTTTTATCTTCCTTCACGACGAGAACTCAACCTATGACAAGAACTTCTTGGATGCAGCTTTAGCTGCAAAGGAAGCTTTGGCTCTCACAGATGAGCAGGTTATGATTAAGACCAACATCCCTGAATCTAACGAGTGCTACGAAGCAGCCGCTGACCTTGTTGATGCAGGCTGTGATGTAATCTTTGCAGACAGCTTTGGCCACGAGGATTTCATTATCCAGGCTGCAAAGGAATTCCCCGATGTTGTATTCTCACACGCTACCGGTACAAAGGCTCACACAGAGAACCTTCCGAACTTCTATAATGCTTTCGCTTCAATTTATGAGGGCCGTTTCCTTGTTGGTGTAGCTGCAGGCTTGAAGCTCAACGAGATGATTGAGTCAGGCAAGATTACTGCTGACCAGGCTAAAATGGGTTATGTAGGTGCTTATCCTTATGCAGAGGTTAAGTCGGGTTATACATCATTCTTCCTTGGTGCACGCTCGGTTTGCCCGACCGCTACTATGGATGTTAAGTTCACAAACTCATGGTTTGATATCGCAGCAGAAAAAGAAACCGCTAACGCTTTGATTGCAGACGGTTGCGTACTCGTTAGCCAGCATGCTGACTCTGAGGGTGCACCTAAAGCTTGTGAAGAAGCAGGCGTACCTAATGTTGCATACAACCTTGACACCCGCGAGTGGGGCCCCAACACAGCTCTCATTTCTTCAAAGATAAACTGGCAGCCGTACTTTGAGCACCTCATTACTTCTGTTCAGAAGGGCGAGGCTGTTACTCAGGACTTCTGCGGCGGTCTTGAGGACGATGTTGTTCAAATCCTTGGCCTTAACGACGCAGTTGCTGCAGAGGGCACACAGGAGAAGCTCGACGAGATTAAAGCAAAGCTTATCGCAGGCGAGATTAAAGTGTTTGACACTGCTACATTCACAGTTGAGGGTGCTGTGCTTGACACATACCTCGCAGATGTAGATTCAGATGCAGCATTTACTCCTGACACAGAGGTTGTAGCTGACGGTTACTTCCACGAGTCAGAGAAGCGTTCTGCACCTTATTTCGATGTTGACATCGACGGAATTACCATTAAATAGTTAATGCGTATAAAAATATCCTCATACAGGGAACTATCCCTGTATGGGGAATTTTCGTTTTCAAAAAAGCATAAACCTTCTGGTATGTACCTTTTTGAAAACGAAAAGAGAGTTGTTTTGCTCGGCTTGATTTTAGTTGAACAGGAGGAGAGAGTATGTCTTTGGCAAGTGCAATAGAGCTTAAAAATATCACAAAAAGCTTTGGCTCTGTTATTGCAAACAAGAATATCTGTATGAAGGTGGAAAAAGGCGAAATCCTGTCGGTGCTTGGCGAGAATGGCAGCGGAAAGACCACCCTTATGAATATGATTTCGGGGATTTATTTTCCTGACGACGGACAGATTTTTATTGACGGCAAGGAGGTTGTTATCCGCTCGCCTAAGGATGCGTTTGACCATAAAATCGGTATGATACACCAACATTTTAAGCTTGTTGATGTATTTTCTGCCGCAGAGAATATTGTTCTTGGACTTGATGATGATGCCGAGAAGTTTGACATAAAAACCGCATCAAAAAAGGTTGCGGAAATTGCGGACAAGTATGGCTTTGTGCTTGATCCGGACAAGAAGATATACGAAATGTCTGTTTCTGAAAAGCAAACTGTTGAGATAATCAGGGTGCTTTACAGAGGTGCAGATATTCTCATTCTTGATGAGCCTACTGCGGTATTGACCCCGCAGGAGACAAAGAAGCTTTTTTCGGTTCTTCGGAATATGAAAAAGGACGGAAAGTCAATCCTCATAATCACACATAAGCTGGGCGAGGTGCTTGAGATTTCAGACCGTGTTGCGGTTTTGCGTAAGGGTGAATATATCGGCACCGTGAATACGGCAGAGACCTCTGAAATTGAGTTGACTGAAATGATGGTCGGCAAAAAGGTGTCTCTTAATATCGAGAGAAGCGACCCCGAAAACCCTGCGGACAGACTGATTGTAAAAGACCTTGACTGTATAAACAGAGAGGGTGTGAAGCTCCTTAACAATGTGACATTTACTGCCCGCTCGGGTGAGATTTTGGGTATTGCGGGCATTGCAGGCAGCGGACAGAGAGAGCTTTTGGAGGCGATAGCGGGTCTTCAGCACATAAACGACGGTGAGGTTACCTACATTGACCCCAAAACGGGCATGCTTGAGAATTTGCGTGACAAAACCCCGATGGAAATTCGTGATATGGGGGTAAGACTTTCGTTTGTGCCCGAGGACAGACTTGGTATGGGACTTGTCGGAAATATGGATATTATCGACAATATGATGCTCAGGAGCTATAAAAAGGGCAAGTCGGTCTTTCTTGAGAGAAAGGCACCGAGAACCCTTGCAGAAGAGATTATAAGCCGACTTGAGGTTTCTACACCGAGTGTGAATACACCTGTTCGCAAGCTGTCGGGAGGTAATGTTCAGAAGGTGCTTGTCGGCAGAGAAATTGCGGCTGCACCAACAGTGCTTATGGCGGCGTATCCCGTAAGAGGGCTTGATATAAATTCGTCTTACACGATATATAATCTTCTGAACGAGCAGAAGAGTAAGGGTGTTGCGGTAATCCTCGTTGGCGAGGACCTTGATGTACTGCTTGAGCTGTGCGACAGGATACTTGTAATCTGCGGCGGAGCGGTGAGCGGAATTGTCGATGCCCGTACTGCGACAAAGGAAGAGCTTGGACTTCTTATGACTAAATCAGAAAGGATGGCAGACGCAGATGAGTAATACTGATAATCGTGTTCACGAGCCAAGGCTTCAGGTAGTGAGGCGTGGGGAAATGATATGGTATAAGGCGTGGATTATCCGTGTCATTGCCATTGTAAGTGCTTTGCTTATATGTGGTGTTGTGATAGTCCTTTTGACGGGCTATAATCCAATACAGATTTATGTTTCAATGTTTGAGGGTACCTTCGGTACTGTGAGAAAGATATGGAATACGGCACAAAGGCTTGCGATGCTTCTTTGTATATCCCTTGCAGTTACGCCTGCATTTAAGATGAAATTCTGGAATATAGGTGCCGAGGGACAAACGCTTGTAGGCGGACTTGCGGCTGCTGCGTGTATGATTTACCTCGGCAACATAAACGGCTTTATTTTGTATCCGATAATGCTCGTTACATCAATACTTGCAGGTATGCTTTGGGGCGTTGTCCCTGCATATTTCAAGGCGAAATTCAATACAAACGAGACATTGTTTACCCTTATGATGAATTATATTGCGACACAGCTTACCTCTTTTTGTATTGTTTTCTGGGAAAATCCGAAGGATTCCAACACCGTCGGCGTAATCCCGAGAGGTTGGCTTCCGACTATTTTCGGGCAGAAATACTTGCTTAATATTTTAATCGTTGCAGTAATCACTGTTGCTATGTATATTTACCTCAAGTACAGTAAGCACGGCTACGAAATATCGGTTGTCGGCGAGAGCGAAAATACTGCGAAATATATCGGAATAAATGTAAAAAAGGTTATTCTGAGAACAATGGCACTCTCGGGTGCACTTTGCGGAATAGCGGGACTTTTGATTGTTGCAGGAACAGACCACAGTATCGCTACAGGAACCGTCGGCGGTATGGGCTTTACTGCGATTATGGTTTCGTGGCTTGCGAAATTCAACCCGATTGTTATGACCTTGACCTCCTTCCTGATTGTGTTCTTAGAGCGTGGTGCTGGTGAAATTGCGACTGTTTTTCAGCTTAATGAGAGCGTGGCGGATATCTTGACGGGCATAATTTTGTTCTTTATAATCGGAAGTGAGTTCTTTGTCCAGTATAAGGTTAATCTTCGTTCAAGGCACAAGGGGGAGGAATAGATATGTTTGCGACTATTATAAGCAAAGCAATAGAGCAAGGAATACCGCTTTTGTATGGTTCGACAGGCGAGATTATAACTGAGAAATCGGGAAACCTTAACCTTGGTATTCCGGGCATTATGTATATGGGCGGAAGTGCAGGTGTAATCGGTGCATATCTTTATGAGCAGTCCGTTGCAGTTCCGCATCCATTCTGGTGTATTGTAATTCCGCTTTTGTCCTCGCTCATTGGTGCGGCTTTTGCGGCGTTTATATACAGCTTTTTGACGATAACTCTCCGTGCCAACCAAAATGTTACGGGACTTGCCCTGACTACCTTTGGTGTCGGCTTTGGTGACTTTTTCGGCGGTTCGCTTACCAAAATTTTTGCAGACGGCGGAAACCTCTCTGTAAAGACTACGGCGGACTATTTTAAAACGGCTCTTCCTTTTGCAGACGAGTGGGGCTGGGTAGGAACGATTTTCTTTTCCTACGGCTTTCTTGCTTATCTCGCGGTTGTTATTGCCCTTGTTGCGTCATGGGTTCTCAACCACACCCGTACGGGTCTGCATTTGAGAGCGGTCGGTGAAAGCCCTGCAACTGCTGACGCTGCGGGAATAAATGTTACGAAATATAAGTATATAGCAACCATAGTCGGCGGTGCGATTGCGGGTCTTGGCGGACTTTATTTCATACTCGACTATACGGGCGGTTCATGGACAAACGGCGGCTTCGGCGACCGTGGATGGCTTGCTATTGCACTTGTTATCTTTGCACTCTGGAAACCGAATGTGAGCATTCTCGGTTCGTTCGTGTTTGGCGGACTTTATATTGCGTATTCGTATATATCGGGACTTAGCCGAAGTGCGGTCGCAATATTTAATATGCTTCCGTATCTTGTTACCATTTTTGTGCTTATACTGACAAGCGTGAGAAACAAGAAGGAAAACCAACCTCCTGCATCTCTCGGGCTTGCATATTTCAGGGAAGAACGATGAGTATAAAGGCTCTGCCAAACGGCAGAGCCTTTGTTGTTTTTCGGAGTAAAACAAAATGCCTCAAAAACCCCGTTTTACCGAGTTTTTTTGAGGCATAAAAAAATTAAAAAATATGTAAAAAAAATCAAAAAAAAGCTTGTTAAAAAAAGAGGTTTATGGTAAAATGTAAGGTAGGTATAAATGGGTGATTTGTGCCTTGTTTTAAAGCATAAATACAGCCAAAAGCAAGACGGTTTTTACAGGGAAATAAAGATAAACAGAGGTGTTAAAAATGAGGATTTTGTGTGAACAGGAAATTTTGAGCGAGGCAGTTGCCGTTGTGTCAAGGGCGGTCTCTAGCAGAAGCAGCTTGAGCGTGCTTGAGGGGATATATATCAAGGCGACAGAGGACGGAAAGCTTAAGCTTATCGGCAACGATATGGAAATCGGAATTGAGTCGGTAATTGATGCCGAGGTTATAAAGCCTGGCGAGATTGTCATAAATGCAAAAATGCTTAGCGGAATTATCCGCTCGCTCTCGCCGGGAAAGGTTAGCCTTGAGACCAACGAGAAAAACCAGACCCTTATCAAAAGCGGCGGTGCAAAATTTGAGATTGCGGGAATATCCGCAGACGAATTCCCCGACCTGCCTGTTGTTGATGCAGAATACTCGATAAGCCTTCCGTCAAAGCTTTTAAAGGATATGATTGCAAAGACGGGATTTGCAGTTGCAACAAGCGACAACAATCCCATATTGACGGGTTGCCTGCTTGAAATAGAGAAGAGCGGTCTTACGATGGTTGCTCTTGACGGTTACAGAATGGCGATGTGCAAGACGGAGCTTGAAAATGATTTTGAAGAAAAGTCGATAATTATACCTGAAAAATCTCTTTCCGAGCTTGCGAGGATAATTGCTGATTCTGATGAGGAAATCAGAATTAACGCAACAGCGAGAAATGCGATATTTATGTTTGACAATTTCAAAATGGTTACAAGACTTATAGAGGGTAACTACATAAACTATCACAATGTAATTCCCAAGGATTACTCGATAGAGCTTGAATGCGGAACAGATGAGCTTCAGGAATCGATACAAAGGGTATCGCTTATAATCCTGAATGATGTTGTAAAAAGCCCGGTCCGTTTTAACATCGGCGATGGAAATATAAACATTTCCTGTTCGACCTCGGCGGGAAATGTTGACGATAACATTGCAGTCGATGTAATGGACAAGTCTCTTGAAATAGGATTTTATAACAGATATCTGCTTGAGGCAATCAGGGTTATAGATTCAGAGAGTGTCAAGCTCAAGTTCAACACTCCGACAAGTCCGCTCGTGATAGAGCCTCAAAGCGGTAACGATTTTCTGTATCTCATTTTACCGCTTAGACTTCATGCTGAGTAAGAATGGCCTAAAAATCCTGCAGTAAGGGGGTGGCGGACAAATGAAGGCAATACACCTTGAGCTTGAGAATTTCCGAAATTATGAAAAGCAATTACTTGATTTTATTGACGGTGTAAACATAATTGTCGGTGATAATGCCCAGGGCAAAACCAACATATTAGAGGCTGTCTACTTCTTTGCGATGGGCAAGTCGAATCGTGCGAGACGGGATATAGAGCTTATCCGCCACGGCGAGGATAGGGCGAAAATAAGTATGAGCTTTGCAGACAGTGTCCGTGAGAACATTGTCGAGGCGGAAATCTTCCGTGACAAACGCAAGCGTATATCGATAAATGAAATTCCCATCAAGCGTAACAGTGAGCTTGTGCAGAGGTTTAATGTTGTATATTTTGGGCCCGAGTATCTCGGACTTGTCAAGGAAGGCCCTCGCATCAGACGGCAGAATTTAGATATTTTAATCAGTCAAATCAGACCGGGGTATCTTGCTGCCCTTGGCGAGCTTCGGCAGATTGTAGACAGTAAAAATGCTCTGCTCAGGATGGAGCATCCCAACATAACAATGCTTGATATTATGGACGACAAGCTTGCAAGCATCTCGGCGGGTATCATATTATATCGGTCGCTTTATATAAACCGCATTGAGTCTTTAGCACAAGAACTGCAGACTGATATTTCGGGCGGCGGCGAGAGGCTTAGGATGGAATATAACTGCTCTGTGGGTGATGTAAGCGGACTTGGTGCAGACGATATAGAGCGGCGATTGAGAGAAAAGATTGCAGAGTCGAGAGAGAGAGAGCGGCGTATGTGCGAGACGATTGTTGGCCCCCATCGTGAGGATATAACCTTTTTGATAAACGGTAAAGAGGCAAAGCTTTATGCCTCGCAGGGGCAACAAAAAACAATTGTAATGGCACAAAAGCTATCCGAGGTCGAGCTTATAAAGGCAGAGACGGGGGAGATTCCTGTTTTGCTGCTTGATGACATAATGAGCGAGCTTGACAGGCGACGCCGTGAATATATTTTGGACAGTATAAAGAATATGCAGATATTGATAACCTGCACCGATACAGACGGAATTGCAGTACCCGATACCTCGCAAACAATAGAGGTTTGTGACGGCAGGGCAGAAATTGTATAAGGGGTGATAAAGGTGTACCTGCATCTTGGAAAGGATACGGTAGTTAATACCTCAAACATAATTGCAATAATGGATTTAGAGAGCTCGTCTATGTCGGCAAATACGAGAGAGTTCTTAAAGGTTGTAGAGGAAGAGGGATTTGTCGAAAATGTTTCGGAGGAAATCCCTAAAACCTTTATAGTCTGTGAAATAGACGGCCGTTCGGTGGTGTATGTAACAAACATTTCATCAAAGGCGATTGCAGGCAGGGTCGAGAAATATAGATAAACAATAAAAACAGGAGATGATAACATTGGCAGAGGAGCATATCACAAGTGTACCCGTTGAAAATGAGTATGACGAAAATCAAATTCAAGTATTGGAAGGCCTCGAGGCGGTAAGAAAGCGTCCGGGTATGTATATAGGCTCGACCTCGGCAAGGGGGCTTCATCACCTTGTCTACGAGATTGTTGATAACTCGATTGACGAGGCGTTGGCGGGCTTTTGTAAAAACATAACCGTAGTTATAGAAAAAGATAATTCAATTACGGTAACAGACGACGGGCGTGGTATACCGATTGGAATTCATCCCAAGATGGGAATTCCTGCGGTTGAGGTTGTATTTACAATTCTGCACGCAGGCGGAAAGTTCGGCGGCGGCCGATACAAGGTGTCAGGCGGACTCCACGGCGTTGGTGCGTCGGTTGTTAATGCTCTTTCGGAGTATCTTGAGGTTGAGATTTCAAATGGTGAGCATATTTATTACCAGAAATACGAAAGAGGTGTCAGCTGCGGCGAGCTTAAACAGATTGGCGATACCGATAAATCGGGGACAAAGGTTCATTTCAAACCTGATGCAGAGATTTTTGAAGAGCTTGTGTTTGATTTTGACACACTTCTTTTAAGATTAAGAGAACAGGCATTTTTGAATGCGGGGGTTCATATAATTCTTCGTGACGAGCGTGACGGTGTCTCCGAGGACAGATGCACAGCAGATATGATTTACGAGGGTGGTATACGCGAGTTTGTAACATATATCAACAGAAATAAAGAGGCAATTCACCCCGATGTAATATATGTAAACTCAGTCCGTGAAAGTTCAGAGGCAGAGGTTGCTCTTCAATACAACGACGGATATACTGAAAATATCATCAGCTTTGCCAACAACATCAACACAACCGAGGGCGGTACTCACGAGGTCGGCTTTAAGGCGGCACTTACCAAGGTTATAAATGATTATGCAAGAAAATACAAATTCCTGAAGGATAACGATGACAACCTTAAGGGTGAGGATGTAAGAGAGGGGCTCTCTTGTATTATCAGTGTTAAGGTTACCGAGGCTCAATTTGAGGGTCAGACCAAAACGAAGCTCGGTAATAGCGAAATCCGCTCTATTGTTGAAAAAATGGTCAACGAGAAATTGAGTGAGTTTTTCGAGGAAAATCCCGCGGTTGCAAAGATTATTGTTGATAAATCGCTTACCGCTTCAAGAGCGAGAGAGGCGGCAAGGCGAGCAAGAGAAAATACAAGACGAAAGGGTGCACTTGAGAGTGCGTCGCTTCCTGGTAAGCTTGCAGATTGCTCTGACAAGGATAACACCTATACCGAAATATATATTGTAGAGGGAGACTCTGCGGGCGGCTCTGCAAAGCAAGGCAGAGACAGACGCTTCCAGGCAATTCTTCCTCTTTGGGGTAAGATGCTCAATGTCGAAAAGGCAAGGGTTGACAAGGTATACGGCAACGACAAGCTTATGCCTGTTATAACTGCTCTCGGTGCAGGCTTTGGTGAGGATTTTGACCTCGAGAAGCTTCGCTACGGCAAGATTGTAATTATGGCAGATGCCGATGTAGACGGTGCACACATCAGAACACTTCTTCTAACCTTCTTCTTCAGATTTATGAGACCTCTTATCGAGGCAGGGCATGTATATATTGCCCAACCGCCGCTTTACAGAATTACGAGGGGTAAGGTTCATAAATATGCGTACAGTGATGCAGAGCTTCGCGAAATTCTTGATAATATGGAAGAGGGCAGACAACCGTCTATACAGAGATACAAGGGTCTCGGTGAGATGGACCCCGAGCAGCTGTGGGAAACTACGATGAATCCCGAAACCAGAGTTATGCTTCGCGTTGACCTTGAAGACGCAAGACAAGCAGACGAAACCTTTACAATTCTTATGGGAGACAAGGTTGAGCCAAGGCGTAAATTTATCGAAGATTACTCGTCTACCGTTGTAAATCTTGATATTTAATCGGAGGGGTATACTGTGATTAAAATAGAAAAAGCAGTTGTAATGAATTTAGAGGGTGCACTTCGCGGGGCAAGAAATCCCCTCAACAGCTGGGACAGAAGCGACAGTGTATACGATGAAAACGGAAACTATATTTTGGGCGAAAACGACTTGAGCCTGGCAAAAAAGCTCTGCAAGGCGGGGAGCGACCACAGAAAGTTCATTCGTCAGATTTTAGTGTCGGTTGACATAACCGCACCGCTTTATTGGTGGAAGGAGTTTGACACATACAAGGTCGCAACGGTTGCGAATTCTACAAGTACAATGCACAAGATACACAGCAAGCCGTTTGAGATTGATGATTTCAGTTATGACCACCTGACAGATGCGGGGCTTGAAGCCCTTAAAGGTATTATTGAGATTTTGGAAAAGAGCAGGGTTAAATTTGTTGAGAACAAGGATAAGGCAGATTGGTATGATATAATTCAACTTTTGCCCGAGGGTTATAACCAGACCCGAACCGTGACGATGAACTACGAAAATCTTTTGAATATGTATTTCGCAAGGCGAGGGCACAAACTTGTCGAGTGGCATACATATTGTGATTGGATTATGACCTTGCCCTATACAAAAGAGCTTTTTTTACAGGATAATGTCTAAACAACTTGACAAAAAACGAATTTTGTATTATTATAATATTGATTTATGAAAGGTGAGGTGAATTTAGATGGCTTATATTATCAATGATGATTGCATTATGTGCGGTGCATGTGCAGGCGAGTGCCCTGTTTCTTGTATTTCAGAGGGTGATGGCAAATATGTTATCAACGCTGACGAATGTATCGATTGCGGTAGCTGTGCAAGCGTTTGCCCCGTTGATGCACCCCAGGCGTAAGAATTAGAAGAATAACACAAAAGCGTGTCTTTATGACACGCTTTTGTTTACAATAAAATTAAGGTGAGTATATGAACGAAAAATTATTCAAAGACGGGATAGAGGCTCTGTCGGGAAGCATAACAGAAAAACAGCTCGGGCAGTTTATGACATATTCACAGCTGCTTTGCCTCTGGAACGAAAAGATGAACCTGACGGCAGTTACCGACCCTGATGGGATAGCGGTCAAGCATTTCCTTGATAGTATTCTGCCCATTTTTTACATCGACTTTGACGGGGAAATAAGTATTGCGGATGTAGGAACGGGTGCGGGCTTCCCGGGGATACCCATAAAGATTATGAAACCTGATTGCCGACTTACCCTGATAGATTCTTTAAACAAAAGAATAAGCTTTCTGACCGAGGTCGTACAGAGTATTGAATTAAAAAATACCCAATGTATACACGGCAGAGCAGAAGAGCTTGGACACAATAAAGATTATCGTGAGAGCTTTGACATTGTTGTATCACGGGCGGTTGCAAATATGACGGTTTTGTGTGAGTATTGCTTGCCGTTTGTTAAGGTCGGGGGCAGGTTTGTGGCTCTTAAATCCGAAAATGCTGAGCAGGAGCTTGAAGACTCAAGGACGATGATAGGAAACCTTGGCGGAGAGGTAGAGAAGGTTATTTCTGCGGATTTGCCGATGAGCGACATAACGAGAAAGCTTATTGTGATAAAAAAGGTAAGAGCTACAGGGAAAACATTCCCCCGCAGAGCCGACAAAATTAAAAAAGGGATAAAAAAATTGCCGTAGATTATTCTACGGCAATTATATTTGATATATAAACCTCAAAAACAGAGTCGCCAACAATCAAATTAAGGTTCTTCCCTTTGAGGTAGACCGAGTCACCTATTGTTGTGCCGTGAGAGGACTTAACCCCCTCAACAGAGGTCTTGATATATGCCCTTCCCTTATCGGGTGCATCGGGCAAAGCCTCTGACGAAGCCCCCGTAATCCTGCCAAGCTCTGTACCGAGGTCCCAATCACTGCATTCGTCACCGCTTCGTATGTCACGCAGAAGCTCAATCGATGCCTCGTCGCAGATATAGGTAATCTCAAAAATCTGTTCGTCACCGCCGCTGCCCCATGTCAGTCTGTAAACCAATGCAGTAAGACTGATGAGCAACAATGTAATTATTAAAAGGTCAATTATATTTAATTTCCAAATTATTTTCTTGTTCATTAAAACCACCCGTTTAAGTATTCAAATATTTCATTTTATGTATCCTAAAGAGAGTGCTTCGATGTCTTATCAATAGTATACACCTAAATTTTTAAGATTACAAGAAAAAATATTTTTTTATTCAGGTTACATACACGCAAAAATAAGAAGAATATGTCATAAACCTTTGAAATATATTATTTTGATGTATAACAGACTAAAATATGTCATAATTTGCATATGGAAATATTTTGCAATTATACCAAATCTTGTGTTATAATATAACAAAAAACACAAGAAAATCGGTTTTGAAACAGAAGGGGGCAATAATATGCTGTTAGATTACAAAAGAGTAGGCACGGTAAGAGAGATAGAGAGAACCAAACCTGATAACGAAAATACAACGAGTAAAAATTTTACTAAATGCGGTGAGGTCAGAACTGTTCCGATAAAGAACATAGTCCCAAATCCAAACCAACCCCGCAGAGATTTTGACAAGGCGGCACTTCAGGATTTAGCAATTTCGATTATGGAATACGGGCTTATGCAGCCTATAACTGTCAGACAAACGGGGCCGTTTGACTATGAGCTTATAGCAGGGGAAAGGCGGCTTACTGCCTGCAAAAGTCTCGGTATGACTTACATTCCCGCAATCGTAATGAAGGTAAATGATACAGAAAGTGCTATTCTGGCACTCGTTGAGAATATTCAAAGAGAAAACCTTAACTACATAGAAGAGGCAGAGGCGTACTGCACCCTTATAACCGAGCATGGACTGACCCAGGAGGAGCTCGCGGACAAGCTTGGCAAGGGACAATCGACTATTGCAAACAAGATAAGGATACTTCGCCTATCGCCAAAGGTGAGGGAAATTCTGACCGGGAATTCCTTGACAGAGCGACACGCAAGGGCACTTTTGAAACTTCCCGAGGAGAGACAACAGCTTCGGATTTTAAAGATAATAATTGACAGAGGATTAAATGTTGCAAAGACAGAGGAACTTGTAGAAAAGCTTTTAAGGGGACCTGAGAGACCAATCTGCGAGCCGAAGGGTATGCGTGTATTTAAGGATTTGCGGATATTTACCAACACAATTCTGCAGGCGGTTGATATGATGAAGAGGTCAGGAATAGAAGCCAAGGCAAAAAAGCGTGAGAGTGAGGAATATATAGAGTATACGATAGTAATTCCAAAGAACGAAGAAAAGTAATAACAGATAATCATAAGTGGCAATTTTTAAAATACGGCATATACTGTCTATGGAATAAAAACGCCTTGCAGGGCCGTGGCATCGGCGGGAAAAATTTTGCGGTCAGAAAGGTTATAGACAGTTATGTTGGCAAACTATGATGCGGTAGCATACATAAACGGTGGCAGTGATTATCCTGATATTATGGGTGTGGTTGGGTTCAAGTCTGCGAGTGACGGGACATGGATAGATGTTGATATAAAAAATCTTCCTGAATTTAAAGAGGGTGATGAGGACACGCCTCAAATAGGTCCGCACGGGTTTCACATCCACGAGAAGGCTTGCGGAGGTTATGATTTTTCTCAAGCGGGCGGACATTGGAATAAAAATTCTAATCCGCACGGAAACCATACGGGCGACCTGCCCGCCTTGTTTTCAAACGGAGGACGGGCAAAGATGTTGGTGTTTACCGACAAGTTCAAGCCGAGCGAGGCAATAGGCAAGTCTGTGGTCATACATTTATCTCCCGATGATTATAAGACAGAGCCATCGGGAAACACAGGGGTAAGAATTGCTTGCGGAACAATAGAAAAAGCGGAATAGTGTTATAACTATTTTTCTAAAATCGCAAAAAACACTTGACATTTTACGGAAATTACATTATAATCAAAGCAATATTGGGCGTCCACCGAGAGGTGTACGCCTTTTGACATAGTGTATAAATTATATTTGGGGGTTTGTTTATGGCTCGCACTTACATTCCCGAGGGATACAAGTCGTCGCTTGGGTTATATGATACAAATTCTGCTATTGAGCTTATCAGAAAGACTTTTGTTTCTGCCTTTACAAAGGCGTTAAATTTAAAAAGAGTGACCGCACCCTTGTTTGTAAGCACAGACAGCGGTCTCAATGACGATTTGAACGGAATTGAAAGGGCGGTTGCGTTTGATATTCCCGATGTCGGGTGTGAGGCACAGGTGGTTCATTCGCTTGCAAAATGGAAGAGAATGGCACTTAAAAAATACGATTTCCGTGTAGGAAAGGGTCTCTATACCGATATGAACGCAATCCGTCGCGATGAAGAGCTTGACAACATTCACTCGGTTTATGTTGACCAGTGGGATTGGTGCAAGGTAATCACGAGAGAGCAGAGAAATGTCGGGTATCTAAAAGAGACAGTCCAGAGCATCGTGGGGGCTCTTTGTGACACTCTTGATGAGGTAAAGCGTGTGTATAGTGCGGTTGATGTTGAAATCTGCCGAAATGTAACCTTTGTTACAACGCAGGAGCTTGAGGATATGTATCCTGATAAAACTGCAAAAGAGAGAGAAAATCTGTTTGCAAAAGAGCATAAGACAATTTTTATTATGCAAATCGGCGATGTATTGAAATCGGGCAAAAAGCACGATGGCCGTGCTCCCGACTATGATGATTGGAAGCTCAACGGCGACATTCTTGTCTGGAATGAGGTGTTGGGCTCTGCACTTGAAATTTCGTCTATGGGAATTCGTGTTGATGAGTATTCGCTCTCGTATCAACTTGAGAAAGCGGGTTGTAACGACCGACGCGAGCTTCCGTTCCACAAGGCGTTGCTATCGGGTGAGCTTCCGCTTACAATAGGCGGGGGAATAGGTCAGTCAAGGGTGTGTATGTTGCTTCTCGGCAAGGCACACATTGGTGAGGTCCAAAGCTCGCTCTGGGACGAGGAAACGATTAGAATTTGTTCTGAAAAAGGTGTGCATATCCTGTAATCTTATATTAAAAAATAACGGCGGGTGCTTCCGTAATGGGCACCCGCCGTTTTGTATTTACACCAGATATATTTCTTTTGCAAGATGCTTGACCGAGGACACGGCATTCTCCGCCGCTTCCATAGTCACAAAGGCACCAAAAACCGAGGTTCCGCTGCCGCTCATAAGTGAGAGTGCGGCACCATTATCTTTCAGGATTTTTTTGATTTCGTGTATAACAGGGAATTTTTTTGCGGTTACGGTTTCTAAAACATTTCCGCTGTTTATCGCAATCATTTCCATATCGCCACGCCTTATGCCCTCTGCAACCGCTTGTACGCAAAGCGTTTCAATTCTGTCAGATATGTCAAGGTTCTGAAATACCCAAGCCGTAGAAACTGATTCGGGAGGTTTTACGATGACATAGAACAGCTCAGGAGGTGCAGGAAGAGGGGTAAGTATTTCGCCTATACCCTCGCCGAGAGCACAACCGCCGAGTATACAAAAAGGAATGTCGGCACCAAGCTTTGCCCCGATTTGCATAAGCTCTTCGGTCGATAAATTCGCACCCGTAAGCGTATTAAGAGCCTTCAGCACACCTGCCGCATCTGCACTCGCCCCTGCAAGTCCTGCTTCGTTCGGAATTCTGTTGATGAGGCTGATGTCTGCACCGAGGCTTGAGTTTATTGCCTTGAAAAAGGCAACTGCCGTACGATATGTAAGGCTCTCGTGGCCATGGGGAATGGTCGGGTCGCTGCACGAGAGATGTATTTCGCCATCGCCGCGAAGTGAAACCGATGCGGTATCGCATAGCGGAATTTCAGTATAAATAAGCTCAATATTGTGATAACCGTCGGGGCGTTTTGATATAACATCAAGGGCAAGGTTGATTTTTGCGTTACAGTTCAATGTCAAAGATTTAGAGTTAACGCTCATAAATTTATATCCTTTCATTTGTGAACTGCAGCACCGCAGACGCGGTGCTGTATATCAGACTTGTTCGTTGCTCTCTGCTTTTGTATCTGCTTCAAAAAGCTTGTCAAATTCGTCGCCCTCAATTTTTTCTTTCTCAAGGAGCAGCTCTGCAACCGTTGTAAGCTTATCTTTATTCTCGGTCAGAATATCGGTGCAACGCTTATAGCAGTCGTCGATAATCGCCTTTATTTCTTCGTCAATTTTTGCTGCGGTATCCTGGCTATAGTCAACGGTATGACCGTAATCAAGACCGATAAACACCTCGTTGTTCTGGTCGCCAAAGGTTCTTGCACCGAGCTTTTCGCTCATACCGTACTTTGTAACCATAGCTTTTGCAATGTTTGTCGCACGCTCTATATCGTTTGATGCCCCCGTGCTTATGTCGTCGAGCATAAGCTGTTCGGCAACTCTTCCGCCGAGGAGAGAAACAATTTCCTCGAGCATTTCTGTTTTAGAATTGAAGAAGGTGTCCTCTTTGGGGAGCGACATGGTATATCCGCCCGCTCTGCCTCTCGGAATAATGGAGACCTGATGCACCCTGTCCTGGGTTGGCAGCATTTTTGATACAACCGCATGACCCGCCTCGTGGAAAGCGGTAAGCTTTTTCTCACGCTCTGTTACCTTGCGGGATTTCTTTTCAGGGCCTGCAACAACCTTCATAATAGACTCTTCAAGGTGAGCCATTGTGATTTCTGTCTTATCCTGACGAGCTGCCAGAATTGCAGCCTCGTTCATAAGGTTCTCTATATCTGCACCCGAAAAACCAATAGTGGTTTTTGCAAGAACCGAAAGGTCAACATCATCTGCAAGGGGTTTATCCTTTGAATGAACCTTCATAATTGCCTCTCTGCCGATAACATCGGGTGCGTCGACCACAACCTGCCTGTCGAAACGACCCGGACGCAAAAGTGCGGGGTCCAATATATCGGGTCTGTTGGTTGCGGCAATTATAATAACACCTTCGTTGACACCAAAGCCGTCCATTTCAACCAAAAGCTGATTAAGTGTTTGCTCACGCTCATCGTGACCGCCGCCGAGACCTGCCCCTCTGTGTCTTCCCACAGCGTCAATCTCGTCTATAAAGATAATGCAAGGAGCACTTTTCTTTGCAGTTTCAAAAAGGTCACGCACACGCGAAGCCCCGACCCCGACGAACATTTCAACAAAGTCAGAGCCCGAGATTGAGAAGAAGGGTACGCCCGCCTCGCCCGCAACGGATTTTGCAAGCAGGGTCTTACCCGTTCCCGGAGGGCCTACAAGCAATACACCCTTCGGAATACGGGCACCGAGCTTTCTGAACCTGTCAGGTGATTTGAGAAAATCAACGATTTCTTTAAGCTCTTCCTTTTCTTCATCAGCACCTGCAACATCGTCAAAGGTCTTGCTTGTTTTGCCGTCTGTGCTTATTTTGGCTTTGCTCTTGCCAAAATTCATCATACCGCGGCCACCGCCGCCGTTGCCTGCCTGACGCATAAAACCGAACCAAAATACCATAAAGATTATCAACAACCCTATGGTAGGCAGGAAGGTGAGCCACCAGGGCGGACTGTAAGGCAGAGGCGTATCAATCTTGAGCTTGCCTTCGCTTATCTGATTTTGCAGAGCAGAGCCTGCGTCCTCACGGAGAACCCAGTAGCCCGGAACCTCTACCTCAAGCACGGTGCCGTCTTTTAAAACTGCAACTGCTATGTCGTCGACTACCGATAATTCAGTAACCTCACCTTGCTGAATTTTCAGCACGAGGTCTGAATATATATGTTTTTCAACCTCCTGCGGTGCGGAGGTAAGGCTGAAAATTGCAACAATAATTGCAAATAATAAAATGTAAAAGCCTACACTTCTTAAATATCGTTTCACTTGTTAGCCTCCTAAAAATATTTTAACAAATTGAAAATAAGCTTATAAATTCAATTTATAAGTATAGCATATTATTCCAAAAATTGCAAGATGTAAAGCTCAAGATTTACACTTTGTTTATAATTGTTTTTGACGAAAAATCGGGGATTTTTGTTCTTGACATAAGGGGCGGTTTGGGTATAGAATTATCAAAAAGAACAAAACCCTTTGCAAGGCAGAGGAAAATGCGGACAGTAATGCTATTGTGTCCGTTTTGTGCATAAAAATGTAATATACAAAAAAGAAGGGGTAGATATTATATGTTTAAAACAACTAAAAAGATTATGACTGGAATGGTATTTGTTTTGTGCTTATGCGTGCTTTTGTGCGGTTGTAGCGGAGAGGGAGGTCAGGGCGGATACCCCGAAACTCCGCAGTCGGTACTCGTTACAATGGAAAATGGTGACACCTTTGTGATAGAAACTGCCCCGCAGTATGCCCCTCAAACCTGTCAGAATTTTCTCTCGCTTGTTGAAGATGGCTTTTATAACGGACTTACCTTCCATCGGGTTATAGACGATTTTGTCGCCCAGGGCGGTGACCCCAGCGGTGACGGTACGGGAGGAAGTGCTAAAAGCATCAAGGGTGAGTTTTCTGCGAATGGCTTTGACCAAAACACCCTCTCGCATACAAAGGGCGTTGTGTCAATGGCAAGGCGTGGCGGTGATATGGATTCAGCGACGAGCCAGTTCTTTATCTGCTATGATGATGTGACCTCGCTTGACGGTCAGTATGCGGCATTTGGAAGAGTTACAGAGGGAATGGAAACAGTTGAAAAATTCCTTGAGGTAAAGCGTGACAGTGCTGGAATGCCAGAGACACCTATTGTAATAAAAGAAATGAAGATTGTAAAATAGAAAATGAGGCAGAAGGGCGATTGAAAAATCGCCCTTATCAACTTAATGACAAAGTCATTAAGTTGAGCAGACGATGAGAAACGAAGTTATATTTTGTAAAATCGTTTTCGTTGGCGTACAAAGGTACGGCAGAGAACGATTTTGCAAAAAACAAGTAACGGCGGGTGCTTCCTCGATGGGAGCCCAGCCGTTTTAACATCAGTGCATCAAAATCACTAAGCCATATAATGTTTATTTTTAATACCTGCTTGTGGTAGAACGAGTTTGTCATCGGTCTGAGAGGGGCGATTGAAAAATCGCCCTTATATTTTTGGTATAAAATTTTCCAAATCACCCATAATATCTTTGAGGTGATATGTGTGAGTGAAAAAAAGAAAAAGAAAAACCCGGCATTTGAACCGAAAAATCTTATTGTAATGGCGATTGCAGGGGTAGCGGTAATTTTAGTGGCAGTAACCTTGAGGATGCTCGTGCCGACCAACACCAGGGAGAGCAGCAGCGGCTTTGATGCAAAAGCCTGGGAAGAGGCAGTAAACGAGGCTGCAAGCTCTGTGTCGGCAGAGCAGGAGCCGATGGATGTAGGTCTTACCAAGGTTTATAACGAAGAGGCGGTTCCGACCGTTTCGCCGTCTGTGCCGACAGAGGAGGCAATCCCGACAGAAGCGGGTCAGAGTGAGAACTTTGTTGCCCCCGTCTCGGGTGCGGTCACCAAGGATTATTCAGGTGAAGAGCTTGTTTATTCGGAGACAATGCAGGATTGGAGAACCCATAACGGAATCGACTTTTCGGCAGAGGAGGGATTAGATGTCTATGCCGCGGGAAACGGTACGGTTGAGGCAGTGACAGATAACGGAATGATGGGAAAAACCGTTATAGTCCTTCACAGCGGCGGCGTGCGGACCATATACTCAAATCTTGCAGACATAGACCTTGTAGCAGTGGGAGACAATGTTATGCAGGGAGCAATTATCGGCAAAGCGGGAAGTACTGCGGTGGCAGAGGTTTCAGAGCCTCCGCACATACACTTTGAGATGAGCGTAAATGAAGAGTATGTCAACCCGCATGATTATATAAAAACAGAATAAAAAGTTAGGGGGGTTTTAACCCCCGATTTTTTTTTTTTCCTTTTACA
>JAZNHF010000010.1:0-29967 GCA_045576835.1 Clostridia bacterium
CTATGGTCCGTACATCAAGCATGCCAGCGGAAACTATAAGATTCCTAAGGGAACCGATCCTACAACGCTTACAGAAGATAAGTGCAAGGAAATCATCTCTTCATCAGAGCCTACAGGACGTAAAAAACGTCGAAAATAATCTTAAAACATTTAAAAAAGGAAGTGTAAAAAATGGCAGATAAGCATCCTATCGAAGGTATAATGTATACCGCTCTTCAAGGACTGAAAGAAATGATTGATGTCAACACAATCGTAGGAGACGCAATAACCTCACCCGACGGCTCTGTTATTATTCCTATCTCGAAGGTTGCAATCGGTTTCGGTGTTGGCGGAAGCGAGTTTGAAAAGTTTAAAACAAAATCAGACGGCTCACCCAAAAACCTCTTTGGCGGAGGTACGGGTGGCGGAATTTCACTTACTCCCGAGGCATTTTTGGTCGTAGGAAACGGAAAAATAAGAATGATTTCTGTTACACCACAAAACACTATTTATGACAGACTTCTCGATTTTGCACCCGTTGCAATAGACAAGGTTGCAGAGCTTTTTAAACCTAAAGCTGAAAAAACCGAGGATGTAAAAATCACAACCGAATATGCAGAACCTGCAGAAGCAGAGGAATAAAACCTGAACCCTTACAAAAAGAGCGGATATCCGCTCTTTTTTTTATTAAAAAACACTTGACAAATATTAGCACTCGTGATATCCTATCAATATCAGTTTTAGCACTCTACACAAGTGAGTGCTAACAACAAATAAGGAGTTGATTAAATTTGGCATTAGATGAAAGAAAAAAGCTTATTCTTCGTGCGATAGTTGAAGGCTATATAAGAAATGCCGAACCGGTCGGCTCACGCAGTATTGCGAAGAATACAAGCCTTAATTTGAGTGCTGCAACAATCCGTAACGAGATGGGTGACCTTGAAGAGCTTGGCTATCTCACACAACCGCACACCTCTGCGGGCAGAGTTCCGTCAGGTCTTGGTTTTCGCTTCTATGTTGACTCTCTTATGGAGAGGTATCTTATGACTGCAACAGAGATTGAAGAGCTTCGCCTTGCAACTCTGAACAAGATGAGAGAGCTTGATAAAATTGTAAAGGATGTTTCGGCAGCATTTTCAAGGGTAACCGCTCTTCCTACATTTGGCATACTGCCGTCTATCGAGACGGGCGTTATAAAAAGTATAAAGCTTGTCGGCATTGACGAAAAAACTATTATGGTCATTGTGTCCGATAACTCGGGGCTTATAAAAAATAAGCTTTTACGCTTGAGAGAGAGAATTTCCGACGAGGTTATTGCAAAGCTCAATGATGTACTCAATGCAAATCTCACAGGACTTACCTCATCTAATATTAACCTTGGCAATATTATTGAGGTGCAAAATGCCGTTGGGGTTAATATTGAGATACTTACCTCTGTTTTAGAGCTTGTTCATGAGGCAATTTCTGAAATTGACAAGCGTGAGGTTTATATGGAGGGTTCTACCAATATTCTTCGTTTTCCCGAATACAATAATATCGAGAGAATACGCGAGATACTTGGCTTTTTTGACAACAAAGAGTCGCTTGAAAAAATGGTTAAGGCTTTGCCCTCTGTGAAAAACGGAGAGGTTGCCGTATTTATTGGTGACGAAAATCCTGTTGAAGAGCTTAAAGATAATTCTGTTGTCTTGTCAACCTACAATGTCGGCAACAATATGACTGGAATTATCGGCGTAGTCGGACCGATGCGTATGGATTATTCAAAGATTGTTACAGGCGTTGATTTCTTTGCAAAACAACTTGAGGTTATGCTTGGAGAGAGATTTCAGATGCTTGATTCAAATGATGACAACTAATTTTTAAGGAGATACACGCAATGGCAGAAAAAAAGAAAACCAAACAAGAGGAAATTAAAGAAGAGTTTATCGAAGAAGAAAAAACAGAGGTTTCAAACGAGGCCGAGCCTGAACCACAAAAAAGCGAGCTTGAGCTTGCAAACGAAAAAATTGCAGGACTTTCTGACAAGCTTATGCGTACTGCGGCAGAGTTTGACAACTACAAAAAGCGTACCGCAAGAGAAAAGGACGACTTTTATAAAATGGCAGTTTGCGAGACAATCTCTCCTCTTCTTCCCGTTCTTGATAATTTAGAGCGTGCCGTTACTGCCGCAGAGGCAACAGCTTCAGAAGGCGGTGTTTTAGACGGTGTCAAAATGATCAAAAAGCAGTTTGACGATGCTCTTTCATCAATCGGTGTTGTACCGATTGAAGCGGTCGGAGTTGAATTTGACCCCGAAAAGCACAATGCAGTTATGACCTGCGAAAGTGACGAGCCTGAAAATACTGTTATAGAGGAATTCCAGAAGGGATATATTTATAAGGATAAAGTTGTAAGACATTCTATGGTAAAGGTAAGTAATTAAATTTTGTAAATCAAAGAAAGGATATGATATATTATGGGAAAAATTATAGGTATTGATTTAGGAACAACAAACTCATGTGTTGCTGTAATGGAGGGTGGCGAGCCTACCGTTATTACAAACCCTGAGGGTGCGAGAACCACACCATCAGTTGTGGCTTTCACAAAGACAGGCGAGAGACTTGTAGGTCAAGTTGCAAAGCGTCAGGCGATAACAAACCCCGACCGAACCATCTCTTCTATAAAGAGAGATATGGGTACAGACAAAAAGGTTGCAATAGACGACAAGAGCTATTCGCCTCAAGAGGTTTCTGCGATGATTTTGCAAAAGCTGAAATCCGATGCAGAGAGCTACCTCGGCGAAACAATTTCGCAGGCGGTAATTACTGTTCCTGCTTACTTTTCAGATGCACAAAGACAGGCTACAAAGGATGCCGGCAAGATTGCAGGCCTTGAGGTTTTGAGAATTATAAACGAGCCTACTGCGGCTGCACTTGCTTACGGTCTTGACAAGGACACCGACCAGAAGATTATGGTATACGACCTCGGCGGCGGTACATTCGATGTATCAATCCTCGAAATAGGCGACGGCGTATTTGAGGTTCTTGCAACAAGCGGTAACAACTGTCTCGGCGGTGACGACTTTGACGACAAGGTTATGAACTACCTTGCAGATGAGTTCAAAAAGGAAAACGGCATTGACCTTCGCAACGACAAGATGGCTCTTCAAAGACTTAAAGAAGCTGCAGAAAAAGCAAAGATTGAGTTGTCAGGCGTTATGTCAACCAACATAAATCTTCCGTTTATAACTGCAGACGCAAGCGGTCCAAAGCATCTTGATATCACCCTTACAAGAGCACAATTTGACTCTCTTACATCTGACCTCGTTGAAAAGACAATGGAGCCTACAAGAAATGCTCTTCGTGATGCAGGTCTCTCAGCCGGCGAGATTGACAAGGTTTTACTTGTTGGCGGTTCTTCGAGAATTCCCGCTGTTCAGGAAGCCGTTCAGAAGCTCATCGGTCAGGAACCCCACAAGGGAATTAACCCTGACGAATGTGTTGCAATCGGTGCATCTATTCAGGCAGGCGTTCTCTCTGGCGATGTTGAGGATTTGGTACTTCTTGATGTTACTCCTCTCTCACTCGGCATCGAGACGATGGGCGGTGTGTTTACAAAGCTTATAGAGCGTAACACAACCATTCCCACAAAGAAGAGTCAGATTTTCTCAACCGCGGCTGATAACCAGACAAGTGTTGAGGTTCATGTTCTCCAGGGTGAGCGTGAAATGGCGGCCTATAACAAGACACTTGGAAGATTTAGTCTCTCTAACATTCCTCCCGCACCGAGAGGTGTTCCTCAAATAGAGGTTACTTTTGATATAGATGCAAATGGTATTGTTAATGTTTCTGCCAAGGATTTGGGCACAGGTTCAGAACAGAATATTACTATTACTTCAAGCACAAACCTCTCTGACGAAGATATTGACAAGGCTGTTAAAGAGGCAGAGAAGTTTGCCGCAGAGGACAAAAAGAAAAAAGAAGAGGTTGATGTCCGTAACAATGCAGACAGTCTTGTATACCAGACCGAAAAGACACTCACCGAGCTTGGTGACAAGATTTCTGCTGACGAAAAGGCTTCAATCGAAACAGAGGTTAATAAGCTTAAAGAGCTTCTCGCTTCTGCAAGCTTTGACACAGAGGCTGTTAAAGCACAAACCGAAAGCGTACAAAAGGCTTTCTATGCAATTTCCGAAAAGCTCTACGCTCAAGCACAGCAGGCACAACAAACGGCGGGTGCACAAGGCACAGACAGTGCTTCACAATCGGCAAACGACAATGTTGTTGACGCAGAATATACAGAGGTTGACGACAACAAATAATAAATTAAATAGGCATAAGGATTTTCCTTATGCCTATATTTAAGGGGCTAAAAGAATGGCAGATAAAAGAGATTATTACGAGGTCCTTGGCGTAGGCAAGGGTGCAAGTGCCGACGAAATAAAAAAAGCGTACAGAACGCTTGCAAAACAATATCACCCTGACCTCAACCCTGACGATAAAGAAGGTGCAGAGGCAAAGTTCAAGGAAGCAACAGAGGCATACGAAGTTTTAAGCGATGCCGACAAGAAACAGAGATACGACCAATTCGGTCATGCAGCATTTGACCAGACTGCAGGCGGTGGCTATGGCGGTTACGGTGACTTTGGCGGTTTCGATATGGGTGATATATTCAGCAGCTTTTTCGGCGGCGGTTTTGGCGGTCAACGCCAGAACCCTAACGCACCAAAGCGAGGTAGGGATCTTGGCTACAATATAGACTTGTCCTTTGAAGAGGCGTGCTTTGGAACGGAACGCGAAATTTCGATAAACCATCTTGAAAAATGTGATAAATGTCACGGCACAGGTGCCGCAGAGGGAAGCATACCGACTACCTGCCCAACCTGTCACGGCACAGGTCAGGTTAAAACCGTGCAAAGAACACCTCTTGGCAGTTTTCAGAGTGTGCGAACCTGTGACGCATGCGGCGGCAAGGGTAAAATTATAAAAAATCCTTGTACTGCTTGCGGGGGAAGCGGAAATATTCGCAAAAGCAAAAAAGTAGTTGTTAAAATCCCTGCAGGAATAGACAACGGACAACAAATGTCCGTTCGCGGCGAGGGCGATGTCGGTGCAAACGGCGGACCGTCGGGGGACCTTCTTTTGAATATAAGAGTTCGCAATCACAAGCTCTTTGTCAGACAAGGCTATGATATACTTTGCGACTATCCCATTTCCTTTGTTCAGGCTACGCTCGGTGCAGAGGTGCAGGTGCCCACTATTGACGGCAAGGTTTCATACAATATTCCCGAAGGGACACAAAGCGGAACTGTTTTCCGTCTCAAGGGCAAGGGAGTAACCAGACTTCACTCTACTCAACGCGGCGACCAGTATGTCACAATTAAGGTAGAAATTCCAAAGGGCCTTTCGGAAAACCAAAAGGATATTCTTCGTCAGTTTGACGAAAATGTCGACCCATCAAAGTACAAGCAAAGAAAATCCTTTTTTGATAAAATGAAGGATTTGTTCAACAACTGATAACCACGATTTTTGAGGTGTAATATGGAATGGATTAAAACAACTATATCAACTACCGCAGATGGCATTGATCCCGTAAGCGGCAGACTTTTAGAGCTTGGTATTAACGGCATAGAAATTTCAGACAAAGACGATTTTATGGAATTTCTTGAAAATAATCGCAAGTATTGGGATTATGTCGATGAAGAGCTTGAGAGACTTAAAGATGCAGATACCCAAATTACATTCTATCTTATCTGCGGGACATCGGGGCTTGAACAGCTAAATGCGGTCAAGGCATCAATGGACGCACTTAAAGACCTTGACGCAGACGGAATTTACGGCACGCTTGAAATATCTACCGATAATGTGAAAGACGAAGATTGGTCAGAAATCTGGAAGCAATACTTTCACCCGATTCCTGTCGGCAAAAAAATACTTATTTGTCCCGCCTGGGAAGAGCCAAAAGACACTGATAACCGAGTAGTATTTACAGTCAACCCCGGTATGAGCTTTGGAACAGGTTCTCATCCGAGTACAAGGTTTTGTCTTGAAGAGATAGAAAAATATATTACCCCGGGCGACACAATACTCGACCTTGGCTGCGGTTCAGGTATATTGTCAATTACCGCTCTTTTACTCGGTGCATCCTCCGCCGTTGCGGTTGATATTGACCCTAACGCAACAGAGGTTGCCTATTCTAATTTAGCTCTCAACAGTCTGTCAAAGGATAGGTACGCTACATATACGGGCGATATTACAACAGACTCAGAACTGCGATTAAAGCTTGGCAAGCACAAGCTTGTTATAGCAAATATTGTAGCCGATGTAATTATAGCTATTGCACCTTTTGTACGCGGTTTTATGACAGATGACTCTGTCTTTATCTGCTCGGGAATTATTCTCGAGCGTCTTGAAGAGGTTAAAGCTGCACTCACAGAGCAAGGACTTGAGATTATTAACATAAAATCAGACGACGATTGGGCTGCTATTACTGCACGATAAAAAGGGTGATTTGTTTGAGAAGATTTTTCACAGAGCCACAAAATATTACTGATACTACTGCCATCATATATGAAGACGCGGCTCATATAACAAGGGTTCTTCGTATGAAGCCCGAAGATAAAATCCTCATCTTTGACGGCACAGGAATGGAATACACTGCAGAGCTTGTCTCAATAGACCAAAGTAGCTGCGTTGCACATATAATATCCGCAGAAGAATCAAGGCAAGAGCCAAAAACAAGGGTAACAATTTATCAGGGTATTCCGAAATCCGATAAAATGGAATCTATAATACAAAAATCGGTCGAGCTTGGCGTTTACAAGCTTGTTCCCGTTATGATGGACAGATGTATTGCAAAGCTTGAGAACGAAAAAAAACAGCTCGAAAAAATCAAGCGTTGGAACAAAATTTCAGTCGAAGCCGCCAAGCAATGCGGCCGTGGAATTTTGCCCGAGGTAGCTTTGCCTATTTCATTTTCACAAGCAATCGACGAAATGACAAGCAAAGGGCTTGCAATTATGCCCTATGAAATGCTTGCCTCTTCATCTTCTGACTTAAAATCAGTATTATCCGCAAAAAACTGTGAAGAGATAAGTGTTATAATCGGTCCCGAGGGAGGTTTTTCAGATAAAGAAGCGGAGCTTGCCAAAAACAAGGGGGTATCTCTTGTGGGGCTTGGTCCGAGGATACTCAGAACCGAAACAGTAAGCAGTGCAATACTTGGAATAATTATGTACGAAAAAAATGAAATTTAAAGCGGTAGGAAATCCTACCGCTTTAAACTATATTATTGACATCTTCTTAATTTTGATTTCTTCAACAGGAGTTCCGCCCTCGGGGCCTCTGCGTTCGGTCTTTAAAAAGTCATCTACCGTTTCCATTCCCTCTACAACCTTTCCAAAGCCCGCATACTGACCATCAAGAAAGGTACAGTCACCGTAACAGATAAAGAACTGACTGCTTGCAGAATTGGGATTCATAGAGCGTGCCATAGAAACAACGCCTCTCGTGTGTGACAGAGTATTCTGTGAAAATCCGTTTTGAGCAAACTCGCCCTTGATATTCTTTCCGCTTCCGCCCATTCCTGTTCCTGTCGGGTCACCGCCTTGAGCCATAAAGTCATCTATAACTCTGTGGAAAATAACACCATTATAAAAGCCTTCCTTTACAAGCCCCTCAAAGTTTGCAACTGTTTCGGGTGCAAACTCGGGCATAAGCTCAATTATGAACTCACCGCCATTCTCCATTTCTACCTTTACTTTTGTATTAGCCATTGATTTCTCCTCCGCTCATTTCGTTCAGTTCTTTTGTAATATTATATATTTCAGTCATTGTGTCTTTTACAGAAATTGAGTTTAGCAAGGAGCTGTTTACAACAATATCTGCATTTTCCTCTAAATAGTTTTTATATTCACAAAGACCTACAACTCTCTTTATGATATGATAACCGTAATCGCTTGCAACTACATCGCTGATTTCGCCATACCCAAGTGCAAAAGCTGCATTCTCAAATTCGGGCACCATTTCACCTCTGCCAAAGCTATATCCAACGGGAGGCTCACCAGGGTCCTCGTTAAACTCCTCCATAAGAGCATTAAAATCCTCTCCGCCTTTTGCCCTTTTCAGCACATCCTTTATAACCTCTTCGGGGTTTGCGTGTGTTTCACTGTCGTTTGTAATCAGAATATGCTGTGCACTTACCCTTTCGCTGTCCATAAAGCTCTGCAGCTGCTTTTCGTCTTCAATATATTTGGATTTATCCTGATTGAAATCCGCCTCAATGTTCGAGTATGCAATCATAATCTTTGATAACTCTCTATAACCCTCTACTGATGAAACGCCCATCGTTTTAAAGGTCTTTAAGAGCATTTCCTCGCCTCTCTCTGTCTTGACTTGCTCGATAGTGGTGTCAATCTGACCCATATCCTCTGCAGTTGCCTCAAGACCTCGGTCTATAGCGAGGGATGCAAGCAATGTATACTCTATTGCATCGTTAATCGCTCTGTCGCTTACAGCTTCCTCAAGAGTTTTTCCGCTCTCGGTCTTTGCCGACCAATCAACTGCAGAAAAATCACCTGCAAAAGCGGGGTTTTGACTATACGCCTCGGCTATTGATGCCTGATATAAAAAATATCTGTAAATATCCTCTGTAACCTCAATACCGTTTACCTCTGCAAGAGCCGTAATATCAGTATCTGAATCACTATTTTCTACTACTGAATTCTTTTCGCCGCAGGCAGAGAAAAGTGTCACGCACATCAGCAATACCAACATCAATGCCGTAATTCTTTTAAAATTCATTTTTACCACTCCTCTTTATATATAAGTTTATTCTTATCCTTTTCCAACTGAACAGAAAGCTCGTCAAGATTGCCGAACTTTTTTATGTCACGCATAAATCTATAAAACTCAACTTCTAACTCTTTTCCATAAAGGTCATCAAATTCCCCTATTATATTCGTCTCGATGCATACCGTATCATCAACCGTCGGTTTACCGCCCACATTTGATATTGCAGGATACCTCTTTCCCTCAAGTATGGCACAGGTCTCATACACACCGAATTTAGGAATAACACGGTCGCTTGGCAAATCCATATTTGCTGTCGGGAAGCCAATGCTTCTTCCTATATTGTTTCCTTTTTTTATAATTCCCGAAATCGAGTAGGCTCTGCCCATCATATCGTTTGCAAGCTCTATCTCGCCATTTGATATTTTTTCGCGAATTCTTGTGCTTGAAACCTGCTCATCCATCAGTCTGACCTCGGAAATCGCACAAACCTCTATCCCAAATTGTGAACATTTTGTCTTCAGATTTTCCGCAGTCCCTCTGCCATCTTTTCCAAATCGATAGTTATATCCGACTGCCACAAGCTTCGCCCTGAACATATCCACGATATACTTTTCGACAAAATCCTCATACGAGATATCCATAAAATCTTTATCAAATCTTCGTGCTACAACAATGTCAACGCCAAGCTCTTCTAAAATTTCAAACCTTTTTTCGAGCGTATTTATATATCGGGCATTTCCCCCGAGAACAACCTCTCTCGGGTCGTTTGCAAACATATACACCATTGAGCAAAGACCGTTTTCTCTCGCATATTTTATAACTTTTCGGATAATCTCGGTATGTCCTATATGAAGTGCATCAAACTGTCCAAGAGCAACCGCGGTTGCATCAAGCTTCAGTTCTGAAATTATTTCAGTCTCTTTGTTCCCGTCATCTATGTATATCTGCACCGCTGTCACCTCACCTCTATATTGACTGATAAAAAGTTTTCAATATTTTAAGAGTACCATTCTCGGCCTGGGAAATTGTGAGGAATCTTCCTCCCTCATCATACACACGATAAAGCTCACCCTCGGTAATTCCCTGAACAGACAACCTGACTCCGTTGCACATCATACTTGCCCGTCTGGCAGAGAGGACAAGTCTCGGATATTCCTCAAACACCATATCAACGGGGGTAAAAAAGGTCAAATCGCCTAATTGGTACATAGCCTCAATCTGTTCAAGCGTATACGCCTCTTCTATACCAAATCTTCCCGAGCGAGTCCTCTCGAGGGCCGACATATGTGCAAACGAACCAAGCCGTCTGCCTATATCATCACAGAGCGTTCTTATATATGTTCCCTTCGAGCAATCAACCTTTATAACAGCCTTGTTTTTCTTAAGGTCAAGATTTAATATCTCTATTTTTTCAATCCGAACACGCCTTGGTTGCCTTTCGATTTCGATACCGTCACGGGCAAGCTCATACAGCTTTTTTCCGTCGACCTTTATAGCGGAATACATAGGCGGAATTTGTTCTATATCACCTACAAACTCCTCTATTGTAGAATATATCTCTTTCTCGTTCAGGATTTTATCCGACACCTCGGTTACAACCCCCGACGCATCAAGAGTATCAGTCGCACAGCCAAAGGTAATCTCGGCTATATACTGTTTATCCTGTGAGGTGAGCATATCCGCAACTTTTGTCGCCCTGCCGATACACATCGGCAAAACCCCGCTTGCATCAGGGTCAAGCGTACCCGTATGACCTATCTTTTTCTCGGAAAGTATCCGTCGTAATTTATACACGACATCATGAGAGGTCATTCCAAGGGGTTTGAGTACATTTATTACACCGTTCATATCTTCACCAAGTTTAATATAGTTTATAATCTCTTTTCTATCTCTGAAATAAGCATCTCTATGCTCTCTTCAGCAGTGTCTTCATCGATTGAATACGCCGCAGCGTGAATATGTCCGCCGCCGCCAAAGACTGTCGCAATAGCAGATACATCAACATATTTTACGGAACGCAGACTTACCTTGTAACCCTCGCTCGTTCGGGGTCTTATATATACACCGACCTCAACACCCTCAATCGAAACGGGAAGCGTAACCAGCGACGATGCACCCGCTTCGCTTATTCCGCTGTTTTCAAAGTCCTCCTTGCTCAACCTTAAAACCGCAACTCTGTCACCGAGATAATATTTTATCCCTTCAGCCGCTTTGGTTTTAAGGGCAAGATATTCCTTTGAAACGGTATCAAAAAGCTTCTTTGAAATGGTTGCAAAGTCAACACCTCCGTCAATCAGCTCTGCCACCGTTCTGTGCGTATCCCCCGTCACTGACGAGAACTTAAAGTTTCCCGTATCGGTTGCCATACCAATATACAAATTTTCAAATGCCTCGACCGATACCTCTGCCCCCATATCACCATAGAGCCTGCGCATAAGCTCACAGGTTGAAGAAATATCACACACAACCTCTTCTTCTGCAAAGCTTATGTGGGTTATATGATGGTCAATAGCCACGGTGTTTTTATGAGCAAGAAAATACTCCTCCCATTTACCGAGACGCTCAGACGCTGCACAATCAAGAGCTACGAGCAGGTCGTAGTTTCCTGATTTACTTGGCACATCTTCTGCAGAATGAACAAGCTCAAGCAAAACGGGTTCTGCCTCGCCGCTGTAAAAAACATCTGCACGGGCGCCCATCCTCTCAAGCACAAGCTTGAGAGAATATGCACTTCCCATAGCGTCGCCGTCGGGATTTATATGAGTAAAAATCCCGACAGACTTGGCATTATTCAGTTTTTCAATTATCTTTTTAAACATAAGCTTACCCTCTTTGTTAAAGCTCCTTGATAATTTCGTTGATGTGTGCCCCGTATTCAATAGAGTTATCCTCAACAAAGGTAAACTCGGGTGTGTTTCTTAAATTAAGTCTCCGACCGATTTCCCGACGGATAAAACCACCCGCACCCTTTATGGCATCAAGTGCACCCCGTTTTACCTCTTTGCTTCCCATAACGCTGATATACGCCTTGGCAAACTTCAAATCCTTTGTAACATTTACAGCAACAACAGTAACCATCACGGGAAGTCTCGGGTCTTTAAGTTCTCTGATAATTGCACTGAGTTCTCTCTTTACCTCTTCTGATATTCTATCAGTTCTACTGTAATTTGCCATATATCTCCTTTCGGTTTTAAACCTCTACCTGTTCCATAACATACGCTTCAATGACATCGCCCTCCTTGATGTCATTGTATTTATCAATACTGATTCCGCATTCGTAGCCTGACGCAACCTCCTTAACATCATCTTTAAATCTCTTAAGCGAACCAAGCTCACCCTCGTGGACAACTATACCGTCGCGGACAACACGAACAAGACTGCTTCTGAGTATCTTACCATCGGTTACATATGCACCGCCGATAGTTCCGACACCTGAAACTCTGAATGTAGTTCTAATTTCAACATGACCTATAATTGCCTCACGGAATGTAGGCTCAAGCATACCCTTGAGAGCCTTTTCTATATCCTCGATTGCATCGTATATTACTCTGTATAATCTGACATCAACCTCTGAATTTTCTGCAGAAACAACCGCACCTGGTGTCGGGCGGACATTAAATCCGACAATGATTGCGTTAGATGCACTGGCAAGCATAACATCCGACTCTGTAACTGCACCAACGGCACCATGTATAACATTTACCCTTACCTCATCGTTTGAAATACGAACAAGAGATTGAGTAACCGCCTCAACACTACCCTGAACATCTGCTTTAACAATGATGTTAAGGTCTTTCATCTTTCCGGCTTCAATATGCTCAAACAAATTATCAAGCGAAATTGCATTTGCAGATTTAAGCTTATCCTGTTTTTCTTTGAACTTTCTTGCCTCAACAACCTCACGGGCTTTACGCTCGTCACTTACTGCATAGAAGGTATCACCGCCCTCGGGAACTTCAGAAAGCCCGAGTATCTCAACAGGGATAGACGGTCCAGCCTTTTTAACAATTCTGCCCTTGTCATCATTCATGGCACGAACATGTCCGACCGCTGTACCTGCAACAACAATATCGCCAACCTTAAGCGTACCGTTCTGAACAAGAACGGTTGCAACAGGTCCTCTTCCCTTGTCGAGCTTCGACTCGATAACAGTACCCTTTGCAAGTCTGTCAGGGTTTGCTTTAAGCTCACGCATTTCAGCAACCAACAGCACCATATCAAGAAGTCCGTCAATATTTATATTCTGCTTTGCCGAAACCTCAACACAGATGGTGTCTCCGCCCCATTCCTCCGGAACAAGACCGTGTTCGGTAAGCTCCTGCTTAACTCTGTCGGGATTTGCAGCCTCTTTATCAATCTTGTTAATTGCAACAATAATAGAAAGCTCTGCCGCCTTGGCGTGGTTTATCGCCTCTATTGTCTGTGGCATAATACCATCATCTGCTGCAACAACCAAAATCGCAATATCGGTAACCATAGCACCGCGGGCACGCATCGCTGTACACGCCTCGTGTCCCGGTGTATCAAGAAATGTTATCTTCTTGTCGCCGACCCTTACTCTGTGAGCACCGATATGTTGAGTAATTCCGCCGAACTCACCCTCTGTTACATTGGTGTTTCTGATTGAGTCAAGAAGCGAGGTCTTACCATGGTCAACATGTCCCATTACAACAACAACGGGTGACCGGGGCTTGAGCATTTCAGGTGCGTCCTCGACATCATTGAATAGTTTATCCTCTTCTGTGAGAATTATCTCTTTTTCAAAAGTACCGCCAAGCTCTTCTACTATAAGCGAAGCCGTATCAAAATCAATACTCTCGTTGACAGATGCCATTATCCCGAGAAGCATAAGCTTCTTTATAAGCTCGGTTGCAGGTTTTTTCATTCGCTCTGCAAGCTCGCCAACCGTAATCTCATCAGGAATTAGAACATGAACCTTTTCCTGCTTTTCCTTCTTTTCCTTGCGGACAAGCATATCCTCAGGTGACGGCTTTTGTTTTGTACCAAGCTGTTTATTCTTTTTCTTCTGGTTGATTTTTTCCTTTTTGCTTCCGCCCTGTTTTACATTATCGGGAATAAGCTCTTCTATCTTTTCGTCGTCAATACGCTCAAGGTCAACCGTATTTACACGGGTATCAACCGTTCTGACTTTACGGGTAACCTCAATTTGAGGCTTCTCCTCTTCCTGCTCCTCAACCTTATTCTCTTCAAGCTTTTCTACCTTTTCTTCCACCTTTTCGGCTTTTTCTTCAAAGATAGAAAAATCACTTACTTGATTTTTTTGAGTATAGTATTCAAAAATAACATCAAGCTCATATTCAGATAAAGCACTCATATGATTTTTTTGAGAAACATTATAATCGTGAAGCACCTTTACAATTTCCTTGCTCGGAAAACCAAATGCTTTAGAAAGCTCATACGCTCTGATTTTTTCCATATATACCATTCCTTCCTATTGTGACATAGCCTCAAAAAGCTCTTTAATGCTCTTTGAAAAGCCGCCGTCCTTTACTGCTATAACAACCGCACTTTCACGGCCGATTGCTCTGCCAAGAGCCTCTCTGTCTGCCGTCTGTATCACGGCAACATCGCGGAAAGCCCCCATATCTGAAAACCTTTTTGTTGTATTCTCGGATGCATCCGCCGACAATATTATAAGGGTTGCACCTCCGTCTCTTACCGTATCCTGTGCCTTGCCCTCTCCGACCGACAACGCTCCTGCCTTCATCGCAAGAGACAGCATCCCAAAGAATTTACGGGATAATACATTATCCATATTATCACTCACCCATATTTAAAAGTGTCTCATATACTTCTCTTTGTGCAGAGACCGAAAACGCCCTTTCAATTACCCGTCTTTTTTCTGCAACAGCTAAACACTTGTCGCTTTTGCATATATACATTCCCCGGCCTTGAAGCCGTTGCTCTTTGTCAATACAAACTTCACCATTCTGATTTTTCACAATTCGTAAAAGCTCATCCTTGTCAAAACGCTCTCTGCAAACACTGCACATCCTTTGAGGCTTCATTATTCCTCATCTCCGTCTGCATCATCTGTTCTTTTAGTATTTACAGGTTTTGCAGTAATATCAATCTTCCATCCCGTAAGTCTTGCCGCAAGACGGACATTCTGTCCCTCTTTACCGATTGCAAGAGACAACTGGTCCTCGGGAACAACAACACTGCACATTTTCTTATCCTCATCAACATCAATCGAGAGAACCTCGGCAGGGCTGAGTGCGTTTGCAACATACTCTGCAGGATTGTCACTGTATTTTATAATGTCGATTTTCTCCCCGCGAAGCTCGCGAATAACCTCTTGTACTCTCATACCCTTGGGTCCGATACAAGTGCCTACAGGGTCGACATTTTCGTTTGAAGAATAAACCGCAATTTTACTTCTTGAGCCTGCCTCTCTCGAGAGAGCCTTAACCTCAATAATTCCTTTACTGATTTCAGGAACCTCAAGCTCAAAAAGTCTTCTCACCAAGCCGGGATGCGAACGCGAAACAACAAGATGCACACCCTTTACAGAATCGGCAACCTCTACAACAAATACCTTATAGCGTTCACCAACCTTGTAGTTATCAGCTCTCACCTGCTCATTTGCCATAAGTACAGACTCGGTATTTTCAATTTCGAGCATAACATTTCTCTTCTCTATTCTGCGAACTATACCCGTTGCAATGTCATTCTCTCTGTCTGAATATTCGTTTATCATCTTTTCACGCTCTGCCTCGTGTATTCTCTGCAGAACAACCTGACGGGCAGTCTGTGCCGCAATTCTTCCAAATGATGCAGGAGTAACCTCCATCTCGACAATGTCACCAAGAGCATATTTAGCATCAATTCTCTTTGCTTCATCAACCAAAATCTGGGTTTCTCTGTCCTCAACCTCGTCAACGACCGTCTTGCGGGCAATAATCTTGATTGCACCAGACTCTTCATCAAATACAACGCCAATATCCTGTACTGCACCAAAATGCTTTTTGTAAGCCGAAATCAACGCACTTTCAAGTGCATCAAGAACGACATCTCGGCTTATGCCTTTTTCCTCCTCAATCATTTCAAGTGATTCAAAAAACTCCGAACTCATTTTTACAACTCAATCCTTTCTATCATATGTTTAAGTTTAATTTTATACAATTTAAAAATCAAAATGCAACCTTACAGAGGTTGTCTCTTTCAGCGGAATTTCAATCTTCTCGCCGTTTTTCTCCAGCTTTAAAGCTCCATCCTCAAATCCAAGCAAGGTCGCCTCAAACAATTTACTGCCATCTATTGCCTTATATAATCCAATATCTATCTTTTCGCCGATATACATATCAAAATGCTCTTTTGTTTTAAGCTTTCTCTCAATACCGGGCGATGAGACCTCAAGATAATAATTCTGCGAAATCGGGTCTGCCTCATCAAGCTTATCACTTACTGCACGGCTTATTCTCTCGCACTCGTCAAGGTCAATTCCGCCCTCCCTGTCAACATAAATACGAAGATAATAAAGACCGCCCTCTTTTACAAATTCGACATCATACACAAAGCTTCCGCCCTCTTTTGCGATAGGCTCGGTAAGCTCTATTACCTTTGCTTCTGTTTTTGAATACGCCATAATATCACCTCACATAAAATCAAAAGAGCGAGGGACTTCCTCACTCTTTAGCCGATTACCTATTAAAGTTTACCTGCAAAGTATACCATAATATAATATACTTGTCAAGGCATTTTAGAAAAATCTATACCTTAATTTTACGAATTCTTTGAAAGCTTTTCAAGCTCCTTCTGGAAGGTCTCAATATCCTTGAACTTCTTGTAAACAGACGCAAAACGAACATAGGAAACCTCGTCAATCTCGATAAGCTTTTCCATTACCATTTCACCGATTTTTACGCTTGAGATTTCTCTTACCAGAGAGTTATGAATTGCAGCCTCGATATCATCAAGAATTTTATCAACCATATCCACCGAGACGGGTCTGCTTGCACAGGCATTCATAATACCTCTTTGAAGCTTTTCTCTGTCATACGGCTGTCTTGACGAGTCCTTTTTTATTACAACAATAGGAACACTCTCTATCTTTTCGTAGGTTGTAAACCTTTTTCCGCACTTTAAGCATTCTCTTCTGCGTCTAATCGCAGTGCCATCCTCTGTCGAGCGTGAGTCAACAACCTTACTCTCTAAATTCCCGCAAAAGTAACAACGCATTATACCACTCCTTTTCAGGACATACAAATCCTTATTATTTTTTAGTATAACTCAAAGCCAATTTGGTGTCAACGGGGCAGGGAATTTGTCACAGAAAAACAATCCAATCGTCACAAAACCGTAATTTTAATCATTGGCAGTATCAAAGGTGGCAGTCGGCAGTCCCGTATCATCTGTCAGGTTTGGCATCTCGGGATAAGCTCCCCACGCATATCTTGCATAAATGGGTTGTTTGCAATCCTCACTCTTTAATATAACAGTGCATCCGTCTATCCTTGCATCTGCAGGATAGTATACCATATCCTCGCCCGCAACCTCAAACTCTCTCGGCACGGTTGTATCTAACTTTTGCTTTTTGATAAGCTTATCTGTTTGCTTGTCCGCATATCTCTCTTTCGGCATTATGCGAAGCTCACCGTCACATTCAAAGTTAAGCACAAGAGTATCATCCACCCGTGTTGATGACTTATATACAGGTCCGCTGACCGAAATCGTCTGGCCATAGCAATCCCGCTTTGCAAATCTTGCAAACCTCTCCGCAACTGTTTTTTTATCCCAGGGATGTATGTCGTTTCGACAACTTCCCGCCTTACCCCTATAATTGCCGAAAATGTCGTTTAATACAACCATTCCCGTGTTTTTCTTTTCTCTAACCTTTGAAAGGGCAATACGCTGTCCCTCTCTTACAAGGCTCTCGTCTATCTTATATCTTGTAAGCTGTGTCCAGTAAAATGGCAAATCAGCACCCCAAATCTCACGGTATCTGTCAACAAGACCCGAGAGAGCATCGCTGTATTCCTCAGCCGACATATGGGTTCTGTATTGGTCTGCCTCACCCTGATAAAATAATATACCCTTGATTTGGAGCCTCTCAAACGGATGTATTCTGTTGTTATACATATCCCCGTCAGTCGATGTAAAGCTACCATATCTATCGCCGTTTGGTGCCCATCTGTTAATCTCGGTATCACCTACTGCAACGCTTATAATACCAACGGGTTCGTTTGTTGTATGATATATACTTCTCGAAAAATAATAGCCGATTGCAGAGCAGTAGGTTGCAGACTCAACACTCATTGTTTCCCATATTCCGCCATTCATCGGCGGGTTATCAACAACACTCGGCGAGCCGTAAATCCCCTTGTTGAAAAGATTATAAACTCTTATATCATTGTTTGTAACCGCGTCGGGATTTTTTAATTCCTTTTCCGTATCATCGCCTGCACTCATATAGTAATCCATATTTGATTGTCCTGCACAAAGCCAGACATCACCAAAGGTTATATTTTTGCATTGAATTGTTTTTTCTCCCGCCCCGGCAGTCAGGGTATAGCTTCCGCCCGAGGTAAAGCTTCCAAGCTTTGCCTCCCATTTTCCGTTCGCATCTGCAAGGGCAGATACGGTGATTCCACCGCCAAGGTCATTT
Source organism: Clostridia bacterium (assembly GCA_045576835.1). Lineage (GTDB taxonomy): Bacteria > Bacillota > Clostridia > Monoglobales > Monoglobaceae > UMGS1820. The sequence goes on from JAZNHF010000010.1 coordinate 18,379, forward strand.
TTAAGAGTTATTTCTACCTTTTGTCCTCTCAATGCCGTACCCCATACCACAAAAGGCTTGTCCGCCTGAACAAGCATATTGTCTGTAAATACACTCGAAAGTGATAATTCATTCGATGCGTCATTGATTTTATAATTAAGCGGACTTGGAATAGCCATAAGACCACCCTCGTCAAACGCAACCACGCGATAGTTGTCACCAACCTCTGTTTCAATGCCTTTCAGCTCTAATTCAATGCTTTTCGTCTCATCCCTTCCAATGGTATAGCTCATTGAAGAAATATTTTTAAGCTTACCCTTTTCGTTGTATGCCGAAAGTAAAACTCTTGCATCGGTATCCCGCTCTGCATCAAACGCAATAAGGTTGAATTTTATATCATATTTACCGCCCGACCTCTTTGTCACCGAAACTCCGTCTGCACGATGCCATTCTATCTCGCAGATGTTCGAGCGTTCAGGCAGTACTGCCTTAAAATATCTGTATTCGCCAAACCCGCTGAAGTTTATTGTATACCAATTATTCTCCGGTGCAGGCTCTACCTCAATTACAGCAAGCTCAACATAATTTCGATTGTCCTTTGAGGCAAAAAATCTCGTACCAAGACAATTATTATCCTCTTTGTAATCAAGCTTATCCGCATAATATCTTATATGCGAAAGAAAAATCGGCATACCCATATCAAGTATAACCTCTGTGCTCTTTTCAAAGCTTGGCCGCGTTTCAATATCCTTATCATATAAAAGCTCTGCCGAGCTACGCTCTCCGCCATTTGCAACAAGAGTTTTTGCAGTATAACCGCCGATTGGCTCTGTCATATATGTCGGCAGATACATTTTAAGCCCTTCCGCCTCGACACTCTCGAGGGCTATATTGTCTTTATTCCCAAATAAACCCCAGAAGCTAAAGGCACAAACCGACTGTGTAAGCAAAACAAAGGACAGTACCGCCAAAAGCATACATAACAACCTCTTCTTTAGCATAATACCGTCTCCTTTTTCTTTTATTTTTTATGCTTCAATCTTACAACATTTAATAATCTTTGTCAACACAGAAAAGGTCAAAAAAACAAGAGGTCAGTTTGACCTCTTGCTTAGAGCAAAAATTATTTAAGATGCTTCTCGATTGCAGTCTTAAGGCCATCGATACATCTGTTAATGTGCTCTTTCTCCCATGTAGGATGTAAGAACAAGCAAACTGTCTGTGCACGAAGACCCTTTGCGTGGGGGCATACAACCTTATCATATTTTACCGATTCAGGATTTGTATACTCTGCAGACTTGAAGGGGAACTGTGTTGAGCCAAAGCCATTGAGTTCCTTATAAGCCTTTTCCTCGTACGCTTCAGGCCATTGAATTCCGTAGCAAGGAATTTTAAGAGCACCAAGCTCTTTAAGAATTGTGTCTGCTTCACAGTCAAGAGCGTTTACATCTATCAAGATGGGGTACCACCAATAGCTGTTCTTTCTCTCTTCTGTGTTAAGAGGAAGCTTCTTGATACCCTTCATTCCTGCAAACGCCTCGTCGTACATCTTTGCGTACTCGATTCTTCTTGCAAGGTTCCAGCTGTCAAATCTGGCAAGCTCAGCAATACCGATTGCTGACTGCATCTCGGTCATTCTGAAGTTGAAACCTACTCTGTTGTGTATGTAAGGAAGTTTTTCCTCAAGTGCAAGCATATTCATTCTTGCCTTTACATCATAACCGTGGTCTCTGAAAGAACGAGCCTCCCAACCTGCATCCTCGTCGTTTGTTACAACCATACCGCCTTCGCCGCCTGTTGTAAAGTGCTTGCTCTGGCAGAATGAGAAACAACCCATATCACCGATAACACCTGCTTTTATGCCGTTATATTCGCCGCCAAAGCACTGTGCACAGTCCTCGATAACCTTGAGGTTATGCTTTTTAGCTATCTCCAAAACCTTACCCATATCACAAACTGTACCATAAAGGTGAACAACAATAATAGCCTTTGTTCTGTCTGTGATTAAGCCTTCAATACAATCAGGGTCGATTGTGTGGTCGTCGGTAACATCTGCAAATACAGGTATTGCACCTGCCTGAACAACAGAGAACGAAGATGCAATAAATGAATATGAAGGAACAATTACTTCATCGCCGGGGCCTATGCCAAGACTCGCCAGAGCAATATGAAGTGCAGCTGTACCATTTGTGCAAGATACTGCCATCTTTGCACCCACCCATTTTGCAAACTTCTCTTCAAACTCCATACCAACTGTACCTGTCCAGTAGCTAACCTTACCGTTCTTTAAAGGCTCCATAGCCTTTTCGATAGTCTCGCTCTGGAACTGGGGCCACATCGGGAAACCGATTTCCGCAATGCCCGCACCATTCATTACTACTTCTTTTTCTTTACTCATCTTTTTCACCCTTCTTTATAAATTTTATATATTTTTTATCATTTTTTCAAAAGAATACTGTGCCCCGCCGAGCGTAACTGCGTTTCCGCATACAGAGGAATACTCAATCTCGGTCTGTCTCATTGAACAACGCTCGCCCACTGCCCTTTTAAGCGGAATCAGGAACTCGTCACCAAGCTCTTTAATTTTTCCGCTGATAACAACGCTCTCGGGTGCCATCATATTAACAAGCCCTACAAGTGCAACAGAAAGTGTTTCGGCAATTTCCTCAATCAGAGCAATAATTTCCTTGTTGCCTCGTTCCGCCTCTTCTTTAACTCTCACAAGTGACGGCTTACCCCCGCCGAGAAGCAAACCTGCCCTTTTTCTTATCACATCCGTGTTGGTATAAAGCTCCGTACAGCCTCTGTTCCCGCATTTGCAAAGCTCGCCGTTCTTGTCAACGCTAATATGTCCGAACTCGCCTGCCGTACCGCCTGCACCTGTGTATATCCTGCCGTCAATTATAATACCCGAACCAACACCCTTACCGATATCGACCGAAACAAGGTCTCTCGCCCCGCGTCTTTCCTTTTCGGCATAAGCAATAAGTCCCGACGCATTAACCAGTATAACCCTGGTATTAGGGAAGTGTGCCATTATATCCTTTGCAAAGTTCTCATCTGAAATATCCATAACGGTTGAGAGAAGAATTTTATTATTCTTCATATCCACAATACCCGATACACCGACTGTAACCGAATATATTTCAGATTTGAGCTTTTCCTCAGCAAGCTTCAGGGTAGAAAGTATAAAACAAAGTGCTTCTTCATACGAACCGCTGTCCGCCTCGCTATGTAAAACCTCATTAAAACGCAGGTCATAAATACCAACCGCAAGCCGCTCGCTCTCTATCTCGACACCTGCAAAATATCTGCCCTTTGGGTCGATTTCAATCGAAACCGCCCGTCTGCCGATGTTCCCCGTTTCAAGCATACCGGTTTCTCTGACAAGACCATCGCAGAGAAGCTCGTCTACAAGCGTCGAAACAGTTGTCGGTGCAAGCCCCGTCATACGCCTGAGTTTCGCCCTTGATATACACTTGCTGTCATGAATAAGCTTGAGCAACATATTCTTGTTGTTATTTTTTATGACTTGCTGACTGATTTTCCTTACATCTTTCATTTATCTTTACCACACAATAATGCAATTAGTCCAGCGGTTGGACTAATTGCATTATACTATACTTTTTGCTCTTTGTCAATAGATATATCGGAATTATTGACGATGACATTCTCTTCTCGTTTTTTATTTTCTCTCGGGGTGATAAACGCAAGCACAGATATTGCAAACGAAGCAATTATTGTATATGCAATGTTATAAAGCTCTCTGTTTTCTGTATATCCAGGGATAATCAGAGCAGATAGCTCGGGTCTTGTTATAAGTCCTGTAATAACAAGTGCGACAAAAACATTTATTTTTAATTTTCTTGCAACGCTGTATGCCACAAGAAAGGGCAGTATATATACAACTGTATCCGTAATCGTTGAAATTACCTTGTGAATATATGAACCTTCTTCAATAATTCCTTGCATTATAATAAAAACCTGCAAAACCTCAAGCAAAACTATTCCAATCAATACAGGTAAAAGCGGAAGTATAATTTCCCATATATTTTTAAATCCTGACACTAAAAGAGACTGCTTTTCATCTTCCTCTTCGGTTTCTTCGGTATCGGAAAAGGCAATCTCTTCTAAATTTTTGTAGACATTTGGGACACGGCTTCCAAGCACAACCTGATACTGACCTCCGCTTGTCAGAACCCCCAACACACCACGGACATCTCTCAAATGCCCGTTATCAACCAACGCTTCATTTTTTAGCTTAAATCTTATTCTTGTAGAGCAGTGCGTAAAAGAGATTATGTTGTCTGCCCCGCCAACATCTTCCAAAATTGTGTCCGCAAGCTTTTTACAATCCACACCCGTCACCTCAATAATAATTTCAATAATAAGTAGTATATAATATTTTTAACCATTACAATAAAAAATATCACTGCTTATATATTTGACTAACAGAAGGTTTTGTAGTATAATCCGTAGCAAGCAAAAAATTAAAGGTGATATTTTTGATAAACAAGAAGAATAACTATTACATAGAAAATAAGAGGAGTGTTTTTCTGCGTGGAATGAAGGGCGGTATACCGATAGGTCTCGGTTATCTCGCGGTTTCATTTTCGCTCGGAATTGCCGCACAAAACGCGGGGCTTTCTGCCTTGCAAAGCCTTATTGCCAGTTTTCTCTGCAACGCCTCAGCAGGGGAATATGCTGGCTTTACCTCTATTGCGATGCACGCTGCATACATCGAGATTGCACTTATAACATTTGTGGCAAATGCACGGTATCTGCTTATGAGCTGTGCTATGAGCCAACGAATGGACCCCCAAATGCCTCTTTATCATCGTTTGATGGTCGGCTATACCATAACCGACGAAATCTTCGGCATAACCATTGCCAGACCCGGTTATATAAATCCGTATTTTGCGTACGGGGCATTTGCAGTTGCCTCGCCTTGTTGGGCAATAGGAACCGCTCTCGGTGCATTTGCAGGAAATCTTTTACCCTTGAGAGCAGTAAGTTCATTGAGTGTCGCACTTTACGGAATGTTTCTTGCAGTTGTTATTCCGTCCGCAAAAAAAAGCAAAGTAATTGCTGCGGTCGTTTGTGTGTGCTTTGTATTGAGCTATCTTGCATCGGTACTACCCATTATTTCGGACTTATCAGACGGAACCCGTATTATTATACTGACTGTTGTAATATCATCGGTCGCGGCAATACTCTTCCCGCACGCCGAGGATTGTGAGGATACAAAATGAGACAAAACACATATATATACATACTCATAATGGCAGGGGTAACCTACGCAATCCGTGTTCTTCCCCTTACGCTTATCAGAAAAAGAATAAAGAATAAATTTATTCGCTCGTTTCTGTATTATGTTCCCTATGTCACCTTATCGGTTATGACCTTTCCCGCCATAGTTCACGCTACACAATCGCCAATATCAGGAATTCTGGCTCTCTTGACGGGAATTATATCGGCGTGGCTTGGGGCAAATTTATTTAAGGTTGCAATCTCATGTTGCTCTGTTGTGCTTATCGCAGAACTTATTTTGCCATTTTTTTAATACATCTGTTGACATTTGATTTGCTTGATGATATAATGATAGAAGATTAGACGAGATTAGATGAGCAAATATTCTTTGTTGGGGGGGCGTATGCCCTTTGTTGCCTTTTGGTCTCGTTTGACCGAAAGGTTTTTTATTTATATTTTAGAAGAGGAGAGATTTTAGAGATGAGAACAAGCAAAACAAAGGTATTTACATTGGCAGTTACGGTGATTTTAGCACTTGCAATGCTTACGGGCTGTAACACAGCGACCGAGGGCGGAGAAAAAATTTACAAAATAGGTATAACACAGATTTCTGACCATCCGTCTCTTGACAACTGCCGAAACGGATTTATAGATGGCCTGGCAAAAGCGGGCTATGTTGAAGGCGAAAATATTGAAATTAACTTTGTAAGTGCACAGGACGATATGGCAAAGAACACACAGATTGCACAAAGCTTTGCAAATTCAAACACCGACCTTGTATGCGGAATTGCAACCCCGTCTGCACAGGCTCTCTACGCTGCTTGCTTTGAGAAGAACATTCCCGTTGTATTCAATGCTGTATCAGACCCCGTTGCGGCAAGCCTTGCAAAATCAGAAACAGAAGCTTTTGAGGGAATAAGCGGTGTAAGTGACAAGCTCCCCGTTGGGGCACAGCTTAAGCTAATCCGTGAAATTTTACCTGATGCTAAAAAAATCGGTATTCTTTATTCTACAGGCGAGGCGAACTCTGTAAGCACTCTTGAGGTATACAAAACCCTCGCTCCGCAATATGGATTTGAGATTATCGAAGGCGGAATTTCAAAGAAAAGTGACATTCCTCAAGCAACAGATATAATATTGAACAAGGTTGATTGTATCTCAAATATGACTGATAACACCGTTGTTTCTGCTATGGCAGTTATTCTTGATAAGGCAAACGCTCTTAAAATCCCTGTATTTGGTTCTGAAGAAGAGCAGGTTGCAAACGGTTGTATTGCAGCCGCAGGTATTGATTATTTTGCACTGGGCGTTAAAGCAGGCGAGATGGCAGCAAAGGTTCTTAGCGGTACAGATATTTCTACACTTCCTTATGAAACAATTACAGAAAGCTCTGTTAGCATAAATCAGGGCGTTGCGTCTGCTCTCGGCATTACAATTCCCGACAGCATAACCTCAACTGCAACTGTAAAATAGCTTTTTGTGTCGAAAGGACAGATATAAATGATTGGAATAATAACAGGAATACTTGAACAAGGCTTTATTTACGGCATAATGGCTCTTGGAATATATATAAGCTATAAAATTCTTGACTTTCCCGACCTCTCTGTTGACGGAACTTTTCCGCTCGGTGCTGCGGTCACCGCGGCACTTCTGGTCAGGGATGTAAACCCCTGGCTCTGTTTGATTATTTCATTTTTTGCAGGAACGCTTGCAGGGGCTCTTACAGGATTTTTACATATTAAGCTTAAAATCAAAGACCTGCTCTCGGGTATTCTGACCATGACTGCACTTTACTCTGTAAACTACGGAATCGTCGGTGCACCCAACTCCTTTCTTATGGGAAGAAAAACTATATTTACTCTTCCCGAGGCAACGCCTGTATTTATTCAAAGCTATAAATATTTGATACTGGTATTTATAATTGCACTTGTTGTAAAATTTGTACTCGACTGGTTCTTGTCAACAAAATCAGGATTTCTTTTACGAAGCGTCGGTGACAACAGCGGTCTCGTGGTAACACTTGCCCAGAACCCAGGAAAAGTAAAAATTCTCGGTCTATCAATCGCAAACGGTCTCGTTGCTGTTTCGGGTTCTTTAATGTGCCAACGCTCAATGCAGTTTGACATTACCTCGGGTACGGGAACACTGGTTATGGGCCTTGCGGCAGTAATTATCGGTACTACCGTTTTCAAAAAGATTTCATTTATGAAGCTTACAAGCGGTGTTCTCTTTGGTATGATTATTTACAAGGCATGCATAACTCTTGCAATCAGCAGCGGTATTGCCTCCTCTAACACAAACCTGATAATAACAATTCTTTTTGTTGTTACAATGCTTATAAATGACAGGATATCAAAGAAAACCAAGAAGGAGGTCCACTATAATGCTAAAGCTCTGTAATATTAACAAAGTCTTTAATGCAGGAACAATAGACGAAAAGGTCCTCTTTACGGATTTTAATATCGAAATAGCCAAGGGCGAATTTGTATCAGTCATAGGCAGTAACGGTTCGGGAAAGACATCGATGCTAAACATTATATCAGGCGATATGGAAATAGACGGCGGGAGCATACTGTTAGACGGCGAGGATATTACCAAAAAGAAAAATTTTGTCCGTGCAAAACGAATTGCAAGGGTATTCCAAAACCCCGCCGCGGGAACCTGTCCTACAATGACAATACTTGAAAATATGTCCATTGCCGACAATAAGGGTAAGTCCTTTAACCTTACCCGCGGTCTTAATACAAAGCGTAAGGATTTTTATAAATCCCAGCTTGAGGTTCTCGGTATGGGTCTTGAAAACAGACTTAATACTTGCACAGGAGCATTATCAGGCGGGCAAAGGCAGGCTCTTGCTCTTATTATGGCAACTCTTACCGCACCTGACCTTCTTCTTCTTGACGAGCACACGGCGGCTCTCGACCCAAAATCTGCCGACACAGTTATGATGCTTACTGACGAGATTGTTACCTCAAAGCAAATTACAACCCTCATGGTGACTCATAATTTACGCTATGCTACCGATTATGCCACCCGTACGATTATGATGCACGAGGGAAAGGCAATTATTGATGTCTCAGGTGAGGAGAAAATGAGCAAAACAATCGACGACTATATTAAAACCTTCAATGAGATAAGCATAGAATGCGGAAACTAAAAGCGACTTTTGTCGCTTTTTTCTTTATTTTTTTAATATATGGAATATTTTTTCAAAAAATGTAACTTTTTTAAAAAATTCTCTTGTTTTACATAAAAAAAAGGTGTATAATGACTATATGTGTAAAAATTATTTTAGAACCTATACGGAGGCTTGAAAAATGAGTAAGTTTTTAGACGAAATTAAGGCAAGAGCAAAATCTGATAAAAAGACCATTGTTCTTCCTGAATCAATGGACAAAAGGACCTTTGAGGCAGCAGAAAAAGTCTTAAAGGAAGGTATTGCGAATATTATTATAATAGGTACGCCTGAAGAGGTTGCCGAAAACAGTAAGGGCTTTGATGTGTCAGGTGCTACCATAATCAATCCATTTGAATACGAAAAGACCGAGGAATATATCAACCTCTTTGTTGAGCTTAGAAAGGCAAAGGGTGTTACATATGACGAAGCAAAACAGACCATACTAAACGATTATATGTACTATGCTTGCCTTATGGTAAAAGCAGGCGACGCAGACGGTGTTGTATCAGGTGCGTGTCACTCTACTGCAAACACACTCCGTCCGAGCTTGCAGATTATCAAAACAAAACCCGGCGTTAAGCTTGTATCGGCGTTCTTCGTTATGGTCGTTCCCGACTGTGAATATGGTGCAGACGGTACATTTATCTTCGCAGATAGCGGACTTGAGCAAAATCCCGACCCCGAAAAGCTTGCAGCTATCGCAGCTTGTTCGGCAGAGTCATTTGAGCTTCTTGTTCAAAAGGAAGCAATGGTTGCTATGCTCTCTCACTCAACAATGGGAAGTGCAAAGCACGACGATGTAACTAAAGTTGTCGAGGCTACCCGCATCTGCAAGGAAAATAACCCCACACTCAAGGTAGACGGCGAGCTTCAGCTCGATGCGGCTATTGTTCCTGCTCTTGGCGAGTCTAAAGCCCCTGGAAGTCCCGTTGCAGGAAAAGCTAATGTTCTTGTATTCCCTGACCTTGATGCAGGAAATATCGGCTATAAGCTTGTTCAAAGACTTGCAAAGGCAGAAGCCTATGGTCCTATAACTCAAGGTATAGCAATGCCTATCAACGACTTATCAAGAGGTTGCTCGGCAGACGATATTGTTGGTGTTGTTGCAATTACTTGTGTTCAAGCTCAATAATATAAATATTTTGTTTTAAACAGAAAGGAAATTATTATGAAAATACTTGTTATTAACGCAGGAAGCTCATCACTTAAATATCAACTTATTGATATTGAAACAGAAGCCGTTCTTGCAAAGGGTCTTTGCGAGAGAATTGGTATTGACGGTTCAAAGCTTAACCACACACCAAACGGTGGCGAAAAGGTTGTTATTGAAAAAAATATGAAGGACCACTCTGATGCAATTTCTATGGTTCTCTCTGCTCTTACTGACAAGACATACGGTGTTATTGCAGATATGGGCGAGATTTCCGCTGTTGGTCACAGAGTTGTTCACGGCGGAGAGCTTTTCAGCGGTTCTGTTGTAATTACAGAAGCAGTTAAAGAAGCAATGAATGAATGTATTCCTCTTGCACCTCTTCACAATCCTGCAAACCTTGTTGGTATCGAAGCTTGCGAAAAGGCAATGCCGGGCGTTCCGCAATGCGGTGTATTTGATACAGCATTCCATCAGACAATGCCGAAAGAGGCATTTATGTATGCCCTTCCTTACGAGCTTTACACTGAAAACAAAATTAGACGCTATGGCTTCCACGGAACATCTCACAAATATGTTTCAGAGCGTGCCGCTGCTATGCTTGGCAAGGATATAAAGGATTTAAAAATAATTACCTGCCATCTCGGCAATGGCTCAAGTATTACTGCAGTTGAAGGCGGCAAGTCCGTAGCAACCTCTATGGGTCTTACCCCTCTCGCGGGCACAGTAATGGGTACAAGATGCGGAAGCATCGACCCTGCTATAATCAAGTTTATTGCAGACAGTAAGGGTCTTACTCTTCCTGAAGTAGACAATCTTCTCAATAAGGAATCAGGTGTATTTGGTATTTCAGGCGTAAGCAGTGACTTCCGCGACCTTGACGCAGAGGCTGCAAAAGGCAACGAGAGAGCAAGACTCGCCCTTGATATGTTTGTATACAGTGTAAGAAAATATATTGGTTCTTACGCAGTTCAAATGGGTGGTGTTGACGCAATCGTATTTACTGCGGGCGTTGGCGAAAATGACGGAAAAATGCGTGAAGCTATTACTGCAAACCTCGAGTTCCTCGGCATCAATATCGACAAGGAAAAGAATGCAGAAATTCGCGGCAAGGAAGAATTCATCAATACAAATGACAGTAATGTCAAGGTTATGGTTATTCCGACCAACGAAGAGCTTATGATTGCAAGAGAGACGGCAGAGCTTTTAAAATAGTCTAAATTCCATACCGCAGAAGGATAATGCATTTTTCTTGTTTACAGCAAGCTCTGCATTCTTCCTCTGCGGTTTTTAAATGGTAAGGAAATGATAGTTTATGAATGAAACAATATTTGAATATGACAAGCTATCCGACGAGGAGCTTGTCGAATTATCGGCAGGCGGCGACAGACGAGCGACCGAGCATATTCTTACAAAATACAAAAATCTTGTTAAAAGCCGTGCAAAATCGTATTTTTTGCTTGGGGCAGACCACGATGACATTGTTCAAGAGGGAATGATTGGTTTATTTAAAGCGGTTCGTGATTTTGATATAACAAAGCAAGCAAGCTTTCGCGGTTTTGCCGAGGTATGTATAAAAAGACAGATAATTACAGCGGTAAAAGCCTCAACAAGGCAAAAGCATATGCCTCTTAATTCGTATGTATCCTTAAACGAGCCTCTTTATGAAGACAATTCTGAACGCTCACTTCTTGATATGCTTGCAGAGCGTGATTCGGTAGACCCCGAGGAAATGATGCTGCGACGGGAAAAAGCAGAGCATTTAAGTGCCGAAATTGAGTCGAAATTAAGCAGCCTTGAGAAAACTGTACTTGCTCTTTATATGAATGGTATGAACTATCAGGAAATCGCGGTTGAGCTTAATCGACAACCTAAATCAATCGACAATGCTCTGCAACGAATAAAAAGAAAACTTGATTCAATTAACGAAACAGAAAAGACCGAGATGTGATTTCACATCTCGTTCAACTTTTTGTGCAAAACGAGAGATATTGCAACAGACAATCCACATTTTACCACATCACCTATAATA
>JAZNHF010000011.1:0-55430 GCA_045576835.1 Clostridia bacterium
TGGCTACGATCCGACTTAATCCTGACACATTGAAATCTGCTGAAGAATTTATAGTTTTTATAAAAACTCTGTTGCAGATAAGTGCAATACCCGAAATTATATTTGATAATGACAATATCAGAGATTTAGAAGAATTTACGCAAAAATCGGCAGACAGAATAGGTGTATTGATAAAAGACCGAGAAAATATTGACTCTTGGTTCTATTCTGATGTGTATAATGTTGATTTGGAAAAGGCAAAATCAGATATTGATTCGAAAAAAGAAGAATTAGCGAAATCCCTTGAGTCATCAATAATGCATAATGTTGCCGAGAATATCGACAACTATTATGATGACATATCAGATATCCATAAATCCGAAGATGAGCAACAAATTATCCCTAACACACAAGATGCAATAATAACTGAAGATTTATGGCTCAGAGTTCAGGAGCTTCGTCAGCATAAAAGAAGACCAACATCAACGGGCAGAACAAGTCTGTTTTCCGGATTGGTATATTGCCCTGATTGCGGAGCAAAATTACATTTCGCTGCTGCTAAAAGCATGACACGACAGCAAGAGCATTTCAGGTGTTCAAATTACAAGAGTGGTCGTGGCGAGTGTCAAATACACTTCATAAGAGATATAGTTCTTGAAAGAATTGTTTATGAGGCAATAAGCAACTTGGCTGATTTTGTAAGATGTTATGAGCCGGTGTTTCTATACCTTATGGCAACTAAAAATCAAACCGCACGAGAAAGTGAACTTCAAAAACTTAAATCCAAAGTTGAAAGTGGCAAAAGAAGAATATCTGAACTTGATGTGATAATATCCCGAATTTACGAGGACAATATTTTAGGAAAGCTAAGTGATGACAGATATTCCCGTATGGCTTCTATGTATGAGAATGAACAAAGGGAGCTTATCGAAACAATATCCAAAAGTGAACAGGAGTTGGAAAAGGCAGAGCAACAGAATATTGATATGCGACTTCTGCTTAAAACACTACGAGAACTAACCGATTTCCGAGAACTTACTCCAACAATAGTTAATTCTCTGATACAACGGATAGAGGTTCACAACAACGACAAATATGACGGTCATTGTCATGTGAAGGTTGATATTTATTTTACCGCTGTTGGAATGATTGATATTCCTGATGAAAAAGAAATCTTGGATATAATAAACAAAATCCAAGAAAATCCGCAGATGTATAAAGTCGGATAACAAGGAAAATGGAGTAGTTCCTTGATTTTGGAACTACTCCATAAAAAACTTCCTTATGTGGCTGTCGCTAAATTCCACTACTTTTTTTATTATCCGACCGAGGAAGCGGCACCTCTGCCTGCCACCCCTATCATTACATCACACCCGGGTTTAATCCCCGCTTCCTTTAATGCACACGAAACAGTTTGCAACGCCAGTTCAGGATAATTGTTCTCCTCGCTCAAATGCCCGAGGAGAATTTTTTCTGTCCCGAGCTTTACAAGAAACTCTGCCGCCTTTGCAGCATCGTCGTTCGACAGGTGTCCGAGCCTGCCCCTTATTCTTCGCTTAAGCGAAAGCGGATATGCCCCGATTTCGAGCATATTCACATCGTGATTAGACTCAAGAAGAACCGTTTTACTGCCACGCAGAGCAACAAACAAATCCTTTTTCAGCTCACCTATATCAGTTGCCACGGAAACCTTTTCGCCGCCCGACACAAAGCTGTATCCGACAGGATTTACCGCGTCGTGCGGAATTGAAAACGGACAAACCTCTACCTCTCCAATCGAAAAGCTTTCGCAGTTGTCAAAGGTACGCATAAGCGAGCACTCACAAGCCCCTGCTTGCTGCAACATAGCTGACCATGTTTCCTTGTTCGCAAAAACAGGAATATTATATCTTCGCATCATAACGCCTATACCCTTCGTGTGGTCGCTATGCTCGTGTGTGACAACTATTGCATCAATTTCAGACGGCTTTACTGATAATTCCGCAAGTGCCGCCTCGGTTGCTTTTCCACTTATTCCGCAATCAATCATTATTTTTGTGTTTCCTGCCAAAACTAAAGCCGCGTTACCGCGGCTTCCGCTTCTGAGCGAAAAAAGTTCCATCTGTATCACCCATCAAACTATATTTACACTACATCAAAATCCGCCTCTGTCCCCGTAGAGCGTCTTGCAATCTGTGCCCCGAGAGAACGAAGCTTTTCTTCCATATTCTCATAGCCTCTGTCTATGTATTTAATATTGAATATCTCGGTCACACCCTTTGCCATAAGCCCCGCAATAACCAATGCCGCACCTGCACGCAAGTCCGTCGCATATACGGGCGAGCCCTTGAGGCACTCGCAACCCTCGACCACGGCAACTCTGCCGTCAACCGATACGCTTGCACCCATACGGGTAAGCTCTTCAACATACTTAAATCTGTTATCCCATACATTTTCCGTGACAATGCTTGTACCCTCTGCCACAGAGAGAAGTGTAAGTATCTGCGGTTGCAAATCCGTAGGGAAGCCCGGATACGGCTGGGTTTTCACATTGGCACATTTAAAACCGCAATCCTTGGTATATACACGGATAGCCTCGTCATATTCCTCAATGCCAACGCCCATCTCCTCAAGCTTTGCACTGACAGACTCCATATGCTTGGGAATAATATTGGCAACGGTAACATCGCCGCCCGTTGCCGCCGCGGCAATCATAAAGGTGCCCGCTTCAATCTGGTCGGGAATAACGCTGAAGCTGCCGCCGTGAAGCTCCTCAACGCCTCTGATTTTTATAACATCTGTTCCTGCACCTTTGATGTTTGCACCCATACTATTCAGGAAGTTCGCAACATCAACAATATGCGGTTCTTTTGCCGCACTCTCAATAACGGTCAAGCCCTCTGCAAGAGTTGCCGCAAGCATAACATTTATCGTTGCACCAACAGATACCACATCAAGATAAACGGTATCACCAACGAGCTTGTCTGCCTTCATATCCACCATGCCATGGTCAGTATCAACCTCGGCACCAAGTATTTTAAAGCCCTTTATATGCTGGTCAATCGGTCTTACGCCAAAATCACATCCTCCTGGCATACCGACACGGGCACGCTTAAATCTGCCGAGCAGAGCACCCATAAGATACGACGACGCACGAATTTTGCGTACCGTCTCATAATCTGCTTCGTATTTATTAAGGTTGGTGCAGTCTACCTCTACTGTCCCCTTTGAAATAAAAGCTGCTTTTCCGCCAAGGCTCTGTATAATATCAAGCAAGGCAAAAATATCACTGACATGGGGAACATTATCAATATGACACTTACCCTTAACCATAATTGCTGCAGCCAAAATAGCAACGGCAGAATTTTTCGCACCGCTGATTTCGACCTTGCCACAAAGTCTGGCCCCTCCCAAAACAACTAATTTTTCCATATAGACTCTCCCACCAATCGGTTTTTATCTACATATTGTATAATACAGAGTTATTATAACAATATTTTGTTATAAATGCAAGAACTTTTTAAAAATAACATTATGCAAAAAGTGTAGCATACCTCTATCGTATTATATCATAGTGATAATTACAGTTCAATTACACAGAGTTTAAATGTTTCCAAAACATTTATAGATACCAAGCATATTATAAATAGTGGAGGTGAAATGTAATGGCAACAAAGATTTTCGTTGATGCAGGCCACGGCGGGACAGACCCCGGTGCAGTCGGCAACAGCGTCATTGAACAAAATGTAAATTTGAGTGTTGCTCTTCAGCTTGCCGAACTGTTAGAAGAGGGCGGTTACGAGGTTATGCTTTACCGTTCTACTCCGACAGAGAATGTTCTGCCCGGAAAGAGTGCCGACCTTACAAATCGTGCCCGTATGGCAAACAACTGGGGAGCAGACTATTTTATAAGCATTCACACAAACAGCTCTCCAAATCCGGCGGCAAACGGTGTTGAGGCATATGTATACCGTCTCGGAGGAAGAGCAGAGGCTCTGGCAGAATCTATACTTCGTGCCTTTGTCGCACGCCTTGGCTCAAAGAACAATGGTGTGCGTGCCGCAAATTTTGCAGTGCTTCGCCAAACCGATATGCCCTCCGTGCTTGTCGAGCTTGGTTATTTAAGCAATCCGACAGAGGCATTAAATTTAAACAGTTCTGCTTGGCGTACCGCTGCCGCAGAGTCAATATACAACGGAATTTTCAATTATGTAAAGCCATAAAAAAAGGCTGTAGCAATCTGATTTCCAAAATCAGATTGCTACAACCACACTAACTACTATCCTGTCTGTTAATCGTTAATTGCCTTAAGTGCCTCTGCCAGCTGGGCAGGACAGGATGTGCCCCTTCCGCCGCAATCAACATTCTCCAAAAGCTCGATTACCTTTTTTACTTCCATACCCTCAACAAGTCTTGAAATTCCTTGAGTATTTCCGTTACAACCGCCCATAAACGCAACATTTCTGACTATCTTGCCATCACTTTCAAAGCTTATACTCCGAGAGCAGGTTCCTCTTGTTTTGTAATTATAGCTCTTCATATTTTTATTTCCTTTACCTATTTTATTTTAAGATGCTTTGGCAGACCACTTTCGGTTATAATCGATATCTCGCCCCCGATAAGAGGTCTGCAGTATTTTATAAATTCTTCCGTCACATATGTACCGTCATCTGTAATCCACTCATCAGGGATTTTCTTTTCTATGTTGGCAATTTCAAATATATCAGCCGTATCAATTCTATAGCCATACGGTTCGTCTGAAACTCTGCAAATAACCGACATCTGTGCTGTTTCTCCATTTATTGCTGATACAGTCGATGCACGCCCTGCTTCAAACGACTCCTCTATATCCTGTGCCGAGGCAAGGTGTGCCGCACTTCTTTGAAGGGTATTTATCTCTATTCCTCTTGCCTTAACACCAAGCTCTTTCCCAAGATACTGTGCGAGGAATTGTCCTGTTCCGCTCATAATCTTATGTCCGAAAGCATCAAGCCCCGCTACGACCGAACCAGTCTCGCATACATAATTGCCGTCTGCATCGCGAAGTGCTTCCGAGACTGCAATAACAACCGTATTTTTCTTTTCAAGAAGAGCTTTTACCTTATCCCTGCACCGCTCTAAATCAAAGCTACGCTCGGGCAGATATATCAAATCAACCCCTGTGCTGTCGTCACCCCTCGCAAGAGCGGACGATGCCGCAAGCCAGCCCGCGTTTCTGCCCATAATTTCTATTACCGTTATTGATTTTATATCATAGACCGAGCTGTCACAAATAATCTCCTTGACAGATGTGGCAATATATTTTGCCGCACTGCCAAAGCCAGGGGTGTGGTCGGTGACTGCCAAATCATTATCAACCGTCTTTGGTACGCCCATAAAACGAATATCGCTGCCGATTTTTTCGGCATATGCGGAAAGCTTTGCAATCGTATCCATCGAGTCATTTCCGCCAATATAGATAAAGTAAGCAATTTCAAGCTCTTTGAGTGTGTCAAAAATCCTTGCATATATCTCTTCGCCGTCATCGATGCTTGGCAGCTTATATCTGCAGCTGCCCAGTGCCGACGAGGGGGTCTGCTTCAATATTTCAACATCTCTGTCGCTTTTGATGCAGTCGCCCAAATCTACATACTTACCCTCAATTATTCCCTTTATGCCGCCGCACATACCATATATTTTAGGCACACCGAGTTCCCTCGCCGCACAATACACACCCGCAAGGCTTGCATTTATTGCTACAGTAGGTCCCCCCGATTGACCAACAATTATATTTCCTTTAATCATATTCGGTCTCCTTTTTTATATTTTTCTACCTCAAAAGCCGTTTGCCCCGAATTGGACAAACGGCTTTGATTTTTAGTCATTAAGAACTGAAACATCTTCCTCGGGTATTCCGCCATAGGTGGGATATACCTCAATGTCATTATAGGGTGTAAGTCCCGTTCCGGCAGGAACAAGCTTACCGATAATAACATTTTCCTTAAGACCAACAAGCGGGTCTTTCTTGCCCTTGATTGCCGCATCTGTGAGAACTCTTGTAGTCTCCTGGAAGGATGCCGCCGACAAGAACGACTCGGTTGCAAGGGCAGCCTTCGTGATACCCATAAGCTGAATTGAGAATTCAGCAGGCTCGCCTCCCTCGGCAATAACCTTGTTGTTTATTTCTTCAAGCTCATAAATATTTACAAGCGAACCTGTAAGAAGTCCTGTGTCACCCGCACTCTCAATCTTGACCTTGTGCATCATCTGACGAACAATAACCTCAATGTGCTTGTCGTTAATATCAACACCCTGAAGTCTGTATACACGCTGAACCTCTTGAATAAAGTAGTTCTGCACCGCAGTTGCACCAAGTATTTCGAGAATATCGTGAGGATTGAGAGAACCCTCTGTCAAAGGCTCGCCCGCACTGATTTCCTGCTCATCGCGAACCTTAATTCTCGAACCGAACGGAATCATATATGTTGCAGATTCGCCCGTTTCCTCGTTCATAACAACAATTTCACGCTTTCCTGATACATCAGTTACGCGAACGCGGCCTGATACCTCGGAAATAATCGCAACACCCTTTGGCTTTCTTGCCTCGAAAAGCTCCTCAACACGGGGGAGACCCTGGGTAATATCGTCACCCGCAACACCGCCGGCGTGGAAGGTACGCATCGTAAGCTGAGTACCAGGCTCACCAATTGACTGTGCGGCAATAATACCAACTGCTTCACCCACATTAACGGGCGTTCCGTTTGACAAGTTGTGGCCGTAACATTTAGCACATACGCCAACCTTACTGCGGCACTTAACAACAGAGCGGATTTTAACCTGTTCTATTCCTGCATCAACTATTGCCTTGGCAAGCGGTGCGGTTATCATTTCGTTTTCGGGAACAATAACCTCTCCCGTCTTGGGATTTACAACATCGTCGGTTACGGTTCTTCCCTCTAATCTGTCGATAAGCGGTTCGATAATCTCGTTACCGTCCTTAATATCGCATACGATAATGCCATCTCTTGTTCCGCAATCGTCCTCACGAACAATAACATCCTGCGATACATCAACAAGACGACGGGTAAGATAACCCGAGTCCGCCGTACGAAGTGCCGTATCCGTAAGACCCTTACGGGCACCGTGAGTTGAAATAAAGTATTCAAGCACTGTAAGACCCTCAGGGAAGTTAGATTTAATCGGAATTTCGATTGTTCTACCCGAAGTATCCGCCATAAGACCACGCATCGCTGCGAGCTGACGCATCTGGTTTACGCTGCCGCGGGCACCCGAGTTTGCCATCATATAGATAGGATTGAGCTGTCTGAGGTTATCCATCATCGCGTCGGTAACCTTACCCGAAATCTCACTCCATACATTTATAACATGACGGTGGCGTTCTTCATCGGTCAAAAGACCTCTTCTGTATTTCTTCATAATCTTGTCAATACGCTCTTCCGCCTCGGCAAGATATTCTGCCTTTTGTTCAGGAATTTGCATATCGTCAACGCAGACAGTAATTGCACCGATTGTCGAATACTTGTAACCCATAGCCTTGATGTCATCAAGCAGAGTTGCCGTCTCGGTAATTCCGTGAATTTTAATAGCCGCGTTTATAATCTTTCCGAGTAGCTTCTTGTCAACACCAGGCTCAACATTATCGTTGATTGCCTCTTTGACTGCAAGCTTTTTAAGGACATTGTCACCTATTTCAAGGTCAAGCTCCTTCTCGGGGTCAGTTCTGTCCACAAAACCGAGGTCCTGCGGAATTTTCTCGTTAAATATAAGTCTGCCGACGGTCGCTTTTATCTTGCCCGTCTTTACAACACCATTTATTGTTCTGGTAACATATACCTCAATCGGTGCGTGGAGTCCGACAGCATTGTTCTCATACGCAAGCACTGCCTCATCCATACTGCCGAAAACCTTGCCCGTTCCAATCTCGGTATCATCTTTAAGTGTAAGATAATAGCTGCCGAGAACCATATCCTGGGTAGGTACGGTTACAGGCTTACCATCCTGAGGCTTGATAAGGTTGTTGGCAGAAAGCATAAGAAATCTTGCCTCTGCCTGTGCCTCGGTCGAGAGCGGAAGGTGAACCGCCATCTGGTCACCGTCGAAGTCGGCGTTAAACGCAGTACATACAAGCGGATGAAGCTTAAGTGCTTTACCCTCAACAAGTACGGGCTCAAACGCCTGGATACCAAGTCTGTGCAGGGTTGGTGCACGGTTGAGAAGAACGGGATGCTCTGAAATTACATCCTCAAGCACATCCCAAACCTCGGGGCGAACCCTCTCTACCATACGCTTTGCAGATTTGATATTGTGTGCAAGTCCGTCTGATACAAGCTTCTTCATAACAAACGGCTTGAACAGCTCAAGTGCCATCTTTTTAGGAAGACCGCATTGATAAATCTTAAGCTCAGGACCTACAACGATAACCGAACGGCCCGAATAGTCAACACGCTTACCCAAAAGGTTCTGACGGAAACGGCCCTGCTTACCCTTGAGCATATCCGAAAGCGACTTAAGAGGTCTGTTTCCGGGTCCCGTAACGGGTCTGCCTCTGCGGCCATTGTCGATAAGGGCATCAACCGCCTCCTGAAGCATACGCTTCTCGTTTCTTACGATTATTTCAGGTGCGTCTAAATCAAGAAGACGCTTTAATCTGTTGTTTCTGTTAATAACTCTGCGGTACAAATCATTGAGGTCAGAGGTCGCAAAACGACCGCCGTCGAGCTGTACCATAGGTCTGATTTCAGGCGGAATAACGGGTATAACCGTCATAATCATCCACTCGGGCTTGTTGCCGGAGTGACGGAAAGCCTCAACCACCTCAAGGCGTCTTACGGTACGGATTTTCTTCTGTCCCTTTGCACCGTCAAGGTCTGCCTTGAGCTCATCATAGAGCTCGTCAAGGTCTATCATCTTGAGCATCTCATAGATAGCCTCAGCACCCATTCCCGCACGGAACATATCACCGTATTTTTCGTAATATTCTCTGTATTCCTTTTCTGATAAAATCTGATTCTTCTCAAGCGTGGTCTTGCCCGGGTCAATTACTACATATGCAGCAAAATATAAGACCTTCTCAAGTGCACGGGGAGACATATCAAGCATAAGTCCGAGACGGCTCGGTATTCCCTTGAAATACCAAATGTGCGAAACCGGAACCGCAAGCTCAATATGGCCCATACGCTCACGGCGAACCTTTGAGCGTGTAACCTCAACACCGCATCGGTCGCAGACTACACCCTTATACCGCACCCTCTTGTACTTACCGCAATGACATTCCCAGTCCTTCTGCGGGCCGAATATACGCTCGCAGAAAAGACCGTCCTTCTCCGGCTTTAATGTTCTGTAATTTATAGTTTCAGGCTTTTTAACCTCGCCTCTTGACCATTCCCTGATTTTTTCAGGAGAAGCAAGTCCGATTTGAATAGCATCAAAATTCTGATATTCGCTCATACCGTTTCATACCTTTCCGGCTCACAAATTCTCATTACCATCTGCCGTGAGCTGGGCAGACAGCCAACTACTTCTTAAGGCTTATGCCTTAAAGCAAATCATCATCGCCTAAATCCTCTTCCTCTGCAAGTCTGTCAAGAGATTCTATATCGTCTGAATCAAGATAATCCATATCCGCCTCATCGCCGACAGAACCGAGCAGAGCGTCCATAATACTATTGTCTTCGCCGAGGATACTGTCAAGCTCATCCTCGTCATCATCAAGGAGAATATCCTCTATATCCTCATCTTCATCATCGCGGGCAGAGAAATCGTGCTCATTAAAACCATCATCCTCTTCAGCACCCGCAATGTTTACCGGCAAGTCGGCATCGTCGTCCATAGACTCACGAAGAATAACCTCGTTATCGTCCTTGTCAAGAACCTTGACATCAAGTGCAAGACTCTGAAGCTCCTTGATAAGAACCTTGAAGGATTCCGGAACTCCCGGTTCGGGAACATTCTCACCCTTAACGATTGACTCGTAGGTTTTAACACGGCCCACAACATCATCGGACTTAACCGTCAGGATTTCCTGAAGAGTATACGCTGCACCATATGCCTCAAGTGCCCAAACCTCCATCTCACCGAAACGCTGACCGCCGAACTGGGCTTTACCGCCGAGAGGCTGTTGTGTAACGAGTGAGTAAGGACCCGTTGAACGGGCGTGGATTTTGTCGTCAACCAAGTGAGCAAGCTTGAGATAGTGCATATATCCAACCGTTACGGGGTTATCAAACGGCTCACCCGTACGGCCGTCATAGAGTATCGTTTTACCATTTCTGTTATAGCCTGCCTCTTCGAGTGCATCCATAATATCATTCTCGTTTGCACCGTCAAAAACAGGTGTTGCAATCTTCCAACCGAGAGCCTTCGCTGCGTAGCCCAAATGCACCTCAAGCACCTGACCGATGTTCATACGCGAAGGTACGCCCAAGGGGTTAAGCACAATCTGAAGCGGGGTTCCGTCGGGGAGGAATGGCATATCCTCTTCAGGCAGTATGCGTGAAATAACGCCCTTGTTACCGTGACGGCCCGCCATCTTATCGCCGACAGAGATTTTTCTCTTCTGTGCGATATAACAACGAACAACCTGAGTTACACCCGGAGGAAGCTCGTCGCCGTTTGCTCTCGTAAATACTTTAACATCAACAATTATACCATATTCACCGTGCGGAACACGAAGCGATGTATCACGAACCTCTCTCGCCTTTTCGCCGAAAATTGCACGAAGAAGTCTCTCCTCCGCTGTAAGCTCGGTCTCACCCTTGGGTGTAACCTTGCCGACAAGAATGTCACCGCTTTCAACCTCTGCACCGATACGGATTATACCCCTCTCGTCAAGGTCGCGAAGTGCATCTTCACCAACATTTGGAATATCCCTCGTAATTTCCTCGGGGCCAAGCTTGGTTTCTCTTGCCTCGGTCTCATATTCCACAATATGAATTGAGGTAAATACATCATCCTTGACAAGCTGCTCATTGATTAAGATAGCATCCTCGTAGTTGTAACCTTCCCATGTCATAAAGCCGATAAGAACATTTCTGCCAAGTCCGATTTCACCGTTACTGGTAGACGGACCATCTGCAATTATGTCGCCCTTTTCAACTCTCTCACCCGCTTTAACAATCGGGCGTTGGTTTATACATGTTCCCTGGTTAGAGCGTGTGAACTTAACAAGCTTGTACTTATCAAATTCGTGGTTATCGTTCTTGATAACGATTTCGGTACCCGAAACCTTCTCAACAATTCCACCCTCTTTTGCAAGAATACACACACCCGAATCCCGAGCAGCCTTGTATTCCATACCCGTACCTACGATAGGTGACTCGGGAACAAGAAGCGGAACCGCCTGACGCTGCATGTTAGAGCCCATCAAGGCACGGTTAGCATCGTCGTTCTCAAGGAAGGGTATCATCGCTGTCGCAATAGATGTAACCTGTCTCGGCGATACATCCATATAATCAACTTTATCGGGCGAAACCTCGATAAACTCGTCTCTGAACCTTGTAACTATCTTTTTATTTATAAACCTGTCGTTTTCGTCAAGAGGCTCGTTAGCCTGTGCAACATAGAAGCCATCCTCGACATCGGCTGTCATATACATAACATCCTTGGTAACAGTTTCCGTTTCTTTGTCGACTCTTCTGTAAGGAGTTTCGATAAAGCCATACTCGTTTACCTTTGCAAAGCCCGAAAGCGAGGTAATAAGACCGATGTTCGGACCTTCAGGCGTCTCAATCGGACACATACGGCCATAGTGCGAGTGGTGAACATCACGAACCTCAAAGCCTGCTCTCTCACGCGAGAGACCGCCAGGACCGAGGGCAGAGAGCCTTCTCTTGTGAGTAAGCTCACCAAGCGGGTTAATCTGGTCCATAAACTGTGACAGCTGTGAGGAACCGAAGAATTCCTTGATAGCCGAGGTCACAGGTCTTATATTTATAAGATTTTGCGGTGTAACAACATCCAAATCCTGCGTCTGCATACGGTCACGCACAGCTCTTTCCATACGCGAAAGACCAATGCGGAACTGGTTCTGCAAAAGCTCGCCAACGCTTCTCAATCTGCGGTTGCCGAGATGGTCAATATCATCAGTCTCGCCAACGCCTGCAGGGAGGTTGAGCAAATAGGATACAGATGCCAGAATATCGTCCTGAACAATATGTCTCGGAATAAGCTCATCCCTTCTGTCACAGAGAGCCTGCTTGAATTCGTCTGAATTCATATCGGGGTACATTTCAAGGATTTCCTTGAGAACTACACCGCGAACCCTCTCGTATATTCCAAACTCACGGGGGTTGTAATCAACATAATCACAAAGGTCAACCATTCCGTTTGAAATAACACGGGTTTTCTTGCCCTCTGACTCAACATAAATGTCATTTATCCAAGCCTTTTCAAGTGCAAGTGCAATTTCCTTTGTTATTACATCGCCCTCTTTAACAATAACCTCGCCCGTCTCGGGGTCAGCAATCGTCTGTGCAGCGGTAAAACCGCTGATTCGGTTAGAAAGTCGGAGCTTCTTGTTGAACTTGTATCTTCCAACCCTTGCAAGGTCATACCTCTTGGGGTCAAAAAAGAGATTTGTCAGAAGCGTCGTAGCACTCTCAACCGTAGGCGGTTCACCGGGGCGAAGCTTTCTGTATATCTCAAGAAGACCCTCTTCCACATTAGTGGTGGTGTCCTTTTCCATTGTCGCAAGAAGTCTCTCGTCCTCACCGAAGAACTCGGTAATCTGTGCGTTCGTTCCAATTCCGAGTGCACGGACAAGCACCGTAATCGGTATCTTTCTGTTACGGTCTATGCGAACATATAATATATCATTGCTGTCGGTCTCATACTCAAGCCACGCACCGCGGTTAGGAATAACCTGTGACGAGAAGAGCTTTTTGCCGACCTTGTCAAACTCCTGAGAAAAATAAACGCTTGGGGCACGAACAAGCTGTGATACGATAACACGCTCTGCCCCGTTTATAATAAATGTACCCGAGGGTGTCATAATCGGGAAGTCACCCATAAAGATTTCCTGTTCCTTAATCTCCCCCGACTCTTTATTGATAAGGCGAACTTTTACGCGAAGCGGAGCCGCATATGTTGCGTCTCTCTCTTTACACTCCTCAATATCATACTTTGGCTCTTTGTCCAAACGATAATCAACAAACTCAAGAATAAGATTTCCGTTATAATCCGCAATCGGAGATATGTCATGGAAAACCTCTTTAAGTCCTTCTTCCAAGAACCAGTTATAAGAGTTTATCTGAATTTCAATCAGATTGGGCATTTCCAGAACCTCGTTGATTTTACCGTAGCTCATACGAGTATTCCTACCCAGTTTCACAGGATGTACCATAAAACCGCTCACCTCATTATAATATTTTTCTGTATATTTTCTAAATTCCTTAACGAAAGCTTGTCGCAAAAAACTCCCGAAAACCCGCGATTTTTGGGCGTTTTTGCGGATTTAATAATTTTTGCAAAAGCAGAAATACGCAAAATTTCGCACTATAAACAGATAATCATTATAACACGCAAATTCTGTGTTGTCAAGTACTTTTTATCCTATTTTTACCGATATTTGGCTTTTTCGACAAGACGCCTCTAAATTATATACAATATAAATATGTAGAAATCCGCCTTATAAAATAACCGCCGTTTTGAAATTTAAAACGACGGTTATTTTTACTGCCATATATTTATCTTGTCTGCGTCGGGAATATACATTCCGTCGCCGTCTGTTATTCCGTAAAGGCTCTCGAATTCCTTGAAATTCCCGAGAACACGATTTACCCTGACCTTTGCAGGCGAATGCTCGTCCGTTTCGAGCATAAGCTTTTCGTATTCGTCTGTTGCCTTTATCCGCCAAGTCCTTGCGTAATTTTCAAACAGAGTGCCGAGATTTAAACTCTTCCCTTTTGCAAGGCTCAATATACACGACATTCCCGCAAGGTCTGCAAGGTTCTCGTCAAGGGTAAGCTTGCCGTTTACCGCTCCGTCACCGTGCGAAATCCCGTCATATTGCTCGGCGACCCTTTCGCACAAGCTCTCAAAGGCATTTCGGTCAGCGTCGCTCCACCAATTTGCAAGATTTCCTTTTTCGTCAAACTGTGAGCCTGTGGAATCAAAGGCGTGACTGATTTCGTGGGCAATAACCACGCCTATTCCGCCAAGATTTTCTTCATAGTCTGCATCTGCATTAAAAAATGGCGGTTGCAATATTCCTGCAGGAATGGTAATACTGTTTGCAATCGGGTCATACATCGCATTTACTGTCTGCGGGTAAATCGACCATCCCCCACGCTCTGCCGTCTCTCCGTTGTTTAAAAGAGAGGTACAATACTCGTTATACGCTCTGCTGTACTCTGTCTTGTATCCAATAAGATTACCGCCCTCGCTTGTCGGCAAAATAGGAATATCGTTGTTGAGATAATCCGAAATATTTTCAGGGTATGCAACATTTATCTCTATTTCCTTCAGCTTTTTTATAGCCCGAATTCTCGTCTGGGGCGTCATTCTTGTGCAAGAGGTCAAAAGTCTTTCATATTCGTCTATAATCGCCTCGGTCATAGTCTCTGCCTCTTTTTTCGTTTCCTCTGAAAAATATGTCTCTATATACATTCTGCCTATTTCCCAGCCGAGAAGCTCCTGAACAATCAAAATTGCATAGTCAGACGGAATAAGCTTTGAGCTTCCCCCGGAAAGCTTATTCTGAAAGTCCTGATACACCTCAAACATTTCATAATTCAGATACAAGGCAGACATATCAAGCACCGATGCCTTGAGGTATGACTTCAACGCAGGCAGATTTTTATCGGTCAGAAGTCCGTTTACAGCCTCTGCCATTTCCCGACTGCAGAGCATCATCTTTTCTAACCCGCCAAAGCCGAGGGCTGTCAGGTATTTTTTCACATCAATGCTTGAGAAAAGCTCGCAAAATTCACCCATATCACAGATTACTGCCGATTTTGAAATCGCATTTTCCTCTTTTTCTGTTGCGTTTGCAAGGGTCAGACATATATGTGCGGCTTCATTTGCCATTTTTTCGGCAGATGCACGCAATTCGCCCGAAATTTCAAAAAGCTCGGTAAGATAGTCCTTATACAGCTTTGTATATTTTTCCGACTCCTCTCCCGAGAGCAACGAAAAATCTACCCCCGAATAACAACCCGAAAGAGTTGCTATATATTCTGAAGAATTATAAATATTAACATTAAGCTCTATCGGCAAAAGCGTCACAAACCCGTTCGTCTCAAGCTCTGCCATAATCGGCAAAAGCTCGTCTATGCCCCTTGCCCCGTCTATTTTTTCAAGATAGGATTTAATCGGCCCAAGTCCGATTTTATCACGATAGCTCTGGTTTGCCGCCGCCGAATACACATCTATTATTTTCTTCTCGCTCGACCCGCTTGAAAAGCTTTCGCCATCGTTGTAGTGACGACGGTAAAGCGAGAAAATAATATCGGATATCCGATTGTTTACAACCCCCGTCAATCGCTCGGTCTCGGATTGAATAAGTGTCCCATCGTCAAGTGTGACAGACTCGAGCCAAACAGAATTCACATAGTTATAATAATCCCCCGCAGGACCTGTATACCTTGTTATTCTGTCGCACAGAAAATCGACCTGTTCAAGCGTCAGATAGTCGTATGCACCAAGACTTCCGTCGCCATAGCCCTTGACAATTCCCGCAGCCGCCAAGCGGTTAATCTGTTTTTTTGCCCACTCGGGCGTGTCCTCAAACTCTACGCTATACCTCGGGGTAAGCTCTGTCCGAGAAAGGGCTCTGTTCAAAATAACAAGCGCCTCCGCACGGGTTATCGGTTCTTGCGGCCGCAGACTTCTGTCCTCATAGCCGTCAACCAAGCCCGAGTATACCGCTGCCGACATTTCGTCAAGATAGGTATAGGATATTTTTGATTTGTCTGTAAATCTGTTCAGTATTTGGTCGCCTGTATTAAACCTGTCTATCCCAACCGCACGGATAAAGCAGGCAATCGCCCGCTCTCTCGTTGAATATTGGGAATAATCAACAAAACCGCTGTCCGTTACCGTATATTTGCCCGTATCCGCATATACAAAAGAGGTGTCAGAGCATAACAAAATTACTGCCGACATCATAAGTGCAACAATCCGTTTCATCCCCGTCACCCCTTCTTTTGTAATCTTATATTATTTTTCTGATACAATAAAAATCATATATTCACAACACAAAAATGTCTCACTTTATTGTATTTATTTCTATTAGTTAAAACTTTTAATCCATGTTACCAAAGAATTATGATAAATATTTCCCTTGACATCTTTTTTCATCTGTTCTGTAACGGGTCCGTTATGCTTCATTCTCTCCAGTATTGCTGCCTGAAGTTCTTCCACTGTCATTTCTTCAAATGCTTCATTGTGTTTAAGCTCAACATCATGATTATCTGCAAAATTGTATAATTTCAATCCGTCGTGACGGCTTCCTCCCATCTCATACAAACGCTTCACTGTATGAGCAATCTCAAAATAATTATGGTCGTTATGGCCGGAATACAGTGCTTTGTGCAAATGATAATTAGTAACAGCATGCAATGTATCTTCATTTACCCAACGAATATAATCACCGTGAATAATCTCGCCCATAAGCCAAAATTCAGGGCATCTGCAGCATCCAGCCGAATTCCGTCAATATCAAATTCCTTTACCCAAAAACGAATTACATCACAGATGTACTCTATAACCTCATTGTTGTGCTGATTTAACTTGGCAAGTAAATCATATCCGCCCTACCAAGTTAACGCTGCTATTAAGCAGTATTAACGCAACAAATAATCAATAACAAATACAATTAAGCAAACAGTATCGATAGCAGTTAAAACATTGCTTGCTTGCTTAAAGCATAGTGGCAATATGCTCAACAATATAGCTACTATCATAAAACTGTCATACATTGAACTAAATATATCGCTCTTTTGTGCTGGTTCTATTATTTTGAAAATTTTCCCCTCATAATATTCTCCTTTGTATTTTCGATAGCCTCCCTTGCCTAAAGGGAGGCTTTTATATTTCACCAAAATTCGACATATCCATATTGCGACACATAAGGTTTAGATGCAACCTTTTTGGTGGCAAGTTTATGTCATGTTAGGAATAAAAAATACTGTCAGCATTGTTCATAATATGTTACCAATGCTGACATCATATAATTAAGTGGTAAAAAACGCGTAAAAGAAAATCAATTTTTTTCGCCGTCTCAAACCAAATATCTAAAAATGTTTTATTATCAAACTTATTTATTATAATAACGAAAAATGTACTACAACGACCGCAAACACAATTGAAACCATTGAAAGAAGCTTTATGAGAATGTTAATAGCCGGACCTGCTGTATCTTTAAACGGGTCGCCTACAGTATCACCTACTACTGCAGCTTTGTGATTATCAGATCCTTTACCCCCATAAACACCACTTTCAATATATTTTTTTGCATTATCCCATGCACCGCCTGAATTTGACATAAATACTGCCATAAGAAATCCTGATACTGTCGCACCCGCAAGCATTCCAACAACACCTGTGCAGCCAAGAACAAGCCCAACAATAATAGGAACAATTACTGCTATAATTGTAGGAAGCACCATTTCTCTAAGACTGGCTTTTGTACAAATGTCAACACAACTTTCATAATCTGCTTCTGCTTGACCAGCCATAAGTCCTTTAATTTCTTTAAACTGACGTCGAACCTCTTTAACTACACTCTGTGCCGCACGTCCTACAGAATTCATTGTAAGTGCCGCAAACACAAAAGGCAGACACGCACCAACGAATAATCCGACAAGAACGGTAGGATTGGTTATACTAAGATTTACAATCTTCTCGGCACCGCCCTCAATTGTGCTGACTTTATCTATATATGATGCCATAAGTGCAAGAGCTGTAAGTGCTGCCGAACCGATTGCAAAGCCTTTTCCAGTAGCAGCGGTTGTATTCCCAAGAGAGTCAAGAGCATCTGTACGTTCTCTTACTTTTTTATCAAGACCTGCCATTTCAGCAATACCACCTGCATTATCTGCAACTGGACCATATGCATCAGTAGCTAAGGTAATGCCGAGAGTTGAAAGCATTCCAACAGCTGCCAGAGCTATACCATAAAGTCCCATTGAAGGATTGCTTGCACCGCCTGAGACAAAATATGCAACAAGTATACATATAGCAACAATCACTATCGGAACAAGTGTAGAAATCATACCCACAGACAAACCACTTATTATGATTGTAGCTGTTCCAGTTTCAGATGTAGCTGCAAGATTTTTTGTAGGCTTATAGCTATCTGATGTAAAATATTCGGTTGCCTGACCAATAAGCACACCAGCTACAAGTCCTGCAAGAATTGCAAAGTATACAGCCCAGTTTTCTTTACCAAGTATGTAGTATACAATAGGGTATGATACAATCGCTATAGAAATTGCTGAGAAATTAGTACCACGAGATAAAGCATTTAAAAGTTGTTTTTGATTTGCACCCTCTTTTGTTTTTACAAAGAAGGTTCCAAGTATTGAACATATAACGCCGATTGCAGATAGGAGCATCGGCAATGCCATAGCCCCTAAACTTTGCAATGAAGCAACACCGAGAGCACTTGCAGAAATAATTGACCCTACATAAGATTCATAAAGGTCAGCACCCATGCCTGCAACATCACCTACATTGTCACCTACATTATCTGCTATAACAGCAGGATTGCGGGGATCATCTTCAGGAATACCCACCTCAACCTTGCCAACAAGGTCAGCACCTACATCAGCAGCTTTTGTAAATACGCCACCACCAACTCTGGCAAACAGAGCCATAGAAGAAGCTCCCATACCAAAAGTCAGCATTGCGCCTGTAATTGCTTCGTTTGAAAGATTAAATACAAATTTCAAAATAAAAAACCATATAGAAATATCCAAAAGTCCGAGTCCCACAACGGTAAATCCCATAACACTTCCGGATGAAAAGGCAACGCGTAGTCCTCTGTTCAATCCTTCCTGACATGCATTTGCAGTTCTTGAATTGGCAAGTGTAGCTATTTTCATTCCAATAAATCCCGACAATGCTGAAAAGAAACCTCCTGTAATAAAAGCAAATGGAACGAAAGGAGTAAGAAATCCTGCAAACGCCATTACTCCCAATATAACAAACATAACTCCAAAGAATACCAATGCTATTTTATATTGGCGTCTAAGATATGCATTAGCTCCGCATCTGATTGATGAAGATATTTTTTTCATCAATTCAGTCCCTTCCGGAAATCTTATTAACTTGCGTGCTGTAACAAATGCAAATATCAATGCAAATAATGAGCCCGTAAAGGTAAAAAATACAAGTAGTTTATCCATTTTTACTCTCCTTAAATATTTTCTGGTTAAATTTTTTGTGCACTACATAATATCATGTTTATCTCCAAATGTCAACTTTATTAAAAATACTGAATAAAGATTTTAGAAAATTTACAAATATTTTTTAGTATTGATTTTGTCAAGTTAGGGACAAAATTTTGTCGATATGCGAACTAAAGTTTGCTCGATATTTTTACTCCGTAAAATCGATATGTTTTCCCTTTGGTCAAACTCGATATGATATGAATTCTCGTTGCGTTAGCAACATATCGAGCACACCTGTGCATATCGAGTGCGAAGCACATATCGAGAATTCGCAAGAATTCATATCGATGCGTTGCTAAAGCAACGCTATAAAGACTGTATAATCTAGATGCCATTAAAAATGAGCTTCGTAATAGTAAAAATTATCCCTTATTTTTTCTGTGTAATAATAATTATCATCATTAATTGCAAAACCCTTTCCTTCAGGGATCAATTCATCTGATGTTCGTCCAAAATCACTACCACACCAATTATCTCTTGGCAATCCATCTGGCGAATAATAAAATCCATAATAGCTCGTAGCTGAACCAATTCCCGTTCCACCACAGTAAACATCTATGACATCTGTATCAGAATAAACTTCTTTTACGCCTTTTAGTTGTTCCGTATCAGTAAAATCATTATCATTAATATCATCTATAATCAAGGTATAATTTTCATTTACCAACTCAAAAATTTCTTTTTTTGACAAACTGTCATCAATCATATTTGCAAACCACACTATTAAAGAAATAAAAGCAATAACAATAATCAGAAAAAAGATACCACAACCTATTAAAATCTTTTTCTTCAAATTACCACTTCCTTTCGACATCATTCGGCATATCCATATTGCTTGTGTCAGGTTAAGACCAAAAAATTCTATAAATCTTATATCCAATATAGAAAAAATCCTCTCTCAATAAAAATGGAATTTTTGTTTTCCATGATTGATATTTACTACTTGATGTTGGAGATGAAACCGCATTTATATCATAATCTTTTGCAATTAGCATAGCGCGTTTCATATGCAACGAATCGCTTACAACAATAGAAGTGTTCAATCCTTTTTCCTCCATAATCTCTTTTGAATATTTAATATTTTCCTGCGTAATTTTTGATCTTTCCTCCATGAAGATTACATCTTCCGGTACACCTTTTGACATTGCATATTGTTTCGCATGATATGCATCCGAAAATTCCGCATCCTTTGCCTTACCGCCCGTTACAATGATATAATCAGCATAATCATTTTGATACAGCCATATCCCATGATTGATTCTTTCCCTGTAAACAGGTGAAACACCATTAACATCAGTTGCTGCACCTAAAATTATAGCAACATCACTTTTTTGTCTTTCATCTGCTTCGCCATACTTGTATATTATAAAAGCATTTACAAAAAAATATATTAAGATAATAAGCAACACAACATATATGATTGTTTTTTTATATTTTTTCATCTTCTACCCCTTATGTATTTAATACATTATGTGTTAGGCTCGTGTCAAGACTGGCGAACAGTGAATAATAAGAACCCGACCCGATAACACAATCATAGATTGCGGTCGGGTACCCCGGAACCTTGTTGTGCCGTGGCACAATATGGACCTACTATTTTTGCCTGTTATTCGGGCAATCGTGAATTGCCCCTACAGTTTTCCTTAAACATTTTCTTTTAGAACCCGCAGGAATATTAGATTTTCCTGCTCCGATAATATATGTAAATACTAATAATCGGTAAACTATTATATTAAATTTTATATATTCGAGTGAATATAATACAATGTTTTTGTTTGAACATCAAAGAAATAAACATTGTAAGCTGAATATTTATTAGGATAGTCTTTATACTTCTCACAAGTATCTTTATTTTCTATATAAAAGTAATCTGATCTATCAATACACTCGTATTTAAAATCATAGTTATCCTTATATTCTTCATATTTAACCCAACCATTAAAATTTTCAAAATAACTTTTTACTTCTTCAATATCGTTAACTGTTACCTGTTTAAAATACTTATTTTCTTCTAAATTTTCAACAACATCATCTTTCGAGAAATAATATTTACAGTAGTCTGTATAATCTTGAAAACCTTCACCATAATAGCAATCCGAACTTTCATATCTCGGTAAACTTGCAATAATAGGGTTATCACCAGGCATCCAAAATGATTGATTGACACCACCCCATACCATTATGGCAATTACAGCAACAATCCCATGTAAAACCGGCAGCCAACTTATAAATGATACTTTTTTGTTGTTGATAGTTTTAATTAAAGAGAATATATATGTACCTATGTATAAAACACCTATTAACATTGTTACTAATGCAACTATAGATTGAATAACTACCTTTATTTGAGTCCAATCCGTTTCAGTTAAACTAACTATAGAAAATAATAACATCAATCCCGCCAACAATGCAAGAGGTATTGCCAATGCTTGAAATACAAACAAAACTATTATTCCTATTTTATTTTTCATTTTCCCTTCTCTTTCAGTACCCTTTGACACAACCCGACTTTTGTCAAGACTCACCAAAAAATTATTTTACTGTACTGAAAAAATCACATTCTTTAAAAATTTTAATATTGCAAGCTTTTTCATTATACTCCGTTGCCTTTTTAACTTTTGTGCCATATTTTCCGTTGGAGTATGCCTGACACTCATTATTCGCAATCATTAAAATATCGGTCGTTTTTTCAAAGAAGAATCTATTACTCCGCCATATTCAATAATATACTTTTCAACTTGGCTCTTTTGTCCATATGCAAAGGTCCCACTTAAACATACGGATTTTCCATCAACAGAATTTATCTGTTCTTTTAATGCATCAACAGGATTAACCATATTGTTATTACTGTTGTTATATATTCAAATTCTTTAAGCATAGTCTTTTTTGCTTCACTTATTCCTGTAATAATCACCCAAAATGACCATATCGTTAATCTGAATATTCTTTTTCACCCGTTGTGTTTGTTTCTGAATGTAAATCAAATCCTCGGCTTCAAAGGGTTCTTCCGACGGAATATAGTGCATAGTTTCATCCATCCATGCTCCGGTTTCAAAATAGACCAATCCCTCAGTTTCAGAATCCAGTGCGTCGTTTCCTAAGTATCTGGCTTCCTTGGAAAGGTCAAACAGATTGACAATGGTCGGTGCCCAGTCAATGGTCATCATGGGCTTGGATATTTGTTTGGGCTTTAGTCTTGTGCTATAAATAAAGGCAGGAACACAATAAGAGAGGGTATCTCCTTTCCATTCCTTAAGCTGTTCCTCGCTTGAAACGCCATACGCAAAATGGTCGGTATATGCCACAATGACCGTATCATCAAGCAATCCGTCGGCCTCCAGCCGTTCTAATAGAATTCTAAAAAATTCATCTGTGTCAGCCGCAAGAATTCTGGCATTGTTCTTCTCCATATGTTCCTCTTCATTTATTAAATCGGGGCGGTATTCCCTTGCAAGAGTCAGCTTTTCACTTTCGCCTTGATAAGGCAGATGTGCCGAGTAGGTAATAAAAAAGTTGAAAAACGGAGTTTTTTCTGTCATTTTATGATAAAGGTCATTGTTTTTTATTAAGTTGCTGTCAAGCTCTGCCTCCACGCCGGTAATTCCAAACTCAGCAGCTGCATGATATTTTTCGTAACCAAAGGATTTGTGCATAATCCCGCGGTTATAAAATTCCGGGCTGTTGAAATGAAATGAATTCGTTTCATAGCCTGCTTCTTTGAACAAGCGGGCAATGGCATACGGAAATGTGTTTTTGCTGAAGTTGGATGCACTGCTTGCAGACACCGGAGTAAAAAATCCGGTGTTGAAGGCAAATTCAGAACTAAAGGTGAAACCAATGCCAAAAAATGGTGCATTATAATTTGTAAAGTTAATGCCGTTTTTCATCATTTTATGTAGAGTCGGCGTGGTTTCCTTATCAATCATCCATGTATCGATGCTTTCCATCATAACCGCTATTACATTTTTCCCCTTCAAAAGACCCGAATAACGATTCCCGCTCGGCTCTCCTTTTAATGCAAAATACTCATCTGCCATATATAGGTCATCCTTTGAGAGCTTGGGGTCTTGCGGAAACAACGAGGTATACAAATTCAGGTAACTGAACTGGTAAATGCCTGAAATTTCAAGAGATTTATTTACATCGTTAAAATTCTTATAAACAATTCTCGGCTTACGCCATACATCCCATTCATCAGAAGAGTCGCCATATAGCTCGGGTTGCATACAGACATGAGTTGCCAAAAGAATTACGACAGGGACAGCAAGCAAAAGAACCCGATACTTTTTATTGAGCTTTGGCGACCACCAAGTAAAAAGTGCAGCTATCATAAAAACAAAGGAAAGAAGGAGATAAATAATCATCCACGGTTCAATCAGCCCTGCCGCATATCCAAAATAGTCAACGCCCTCACCTGCAAGACCAATGCCTTTGAGCCAGAAAAACTGCTCAAAAATTTTATAATAAACACATTCTGCCAATGAAAAAATCGAGAAGCAAATAGTTATGATTGAAAATATGATTTTACCGATGGTTATTGGCAGAATAAAGACACAAATAACAATCAAAAAGAGAACCCATCCAATAGAGAAAAAGGATGAGGCAACAGTAACATATGTTTCCGTAAAGACCCCCGGTTCAATCAAACGCCTAAACATAAGCTCCGGCAAAAGCAAAGCAATTACGGCAAACAATATAAAAAAATATGGTTTCAAGCTCTTATAACTCTTCTTCAAAAACTCACCTTCGATTTCTTTCGTATTACGCAAATTTCAATGGAATGATTTCTTCCATTCTCCCTGCGTCAGGCATAACTCTCACTTTTCTGCAACATTCCGTATTCAGGTATTGGTATCACATAAACATTTTGACTGCGTTGTAAGTTTTCATAAGTAGAGGTTGTAATTCTTACAAACGCAAAAATTAAAATTAAAACTAAAATAACAATTAAAATCCTTTTCATTGTTTCCTCTCCGTCTCGGCAGTATTCGACATTTCCCCCGCTATAAATACTGTATAAATTAGATGCCAATATTTTTAGTTACGGATATCAGGTTCCACCTTATTGCAGGCAAGGCAGATTTCCACACCATCACGGACAAAAACATTTTTAAATACAACATTTTTAAAATAAATGTTCCTACAGCTATTCCACGCCCCATCAAAACTTTTTTCATATTGTTTCCTTCTTTTCTTCTTAATCATTCGACAAAATTATTGCGAGGCACAAGGTTTAGATGCAACCTTTTTGTCGATATGCAAACTAAAGTTTGCTCGATATTTTACTTCGTAAATCGATATGTTTTCGCTTTGCTCAAACTCGATATGATATAAATCTCGTCGCGATAGCGACATATCGAGTTGCTTGCAACATATCGAGTCTTTTAAGACATATCGAAAATCTCGCAAGAGATTTATATCGATGCATTGCTTTGCAATGCAATTGCGAGGCATAAGGTTTAGATGCAGCTTATTTTTAATGGAAGTCTATGCCAAATTAGGAGTAAAAATTAAGAGTTTCAAGTCTTATCATTTATAATGATGCAAAATCAAGTCAACCCTACAAGTTGTTTTTCCGTAAGACTGTTCCACAATAGGAACATATGTCTCTATTGTTATATTATCACTTACACTATAATCACTTACCATATATTCTTCGGCTTTCAAGTAATCTATAACTTCCGCCCTTTTATCATCTGATAATGTTTCATCTGCTGCTCTCAAAACTTCATCCAAGACATCGAACATACTTTGTTTTATAACATCGTCTTGCCCACCATTTATAGAAACACTTAAACCTTCCGAATAACTTAATAATTCAATCCAATGCCCATTAATATAACAATGATATTTAGTGCGTATGTTTCCTTTAGATATATCTGTTATGTCATATTCGGATTTCTCATTAAATATATTAATAAACTCATTTACTACTTTGTCATCAGCATATACTACAATCGGAGCAGGTTCTATCGCCTTTTCTTCTGTAGACACAGGTTTTTCAGTTACAGTTGTTGGTTCAAGCTCTGATGAGCAACCAGTTAAAAAGCATATCAACATTACTGCTACTACAAATGTTTTTTTCATTTTGTATTCTCCTTTTCAATTTCATTCATATAACCCGCAGTAATAATACCT
The DNA here is from genome assembly GCA_045576835.1 of Clostridia bacterium. Lineage (GTDB taxonomy): Bacteria > Bacillota > Clostridia > Monoglobales > Monoglobaceae > UMGS1820. Next base: position 25,488 of record JAZNHF010000011.1, read on the forward strand.
GCCGGTAAAGCCACAATAGCAATTCCAAAAACAGAAGAAATCATTGTAACGATTCTTCCTATTGTAGTAACTGGATAAATATCACCATATCCTACTGTTGTCAAAGAAACAGTTGCCCAATATATAGCATCAAAGAAACTATTAAAAGATTCAGGTTCTACATTGAAAACAATCAAGGCAGAAATTATTATGTATGCAATAGCTAATGTACCAACAGCAATAAGCGATTCTTTAGATTGCTTGAATACTGAAGCAATAATTTTCACACTTTTAGAATATCTAAACATTTTAAACACTCTAAAAACCCTAAAAGCTCTTGCCATTCTAAATATTCTCAAAAGTTTAAAACCGCTATTTAAAATAGATACTGATGGTAATATAGATATTATATCAATTATTGCAAAAATACCAAATGGATATCGCACAAAAGAAACTAAAGACTTTTTGTCATACTTGTAATCAGCAGTTATCCAACGCAATAAATAATCAACAATAAATACAATTAGACAAACTGTATCGATAAAAGTTAAAACATTGCTTGTCTGCTTAAAACACAGTGGCAAAATGCTTAACAAAATAACTATTATCATAAACCAATCATATATTGAACTGTAAATATTACTTTTTTGTGATGGTTCAATTATATCAAAAATCTTTTGTCGCATATATTCCCTCTTTTCAATGTTGCTAGGTATTTTATTTGTTATGTTAATCAAGATTCAAAATTTTAGAGACCTAACAATTGTTTTTTCTTTGCCTCAAACTCATCCTCTGTTATAATTCCCTCGTCTAGCAATTTTTTAAATTCTCTTATTGCCTCTATATCTTGTTTTTCATTTGTTTTTGCTTTTTTCTTATTGATTATTTTTTCATCTTTGAATATTTTATGTTCGTTCATGAATAATACAAGTTCTTGTATAGTTTTAATATCATCTGTTAAAACCGAATAACATTTAGAACCAAAATAGACTTGAAAACCATTTGTTTTATACAAGAGTTGAGTTATTTTAGAAATATGTAAATCAAATCCATACTTTGGTGCCAATAACACAATTCTGAAATTCGTAATATATAACGTTCCATCAAACTCTTCGCTAACATTTCCTCGAACAACTTGTGAGGAACCTCCTCCTGTTCTCAGCGAAATTCCTTTTGCTACCCTAAAACTAACGCCTGCTCCTGTGCCCGCCCTACCTGTTACAACATTTTTTTCATGATAAGCCTTTGCCTTTTCTTGATAGAAACAAATCTCATTTTCTAAAAGTGAAATTGATGGCGTTTTCTCAATAAGCATATCTATTTTTTGTTCTAATGTGTTTTGACTCTTAATGATCATCTGTTTTCCTGTTAAATGTGCGCTTGTTTCGTTGTTTATGATTTTTTTGATAAACTCAAACATAAATTATCCCCTCTATATTTTTCAAATATCATATGTATTTAGATTTTTTTGTAAAAATTATATCCCAATAATTCTTCAGCTTTCTTTAATAACTTTTTATAATTTTCCGAGTCCGATGCTTTCATTCGTCTGTAACCGCCAAAAGATTTAGGTGCTATTTCAGGAAACTTTTCGAATATCAAATCGTAAAACTCTTTATCTCTTGCCATTTCTTCTTTTTCTTTTATCATTGCCTCAAAAGATTCTTTTTGTTCTTTTGACCGCTCGTCTTTATACTCTCTACTCGACCAGTCAACTATATTCCCACGATAACTCCATCTTGGTTCGTCCACACCAAACATAAATGCATTTAATGGTGTCTGACAATATTTATGTTTATCATTATAATACTTTATACAATCCGGCAGCAATGGAAACCGTTTATCTTTTCCATCAACACTAAAAATTCTTTTAGCATATTTAGCACACTCTTCACAACAACATTCCGAATCAAAGCTTTCAACCAAGCCTCCAAAAACTTCAATTATGTCTTTTTCTGATAAGCCGACAAAATTTGTTTCTATATTTTTCCCCTCAAATACAAATCGTGTTTTTTGAAACATTTCTTTTATTTTTCGTTCTTCTTTTCTTGCCTCATCAAACTGTCTATCAAGTTTTAAGTATTCAACTAGCCTCATATAATCTTTTTCTCCCCAAGCAAAATTTGAATAGGGAAAGATTTCATTTGCTTTTCTTAAACATGCTATTGCCAAATCCATTCTTCCATTTTTCTTGTGATCTGTTGCTTTTCTTTGCAAGATATACTCAACATTATTAACTGGACTACTCATCCCTTGCAAAGGTTTATAGTTTGGAATTTTAATGCTATTTATCCCCTCGATAGTTTCAAAATCATACTTCTCTTTTAACAATATTTTTTTAATTAACTCTATGAACATAAATTTCACTCTTTCTTATTTGTGTAAATAGAGTTACCGCTCTACTACTTTTTCACAACCATCAAACATATGAGTGCTATTAAACGTTGGAAACTCATCGTATGAAATACTTACAATTTTTTTATTCCAAAATTTGTTGCCTCCTAAAGACAATCTTATTTCTTCAATATCTTCTGGCTTTCTAAAATTTGCATTTTCCACAAGAAACGAAACATATTTTATATTATCTATGTTTGGATGAATTGTTCTTGCTATATTTAATTCTTGTGTAATGTGAATATTAAAAACACTTTTCGTCTCATCATCCTTATTTGAAGTCAATGTTGAAAAATCAAGCAATTCCGTTTTTAGCTTTGTTCCATTTTTAAGAATTACTGTCGCAGATATATTTTGTGCAAACAATGGCAATTCTCTTATATAGATATTAAGAGCTAACATCAGAATAGTTCCATGCTTTTTTTCTCTTCTATCAGCAGAAACACCGAAGGCATCCGTCAATATCCTTATGTCTAATGGTGCAATATGTATTTTCCTAAAATAATTGTATATTGGTTTTATTATTATAGGTATCCATGCTGCAGCACCTACAATACTTGCAACTGTCGTAAAATTAATTTCCATATCTTTTCTCCTTTGATTTTAAACATTACTTAAATAATATTATTAGATACTATCTTCTTTTTTCTTGACCAGTATTTTATCTATTCAAAATCGGTTGAAAAACTCTCTATTTGTTATTCCTCTTGGCCAAGATACCTTTTTCATTTACCATATATATCTTTTCTCATTTTGTCAAAATCGGTTCAAACCCGCATAAACACTGGGCAAACTCGCTTGCATCTAAATGATATGCCTTGTAATTACTCGTGTCAAGTCAGGGCAAAAAAATTTAAAAAATCCTACTATAATTTTTTACATGTTTGCTATACACATTTCAACAAAAGTTTTGAATAACAAATCGGTATTAGGTCCGTATGGTGAATCGGAAAAGTCGCCACGCATCCGTCCATGATGCCATTGAAAGCCATAAACAGGCAACTCCTTATGTTCAAAGGCCTCCAATACCCCATCAGGCGAGTAAGCTGTTGGTATAAAATCATCAGCCAATTCCCCGACTCTTACATTGTGAGTACTGTTTACAATAAATTCATCTCCAAACAAGCGATTGACAAATGAACCCTGCACTGTTTTTATTGTGTGTGTTGTACGATAGTGTTCAACGCCATCAGTGAGTTTAAAATTTATGTACAAATCGCCACCCAAAGCTCTATTTAACTGATGAAATCCCTGACATATACCCAAAATAGGTTTTCCTGCATCAAGAAACAGCTTACATATTCGCAATTCAAGATTTTCGCGGCTCATGCTTAAATACGGAAAATCACTCTCTTCACAATAAAACTCGCCATATCTTCCGCAATGTATATCGGGTCCGCCGGTAGGCAAGAGTCCATCACTGAGCACTACATAATCCTCGGGATGCATATTATCCAGGGCCACTATGGGTAATCCGCCCGATTTTGACACAGCTTTTCCATATTCACAGCTTATAAGAAAATGCGGAACATTGTTTGCAAAATCGTCTTCTCCTATAATTAAAATCTTAGGTTTTATATACCCCTCCAAAAAATTATTTTATTTTCTCCGCATCGCTAAAGCAATGCTAAGTTTAGTATCCGGTCAAGAATAAAAAATTTATCGTAGGGGAATCTGCAATGCCCTCCTGTGGCGATGTGGGCACCGGTCTCTGCTTTTCCATTGTATATCCTGATGCTATGCCAGGTAATCCGCTTTATATTTTAAAAACGCCGAACGCATCCAGTATAGACGATATAAGTATAAGCACTATACATATCGGTGCTATATATTTTATAACCGCTACAAAAAGCCTCTTTCTCTTGAATGCCCCGAACAGCTCGACCTCGTCGGCAATAGCCTGCGGCTTTATAACATGCCCGACAAAAATACAGGTAAAGAGGGCAACTATCGGCATAAGAACGCTATTGCTTATAAAGTCAAATAAATCAAGGAACTGAAGTCCGAGTATTTTCACATTTGCCCAGACACCATTTCCAAGCGAGGACAAAAGGCCAAGCACGACAGACAATATCAGAACCAGAACGCAGGAGAGCTTTCTCCCTACCTTGAACTTATCGCATACAATTGACACAACTGTTTCCATAAGCGATATAGATGATGTAAGTGCCGCAAAGAGAACAAGAACAAAAAACGCTACACCTACATATGTTCCTCCCGCCATTGAATTAAATACCTTAGGAAGCGTAATAAACATTAGACTCGGGCCCTTCCCGAGTGCCTCGGGGGTTCCGCCCGAAAAAACAAAAACTGCAGGAACAATCATAAGACCGGCAACAAAAGCAATTCCGGTATCAAAAAGCTCTATCTGAGTAACCGACGCCTCAAGGCTGACATCCTTTTTCATATACGACCCATATGTAATCATAATGCCCATTGCAAGTGACATTGAGTAAAAAAGCTGACCCATAGCCGCAAGTACGGTAGTAGCAGAAAATTTCCCAAAATCAGGCATTAAATAGTATTTTACACCCTCAAGTGCACCTGGCATACATACAGAATAAACAGCTATAACTACCGACAGGACAACCAAAACCGGCATCATCAGCTTGCTGACCTTTTCTACACCCTTTTCAACACCGCAAAGCACTACGACCGCAGTAATCCCCAAAAACAAAGCAAACCAAAATATCGGCTCGCCCGCCTGAGATATAAAACCTCCAAAGTACGCATCCAGCGATGTATCGCCTGCACCCCCGCTTATAAATGCCCACAGGTATTTCATTACCCAGCCGCCTATAACCGAATAATACGGAAGTATTATGGCAGGAATTGCAGCTGCCAGATACCAATAAAAGCATATTTTTTGTTAAGCGCTCTAAAGGCCTCAATTGCACTAAGTCCGGTTTTTCTGCCGATAGCTATTTCTGCTATCATTAGTGTAAAACCAAAGGTCACTGCAAGCAAAAGATATACAAGAAGGAATATTCCCCCGCCATACCTTGCAGCAAGGTATGGAAATCTCCAAATGTTTCCGAGCCCAACTGCCGAGCCTGCCGCGGCAAGTACAAATCCAATTTTGCCCGTAAAATTACTTCTCTTTTCGTTGTTCATTTTAGTTATATCGTCCTTTCTTCACATTTACTAGCTCTCTTTTATATTTCATTCAACAATTTTTCTATTTGGCATTTAGTGGCAAGCCCGCTTGAAAAAGCGGTCGCCCCGCCTGCTGCTGTACCAAGCTTCAGTGCATATTCGTAGCCTTTATCTGCTCCCGCAAGAAATCCTGCAACCATAGAATCCCCTGCACCTACCGAATTGACAAGCACGCCTTTAGCTGCGGGACAACGATGAACTCTCCCGCAGGAATCCAGCAAAATTGCACCGTCCTGTGCCATAGAAACCAACACATTCTGTGCACCCATTTCCTGCAGAACTGAGGCACATCGGACAATCTGGTCAAATGACGAAAGCTCTTTAGCAAAAAGCTCTTCGAGCTCTGATTTATTGGGCTTAATTAAAAACGGTCTGTATTTAAGAGTATTTTTCAGAAGGTCACCCGTGGCATCTACGACAACTCTTACTCCCTTTCCGCCAAAATATATTTTCTCGGAAAAAGAGCGGTTTGTAGCTCCGGTTTTTATTGTGTCGGTATACATAACATAATCTATAGCAGGATTAAATGTAACGGTATAAATCATATGATACCTCCCTCAGCAAAAGCAAATTTCCCATCATAATCATTTCTATTTTTACACCTCATCGCCCGCAACCCGTCCCCTCCTCGGCAAGAAGACTTTTTTATTAGATTTCTTTCGGCATTATAAATACCATCTCAGAAAAATCATAAACTAATACTGCGGGGGAAAGCCGATTCTTTCATTATTCCCCACATTTTATCTATGTAAGACAGTGTGTAGAAATTTTCATAATAATGATAATAAAAAGCACCCTTTAGCGTCATTTGGTATATCCCGTCTTTTTCTGTTATAAAACCAAATATCTTTGCCAAAAACAGCTCTAATCCATACATATTTTTAAGCGGTCTTCCGAAAAACTTTTCAAACTCCGCAGAATTAACCTTCGTGCTATAGGCTGTCCAGAATAAATAATAAATCATTCTCTGCCTTAAAGTAAATTTTATAGTAAGTGCCGTAGGCAGAGTATTACTCTTTATTCTCTTCATATATTCTTCAACAGAAAAGGTGTTAATTTTAAACTGCTCTTTCAGCAGAGTTGTGGCCGAACAACCAAAACCAAGAAAATTATCTCTTGTCATTGACGAATATCTGGCTGTATTGTTGTTTGAAAATGTCCATATTGAATCCCGTCTGTAGCCTTTTGAGAAACAATATTTCGTTATTTCATTCAACAAACTCTTTTTTTGTTTCTTTTTCATTGTTTTGATTTTATTCTTTGTAAATGTAAAATCAATGAACGGATAAATAGCGATATGATTTCCGCCACAATCAAACGCCATATCTATGTCGTTTTTCAAATCTTCAAATGTTTGATTTGGCAAGGCAAACATAAAATCCATAGAAATAGTTTCAAATTCCACTTCTTCCAAAATCTTTTTAATTTCTTTTGCGTTTACTCTGCAACGGCCAAGCAGGTTTTGATATTTTTCGTTAAAGGACTGAATTCCGATGCTAATCTTCGTTACCCCTGCTACTTTGAGCTTGTTTAGCTTTAATATTTCCAAATCAGACGGATGAAGCTCTATGCCAATCCCTTCCGTTATATCAAAGTACAGCCCGATGGTATCAATGATATCCTGTATTCTGTCTGCCGCAAGAGCAGGAGAGCCGCCGCCGAAATAAAGGCTTGTTACTCTCTTTTTCCCCGTATACATTTTCCCAACCATATGTATTTCTTGAATAAGACTGTCTATATACTCATTGCATTTTGTGTCGTCATACAATTCTTTGCAATAAGGGCAAAAGCTGCAAATTTGTTTGCAAAAAGGAATATGCACATACAAGCCCAGGCTTTGTTCGCTGTCATATTTAAGTTCTTTATCAAATTCATTGGTAAACACAAAAGGTCTTGTGCCTTTTGTCAGCCACATTCTTGTGGCGGTTGTAATTATACTCATCTGCTCTCCCTTATTATACATACCTTAAATATGTACGAAGCATTTCTATAATTATTTTAATATTCCCTTTGAATGCAAGCGTGTATTCCGCCACAAAGAAATATCCACATTTTTCACAAAGTCTGTCAATCCCGATGCATCTTCCGCATATGCTTATTTTACCGTTTTCTATAACAACACATTGATAACAAGGTGTAGGGAAGCTATTGTCGATTATGTAAGGAAATGCACTTTTTAAATTAAAAACAGGCATTTTCTGTTCAATCATTTCCCGAATAACCCTGCAACACTCCGTCTTATCCTCTTTTGTCAGCTCCAATTCCCCGGTATCAGGATATGGTGTGTGAAAATTAAAGGAAACTGCACGGACATTTTTTGTTTTTTTTGCCAATTGGCAGACAAACGGTATTGTATGCTTGTTGATTTGATTTACTGCCATATAAAAACAGATATTGTCTGAAGTTGCCTTGCTTATATTCTCCATAATTGTGTCGAAGGTATCTCCGCGGATAATATTATGGCAGGTCCTGTCCCCGTCAAGGCTTAAAAGAATTAAATCCGCTTCCGGCAAATCAATTTCGTAGGTTCCGTTAGTTACAACATTTACAATGAGGAACCCCATTTGTTTAGCTTCCACAACCAAATCTCTTAATGTTTTCCCATCATCGGTCCAAAGAAAAGTTTCTCCTCCGCAGAAAAATAATATTCGGACACCCTTGTTATATAAAACCTGCATTTCTTCGCAAATCTGCTTATATGGATGAACTACTGCCGTTATATTGTTCACAGAACAATGCTTGCAGGATAAATTGCATTTATCTGTCAAAATAACCGTTCCGAGTATGGGTTCTTTTTTCTTTAATAAAATTGTCTTAATCCCGAATTTTGCAAAATATATAAAATCCTTAATTCTCAACACATAACACCTCGTTTCGCATTTTTCGGCAAATTTCGTGTCAAGCCAGGAGAACAGTGAATAACAAGACACAATATGACCTACTACTTTTTCTTGATTTTTTCACTGATTTTCTCTTGAACATTATACCCCAGAACCCGCAAGAATTCTATATTGCATAGTCATTGCATTATATCATAGATATTTAAAAAATGCAAACTAATCTTTTAAATTTTGGGGACTTGACACGAGCAAATATTCACTCGTTTCCAAGGCCCTCTGTACTTTTATTGCTCCTTTTCGGCACATCGTTCCTTTCCTTGATTTTAATTTGCAGAGAGGAAATAGATTTTTAAGGGTGATAAGTATGTTTCTCTTATATACTGTTTGCAATGCTGAAAAAGGCAGGAATTATAAAAACCAATAACAGATAATTATTTTCATTATTGACAAAAAAACATCGGCACCGCATTAGCGGTGCCTTTTATATACACAATATTCCATTAAACAGCATAAATTTTGTTTACTAACAAATTATACCGGTATGCCGCTAAAAAGACAAAACAGCTTGCTGAAGACTTTAGAAAAAGTATATCCCGCCCGTATACACCGAGCGATAATCCGCCATCTCACATCTGAATAAACTTCAAGTGCAATTATTGACTATATTGAACTTTATTACAATTCAGAGAGATTGCATTCCGACAATAGACGCAAACCATTTTGGCAGTAGTTCGTTTAAATCTTTCTTTTATATCTTATTCTTTCTAAAAAACCTTTTCATCACCAAGAGTACAACCACTCCCAGCAAGGGAAATACAGCTGCTGCAAGCATTCCTGCGCGTATGCCCACCTGCTCTTTTGTGATGCAAAGTTTTTGTGCAAGATTTTCAGCGAAATTCATTACTGCTATTTTGTCTGCCAAAACGCCAACAATCTGAGGAGCTACAGAGGCTCCCAAATCTCCGCCTGTAGCCATAAGCACATAAACCGCTACGCCAAGCTTTGGATAGTTTTCCTCTGCATAAACAGTTCTCCCACTTCCAAGATAGCAAGCATATCTTGTTAAATTGTATTCTTTTGCATATTTCATATTTGTAGCCTCCGAAAAATTTGAAATTGATTTTTTATAATCAGTGCACAAAATAGCTGCCGTCTGTTTTATCGATATACTCTACGGCAAGAGCAAGCCCTTGTCCTGCGAGTGCAGCAGCACATATCGAGTCATTTATGACATACCGAAAATCGAGGAACGAGATTTATATCTTCGATTTCGTTTATGTTTCGTGAGGTTATTGTGCCATAATTGACATTTTATGCAATACCAACCGATTAAAATAAATTTGATATAATTGCATTTCCGATATTGACTTTATTATTGTAAATTTATATAATATTTGATATAACACAAATTCGACAAAATCAGTCCGAACAGGAGGAGAGCTTTTGGAAAAGCACATTACACAAAGCGAAGAACAGACCCGCACTCTCGGGCGGAACTTTGCACAAAAACTGTCCCCCGGGGCTATTGTTGCTCTCTCGGGTGAGCTTGGTTGCGGTAAGACGGCATTTGTCAAGGGTGTAACCTCATACTTCGGCGACGGGACCGATGTCACAAGCCCTACATTTACACTTGTGAACGAATATAACGGCTCGGTTAATATATACCATTTTGATGTCTACCGTCTTGAAAATCCAAGGCTTGAGGAATGCGACTGGATAGACGACTATCTCTTTGGCGACGGCATCTGCCTTATTGAATGGGCGGACAATATAAAAAATATTCTGCCCGCAAACACCGTCTGGGTCAGATTTACAAAGCTTACTGAAAACGGCGACTCCTGCAGAGAAATAACCATTGATACTATGGGGGAATAACCTTATGAATATTTTCGGAATGGACACCTGTTGTATGTCGGCAACCGTTGCGGTTATGTCAGACGACAGACTCATCTCACAGATTGTTCAGAACAACAAAAAAACTCATTCGCAAAAGATTATGCCGATGATTGAATTTATGCTGAAAGAGGCGGAGCTTAATCTCTCCGAGCTTGATGCTTTTGCAGTCGCAGTCGGTCCCGGTTCCTTTACAGGGGTAAGAATTGGAGTAGCAACCGCAAAGGCTCTTGCCCACGGTGCAGGCAAGCCATGTATTGCCGTTTCGGCCCTGCATGCCCTTGCAAACAATGTCGAAGGCTTTGACGGGATTATCTGTCCTATCCTCGACGCAAGACGCGGTCAGGTTTACAACGCTCTCTTCAAGGGCGAGGGGGCAGAAAGATTTACAGACGACCGAGCCATCTCAATAGACGACCTTTGTACCGAGCTTAAAACCACAGACGGCAATATTATCTTTCTCGGCGACGGCGTACCCGTGTATGAAGGAAAAATAAAAGAGGCTCTGGGCCCTCGGGCACGATTTGCACAAAGGATGCAGAGAATGAACCTTGCCGCCTCGGTCGCGGAAATCGGATATAAAAAGCTTATTCTCGGCGAAACCGTCAGTTATGATGAGCTATCGCCTGTATATTTAAGGCTCTCTCAAGCAGAGAGGGAAAGATTGGAAAGAGAGGGGAGTTTATAATGATAAAGTTTTTTTGGAGTAAAAGCCGTTCATTTTTCATATGCTTGACGATACTTGTTTTGTTGCACTCCTCTTCTGTTTGCTTTGCAGTCAACGAGTTGTCTGCCGACGAGCCTGCGGCTACGCAAACCAGCTCTGAAGATACAAAAAAAGAAACTAACGAAAAAAAGACTGAAAAGACTGCCGACAAAAATGAAAAGAAAATGGATAAAGCTACATCCAAGCCCTCTATTGAGGCGGGCGAGGCCGCAATTTTAGTCGACTCCTTCAGCGGAAGAATTTTGTTGCAAAAGGACAGCGATAAAAAAATGTATCCCGCAAGCACAACCAAGATAATGACGGCGTTGCTCGCGATTGAAGCAATCCACCGCGGTGAGATTTCTATGAACACAAGCGTGGAAATTACTGCCGAGATGCTGGCAGATGTCGCCCCTGACGGTTCAAGTATCGCACTTGTAGAGGGCGAGATTATTCCCTTTAAGGATTTGCTTCGCGGTATGATGATTGCATCGGGCAATGATGCCGCAAGCTCTGTTGCAATTTGTCTCGGCGGCAGTATGAGCAATTTTATCGATATGATGAACGCCCGTGCAGCCGAGCTTGGGGCAACAAACACTCATTTTGTCAACCCCCACGGTCTTCACGACGAAGAACATTATACTACCGCGGAGGATATGTCCAAAATTGCGTGCAAGGCAATGAAATATTTTGAATTCCGTGATATTGTAGATATTGCACATGTAAAAATTCCCCCCACCAATAAAACCTTGGAGGAGCGTTATTACATAAATACAAACGGACTTTTGTCCGCTATGCGATACACCGACTATTACTACAAGAATTCTATCGGCATAAAGACGGGCTATACAAGCGATGCCGGCAACTGCCTTGTATCCGCCGCAGAAAAAGACGGTGTCGAGCTAATCGGTGTTATCTTTGGTGCAAAGGATATTACTGCTTCCTACGGTGACAGTCGGGAAATGCTTGACTGGGGCTTTGCGAATTTTGTCTCGGTGACCGCCCTTGACAAGGATGATATGCCTTGCGAAATAAAGGTAAAGCAGGGCCGCGGAACGGATACACTCACCCTTTCCGTTCCCGAACAGATAAGGGTTGTTGTCGAAAAAGGTACAGACCCTGATGAGCTTACTATCCGCCCCAACATTCCTGATGCGGTATATGCCCCGATTGTTGCAGGTCAGAAGATAGGCACCGTGTCGGTTCTTCTCGGCGAGACCGAAATCGGTTCGGGTGAGCTTGTTGCGGGCAAGGAAATCAAGCGAAGCTTCTTTTGGCCTGTAATGGCTCTTGGAGAGTGGCTCTGGAGCAAGCTTATTATCCGCATCATCTGCTATGCTGCCCTCGCCCTGTGCCTCGGTTATGTTTTGCTCTTTGCAGTCGGACTTTACAAAAGCTTAAAAAGGTCACGGCGTCGCAGACCAAGACGATAATAAATATGTCGTATTTTCTCGGCTTTTTGGAGGCGTCTTTGCAGAAAATTTATCTTGAAAAAATTGCCGTGCTATGATATAATTATCTGGGATATTTGGAAAAAAGAAAGGAGTGTGTTTATGCCACAGTCTCAAAACGGAGAAAGGAAAAAGACCTCAGCAGGCAAGGGCATTCTTGCAGGGTTTGGAATTTTGCTCGTTTCGGTCGGGATATTCCTTACAGCCTTCGGACTTTCCTTTAAGGTAATGATGCTTCCTTCCTCTTCGGGCAGAAATACAGGTTCTGAAATAGAGAGGCTTAAAACCGAAAATTCCGAGCTTCAATTAGAAAATATGCGTCTAAAGGAACAGAACAAAATCCTTATGGGTGATGATTCCTCTGACGAGGATTAAGTTATACAGATTATACTTTCAGAAGGGACGGGTAGAAATGAAACCAAAATACAAGAGAGTAATGCTCAAAATCAGCGGCGAAGCATTGGCGGGCGAAAAAGGCTTTGGTCTTGACCAGGCGACTATCGACGCAATCGCTGTAAAAATCAAGGAATGCTATGATATGGGTGTTCAGATTGCCATTGTTGTAGGCGGAGGCAACTTCTGGAGAGGGCGTACGGGCGAAGGTATGGACCGCTCGCGTGCAGACCATATGGGCATGCTTGCAACCGTTATAAACTCGCTTGCACTTCTTGACGCACTTGAGCACTTGGGGGTAGAGGGCAGAGTTCAAACCGCAATCGAGATGCGGCAGATTGCAGAGCCTTATATCAGACTTAAGGCAGGTGCACATCTCAAAAAGGGCAGAGTTGTTATTTTTGCCTGCGGAACGGGCAACCCCTTCTTCTCTACTGATACAACTGCAGCTCTTCGTGCTGCCGAGATTGACGCAGAGGTTATTCTTCTTGCGAAAAAGGTTGACGGTGTTTACGACAGCGACCCCAACATCAACCCGAACGCTAAAAAATTTAAAGAGCTTCATTTTATGGATGTTCTTAACAAAAAACTCGGCGTAATGGACTCTACCGCAACCTCACTTTGTATGGATAATAATATTCCGATTGTGGTTTTCGGTCTTGATGACCCCGAAAATATTACCCGTGCCGTTTTGGGCAAGGATATAGGCACATATGTCGGTAAATAATTATTAAATAAGTGCCGAATATTTCGGCAGATTGGAGATTTTTATGCAAAATACTGAAAATAAAATGAACAAAGCAATATCAGCTCTTGAAGCAGATTATGCGACAATTCGTGCAGGGCGTGCAAACCCCGCAATTCTCGATAAAATTATGGTTGAATACTATGGTGCACAGACACCTCTTTCTCAAGTCGGAACAGTATCTGTTCCCGAGGCAAGAATGATTGTTATTCAACCCTGGGATGCAGGTCTTCTCAAAGACATTGAAAAGGCAATTCAGGCATCTGACATCGGTATAAATCCTAACAACGACGGCAGAGTTATCCGCCTTAACTTCCCGCAGCTCACCGAGGAACGCAGAAAGGAACTCAACAAGGGCGTTTCAAAACGCGGCGAAGAAGCAAAGGTTGCTGTCAGAAATATCAGACGCGATGCTATTGAAGGCTTTAAAAAGCAGAAAAAGAATAACGAAATTACAGAAGATGATTTAAAGAATTTGGAGGAAAAGGTTCAGAAGCTTACAGACAAGTTTGTGAAAAAAATCGAGGAAATCACTGCTGCAAAGGAAAAGGAAATTTTGGAGGTTTAATCCCCTTTTTTTGCAGCAAAGGTATACTTATATGAATTTTTTAAAAACTCTTTTTTCGAGTAAGAAACACAATACGCTTGATATGACAAATATTCCGAAGCATATCGGGATAATTATGGACGGCAACGGCAGGTGGGCAAATCGCAGAGGCTTGCCGAGAAGTGCAGGTCACAGGCAGGGGGCAAAAACTCTTGAGACGATACTTGATTATTGTGCGACCCTCGGGGTTGAGGTTGTTACCGCCTATGCTTTTTCTACCGAAAACTGGTCTCGGCCTCAAGGCGAGGTTGATGCTCTTATGGAGCTTCTTTATGACTACCTCTCTCAGGCAGAAAAGCGGTTTGCGAGTATGGATTGCCGTCTGTGTGTCAGCGGTGACATCTCTAAATTCAGCAATAAAATCAAAGAGGCTATTGCACACGCCATTGAGGTTACAAGGAACGGCAAGCGAATTACCGTAAACCTTGCTCTCAACTACGGAGGGCGAGGCGAGCTTGTCGGTGCTGTGCGTCAAATTTGCAAAGGGTGTTCAGACGGCACAATCTCTCTCGACCGAATTGATGAAGAGCTTGTCTCCTCCTATCTCTATACTGCGGATATGCCCGAGGTTGACCTTATCATCAGGCCGAGCGGTGAGCTGAGGCTTTCAAACTTTCTTTTGTGGCAGTCGGCGTATGCAGAATTCTGGTTCAGCGATATTTACTGGCCTGATTTTTCACCCAAGCATATGCGGTCCGCAATTATGGATTATCAAAAACGAAACAGACGCTTCGGCGGAGTTTAAGTTAAACAAATTCCTTTATGGGGGGTTTTCATATGGGTCCTTCCTTTAAAAAACGGTTATTGACATCGTTGCTCGGAATTCCCGTAGTTATTTTCATCTTAATATCACCTACACCTGTTGTAGCTCTTGTAGTTACAATCGCTTCTTTGATAGGGCTTTATGAATATTTTAAAGCGGTCGGACTGCTGGCTCATAAGAGCCTGTGTACTGTCGGTTATATTGCCTCGCTTGTTATTTCGGCCGGCTCATATTTGCCGATACCCCTTGTATTGATTTTGGCTTACACTTTTGTTGTTGCGTTTTTTTTGATTATGCTCTTGAGCAACTACAAGATTTCTGTTTCAGACATCGGACTTCTTGTTCTCGGCTTGTTTTATATACCCTTTCTTCTTTCGCATATAACCTACACGCGGGAGCTTGAGTACGGCAGATATTTTATCTGGCTAATATTTATCGGTGCTTTTCTTACCGACTCTTGTGCATACTTTTCGGGTTGTCTGCTCGGCAAACACAAGCTTTGCCCCACAATCAGTCCCAAAAAGACCGTTGAGGGTGCTATCGGCGGAATAATCGGTGCGGGACTTTCCTTTGTTCTTTACGGAATTATTGTAAATTACTTCTTTACGGGTGCTCTTGGCGGAAAACAGTTCAGTCTATGGCTATTGTTTGTGCTCGGCCTTATTTCTGCTTTTGCTTCTGAAATCGGGGATTTGGTTGCCTCATCGATTAAACGCCAGTACGACATTAAGGATTTCGGCAACTGTCTGCCCGGACACGGCGGAATTCTTGACAGATGCGACAGTATTATCTTCGTCGCCCCTGTTGTGTTCTTGTTTTTGTATAATATTTCAATTATAATATAAAAAGCGGTGCATCAGATGATGCACCGCTTAAATTTTATTTTGCATACTCGATTGCACGAAGCTCGCGTATTACATTTACCTTAATCTGTCCTGGATATTCCATCTCGTTTTCAATTCTCTTGACTATATCCTTTGCCATCAAAATTGTTTCATCATCGCTGACCGCATCAGATTTAACCATAATACGAACCTCTCTGCCCGCCTGAATTGCAAACGACCTTTCAACACCCTTAAATGAATTTGCAATTTCCTCAAGTGCTTCAAGACGCTTGATGTATGACTCAAGATTTTCTCTTCTTGCACCGGGTCTTGCAGCCGAAATACCGTCTGCCGCCTGTACGAGGCACGCCTCAATGGTGGTAGGCTCAATATCGCCGTGGTGGGCAAGAATTGCGTGTATAACCTTGTCATTTTCCTTGTACTTTTTAGCGGTATCTCCGCCAATCGTTACATGCGAGCCCTCAACCTCGTGGTCGATTGCCTTACCTATATCGTGCAAAAGACCCGCTCTCTTGGCAAGTGCAACATCTGCGCCAAGCTCGCCCGCCATAAGTCCTGCAATATGCGAAACCTCTATCGAGTGCTGAAGCACATTCTGGCCATAGCTTGTTCTGTACTTAAGTCTGCCGAGCAAGCGTACAAGCTCGGGGTGAAGTCCGTGAACATGCGTTTCAAAGGTTGCACGCTCACCCTCTTGCTTGACAATGCTCTCAACCTCTTTGGTAGATTTCTCAACCATCTCTTCAATACGGCCGGGATGAATCCTGCCGTCGGTAATAAGCTTTTCAAGCGAGCGGCGGGCAATCTCTCTGCGAACAGGGTCAAAGCCCGAAAGAATAACCGCCTCGGGTGTGTCATCAATAATAAGGTCAACACCCGTTAAGGTTTCAATAGTTCTGATGTTTCGGCCCTCACGCCCTATAATTCTGCCCTTCATTTCATCGTTAGGCAGGGAAACGACCGAAACAGTTGTTTCCGTAACATGGTCTGCGGCACAACGCTGTATTGCACCTGTTATAATATCCCGAGCCTTTTTCTCGGCTTCTTCTTTGGTCTGTTCCTCAATACTCTTTATCAAAACAGCCTTCTCGTGGGTCAGGTCCTCTTCAACCTGCTTGAGCAGGTATTCCTTCGCCTGCTCTGCTGAAAAATCCGAAATCTTTTCAAGCTGTGCCATCTGAAGCTTCTTCACTCTGTCAACCTCTGCCTGAAGCTCGTCAAGCTCTGCTATCTTCCGTTGGATTTGTTCTTCTCTGCTCTCTATCTGGGCAGTCTTTTTATCAATTGTATCTTCTTTCTGCTGTACGCGTCTTTCCTGTCTTTGAATATCGTTTCTGCGTTCCTTGATTTCTCTGTCAAGCTCACTTCTGAGCTTATGTATTTCCTCTTTTGCTTCGATTAGTTTTTCTTTCTTAACATTTTCCGCATCCTTTTTAGATTGAGCAACTGCATCATCCAAAATTCGCTTTGCCTCTTCCTCGGCACTGCCAATTTTAAGCTCTGCAAACTTTTTCCTGTACGAATATCCGTATTTAAAAGACAGAAAAGCCCCTACAATCGCAACAACCACCAAGATGCCTATTATTATAATTTCTATCTGTCCCACCTCCTACAAATTTTTTGCACCATGTGCCATATAATAAATCAAAGAATCAAAAGACTAGTGTATAGCAAGTAATTTTAGTTAGAAGTATACGCTTTAATTCTACACAGTTTTCACCTAAAAGTCAAGTGTTTTTTAACTCTGTCACACATTTGTTAAGTATCTCTTCTTCCCTTGTCCTGAATTTATCCCGTTTAAAAATTTACCAATCCCCAAGCCGCACGACAAGATGGTGATTGCCCTAAAATAATACTTGAATTTATGTATTCTATGTGCTATAATATTGTGATACAATATTTAGGAAATCTTGCGATTCGCAAGAGGTAGTAATTTTTATTGAAAGGTTGAGAAAGTTATGCAAAATACTGAAAAAACAATGGAAAAAATTGTTGCCCTTTGCAAAGGGCGTGGATTTATATATCCCGGCTCTGAAATATACGGCGGTCTCGCCAACACATGGGACTACGGTCCTCTCGGCGTTGAGTTCAAAAACAATGTCAAGCGTGCATGGTGGAAAAAATTTATTCAGGAGAGCCCGTATAATGTAGGTCTTGATGCCGCAATACTTATGAATCCCAAAACCTGGGTTGCATCGGGGCATGTCGGCGGATTTTCCGACCCCTTGATGGATTGTAAGGAATGTAAAGCCCGTTTCCGTGCAGACAAGCTTATAGAGGATGCTGCAGGTATTTCTGCAGACGGCTGGTCTGACGAAAAGATGAAGCGGTACATCGAGGATAATAATATTCCCTGTCCCGAGTGCGGAAAGCATAATTTTACCGATATTCGTAAGTTTAATCTTATGTTCAAAACCTTTCAGGGCGTTACCGAGGACAGCAAGAACGAGATTTATCTCCGTCCCGAGACCGCTCAGGGTATTTTTGTAAACTTTAAAAGCGTACAAAGAACCTCAAGAAAGAAAATCCCGTTTGGTATAGGTCAGGTGGGCAAATCCTTCAGAAACGAAATCACCCCGGGTAACTTTACCTTCAGAACCCGTGAGTTTGAACAGATGGAGCTTGAGTTCTTCTGCAAGCCCGGCACAGACCTTGAATGGTTCAGCTACTGGAAGGATTATTGCAAAAACTTCCTTCTCTCTCTCGGAATTGCAGAGGAAAACATCAAGATGCGTGACCACGAGCAGGAGGAGCTTTCGCATTACAGCAATGCAACCACCGATATTGAGTTTATGTTCCCGTTTGGCTGGGGCGAGCTTTGGGGTATTGCAGACAGAACCGATTATGACCTCAAGCAGCACAGCGAATTCAGCGGCGAGAAGATGGAATACGCCGACCCCGAAACGGGCGAAAAATATATCCCATACTGCGTAGAGCCGTCACTCGGTGCCGACCGTGTTGCACTTGCCTTTTTGGTTGAGGCGTATGACGAAGAGGTTGTCGACGCAGAAAGAAACGATGTAAGAGTTGTTATGCATCTTCATCCTGCTCTTGCACCAATTAAGGCAGCGGTGCTTCCGCTTTCCAAGAAGCTTTCAGACGGTGCAACCGAGGTATATACAAAGCTTGCTTCAGAATTTATGTGCGAGTATGACGAATCGGGAAGTATCGGCAAGCGTTATCGCAGACAGGACGAAATCGGCACACCGTTTTGTATTACCTATGACTTTGATTCAGAGACAGATGGCTGTGTAACCGTTCGCCACCGCGATTCGATGGAGCAAGAGAGAATTAAAATTGACGATTTGGTTGATTATATCAGAAACGGTATTAAGTTTTAGTTTTAAAAATGAGTAAATCCTTGACCCATGAGCTTAAAGGCTTTTTAAAAAAAGAAAAGATAAGTATGCACATCCCCGGCCACAAGGGCGGTCGGGGACTTGGCTCGTCTTTTGGGAAAATTACCCCACGGCTTGATTTAACAGAGCTTGACGGCACTGATAATCTCCAAAATCCAAGCGGGATTTTAAAGGCCTCTCAGGAATATTGTGCAAAAATCTTTGGGGCAGAGGAAACACATTTCCTCACAGGGGGGTCAAGTCTTGGGCTCCGTGCATCAATTCTCGGCACTGTTCCCAGAGGCGGTGCAATTCTGGTTGACAGAACCTGTCACAAGGCGGTTATTTCTGCAATCACACTCGGCGGGCTTGAGCCTGTCTTTATCTATCCCGAATACGACAGGGATAGCGGCCTTTATCTCGGGCTTTCACCAAGCACGGTAGAGCGCGCGATAAACGAGCATCCTGATATTTTCGGTGCGATAATAACCTCACCGACCTACTACGGGATATGCTCTGATATAAGCAAAATATCAAAGCTTTTACACCGACATAACAAGTTTCTTATTGTTGACGAGGCTCACGGGGCACACTTTGCGTTTAACAAAAAGCTGTCTACTATGTCAGCACTTACACTCGGTGCAGATTTATGTATAGAGAGTGCACATAAAACTCTGCCTGCTCTTGGTCAATGCTCTCTTCTTCATATTGGCAAAGGGGCAATAACCGACAAAGCCCGCCTTTTGCGAACCCTTCGTATGATACAAACAACAAGTCCGTCGTATATGCTTATGGCTTCGCTTGACGGTGCCGTACACTATATGCAAAGACGGGGCAGGGCAGGCCTTAATTCCCTAATTAGGGAAATTTCAGAGCTCAAAAGCGATGTTCTGAAAAAAACACATCTGCGGTTTGCAGACGAGGACACACTCGGCGTACCACAGGATATGTCAAGGATAGTATTGGATTTTTCGCCAATCGGCATAAGCGGTCATTTTGCAGAGAGGCTTCTTATCGATGAATTTGGAATTTATCCCGAGATGTCAGACAACAGATATGTTGTCCTTATCCCCTCTGTTATGAACACCAAGGCAGAGCTCAAGCGTCTTTTGGGGGCTCTTGTTGAGATAGGCGGCAGAATTTATAATAAAGACAGCTCTTTGAACAATTCACCTCTTCCCGAGGTCGAGCTTATTATCCAGCCTGCCGACGCGATAGCAAAACCGTTTGAGTCGGTCTCCCCCGCCGACGCCGTCGGTAGGGTATGTGCCTCGGTTATTTCCGCTTGCCCCCCGGGTGCAGTCGTTCTTGTACCAGGGCAGCTGATAACCTCCGAGGCAATAGATTATTGTCGCTCTATCGGCATTACAGACAAAATAGATGTAATAGTTTAATATTGTGATATATTACAATTTTTAAAGGAGGATTTGTATGAGCTTTCAATCAGTGCAGGGTCACGAGCGAGTTAAGCAAATCCTTCAAGGAAGCTTAAAGAGCGGTCACATTGGCCACGCCTATATTTTTGAGGGAGCTGCCGGCATTGGCAGGCTTTCACTTGCCAAAGCCTTTGCAGAGGAAATAGTCGGATGCAGCGGTAATTTTTCCGCAGACAACCATCCTGACATAATTGTTGTAACAAATGAGCTTTATAATTCGTCTAAAAAACAGGCGAATGTTTTGGTTGACACAATCCGTTCTATGAAGGCAGATGTTTATATTCGGCCATATATGTCAAACAGAAAGGTCTATATTATACCCAACGCAGACAGTATGCAAGAGCCTGCTCAAAACAGCTTGCTTAAGGTATTTGAGGAGCCGCCCGAATATTGTACGATTATTCTTATTGCAAGCAATTCAGGGAGCTTGCTTCCCACAATTTTGTCAAGGGCTTCAGTAATACGATTAAATGCTCTTTCACCATCCCTTGTAGAGGATTATCTTTTGAAAAACAAGGGTATTGAACCCTCGCTTGCAAAAGCATACTCTGTGATGAGCAACGGAAGCATTGGCTATGCTCTTTCCCTTTCCGAGGAGGCTCAAGCCTCTGAAATAAGGGCAGAGGTTATTGCTCACCTCAGGCGGGTGTTTGAGGGCGGCCATCGTGAATTGTACGATTTTATCAGGTTCTTAAAGCAAAACAAGTCATCTGTTCAACTTATTTTGAACATAATGACAAGCTGGTCGCGTGATCTTATGCATCTTAAGCTTGGTGTGTTGACCGACGGAATTGAAAACTCCGACGCCGAAGCCGAGCTTAAAAAAATCTGTTCACGCATTACTACACAAACGGCGTGCAGCCTGACACCGCTTGTTACAAAATATTCGCTTGCGATAAACAGAAATGCAAATTACCCGATTGCCGTGCAATGTATGGCAACGGAATATTGGGAGGAAATACATGGTAGAAGTTATAGGAGTTCGTTTTAACAGTGCGGGCAAAATTTATTATTTTGACCCCAAGGGAAAAAAGCTTAATATCGGAACCAATATTTTGGTAGAGACTGCCCGCGGAACAGAAATGGGTCATGTCGTTGTTGCAAACACCAATGTTGACGATTCTGAAATTGTTCCGCCTCTTCGCCCTCTTGTACGCGTTGCAACCGAAGAGGATTTTGCCCGTGTCAGGGAAAACAAGGAAAAAGAAAAGGAAGCCTTTATTATTGCAAACGAAAAAATCCGCGAACATAATATTGAAATGAAGCTTATAGATGTTGAATATACCTTTGACAGAAGCAAGATTTTGTTCTATTTTACTGCCGACGGCAGAGTTGACTTCCGCGAGCTTGTTAAATCTCTCGCAGGGGTTTTTCATACAAGAATTGAGCTTCGTCAAATCGGCGTTCGTGACGAAGCCCGCCAACTCGGCGGCTACGGAATTTGCGGCAGACACCTTTGTTGCGGAACATTTCTTGACGACTTCCGTCCTGTTTCGATAAAAATGGCAAAGGAGCAGGGATTATCCCTTAACCCCACCAAAATCTCGGGGGCGTGCGGAAGGCTGATGTGTTGTCTGCAATACGAGCAAAACGCATATGACGATATGCTCGCCAAGCTTCCAAACAGAGGGGCACTTGTCGAGACAAGCGACGGCAAGGGTATCGTAGTCGATGTTGCAACCCTTAAGGGAATTATAAAGGTTAAGTTCGGCGAGGGCGACAATGTACGCTTTGGCTCATACAAAATCGGTGAATTCAAACGCATTGGCGGCGGCAAGCCCGAGGTTGAGCCTCTGCCAGAGGATGACGAAAACTAATCTTGTAAAATATGAAAATCCAAACGGATTTTCTGTTTATATGGTATATAAAAAAAGGTTTTACCAATAATTAAAGCATCGGCCATCAGGGGGTGAGAGATTGGCAAAGAGCAGTCCGGGCACGATAGCCCAAAACAAAAAAGCGTATCACGACTATTTTGTAGACGAAGAGATAGAGGCAGGAATTGAGCTTGTCGGCACAGAGGTTAAATCTGTTCGTCTGGGCAGAGTAAATCTTAAAGACAGCTATGTGTCCTGTAAAACGGGCGAGGCAATTCTTATCGGTATGCATATAAGCCCCTACGAGCAGGGAAGCATCTTTAATCACGAGCCGCTTCGGGCGAGGCGGTTGCTTCTTCACAAAAAAGAGATCAACAAGCTGATAGGGCTTACCTCTCAACAAGGCTACACTCTTATACCTCTCAAACTCTATTTTAAGGGACAACGAGTCAAACTCGCACTCGGATTGTGCCGAGGCAAAAAGAACTTTGATAAGCGTGCCGCAACAGCTGAACGCGACGCAAAAAGAAATATTGACAGAGCTATTAAAGAGCGGAATGCGGGGTATTGACAAAACAACAGTAAAACAATGCGGGCAGAAATGCTCGTGCATATAATATTGCGTAGCAGTAGCGGAGCACAGGGCTCCCGCAAAAGCTTTGCTTTTGTGGGAAAGAGCAGATGCCGAGCTACAGGCGACGCGTTGCAACCTTGTTGCAATGCGAGCAGAAATGCTCGTGTATCTGCGATAGGGGGATGTAAAGGCTTCGACGGGGTCGCGGAGACTCAAGGAGCGAGCCGCAGCGGGTACTGCGTTAAAAACCCAACTTTTAAAATTAAACGCTAACAATAATTTAGCTTACGCTGCCTAATTAACGGCAGCTGCCTTTCCGAGATTACCGCGGTTTCGGTGTAAGGTATCATCCAAGCGGTGCCCGTGAGTGCGGAAAGCTTTGACCGCACCATGAACTAATGAAGCTACCGAGAGCAGAGGCTTGTTTGTGAGCCGCTGCCCCTCGGGAATATAAATCACAAACTACGCTCGTAGCGCCTTGTGGGGACGCTTCTTCGGACAGGGGTTCAATTCCCCTCATCTCCACCAAGAAAAAGAGATGCTTTTACTGTCGGTAAAAGCATCTCTTTTTTAGCTAAATTCGCCTGACGGCGAGCTGAAATCCTTTCTGATGTTTCTTCCCCTATATATAGTTGCGGAGTGCTTCGCAAAATGCTTATCTCTTCAATTAACACCACCAAACAAAATATGGATAAATAGATTCAGCTGCCCGTTGCGGCAGTTTTTTCTTGCAATTTATTTTCATATATGTTATACTGAACTTGCGACATAAATCCTAATATTTGAGACTATTCATCTAAGTGTGTATTTTTTTACCCTTTTGGTAAAAATGCATGCTCTATTTCGCATACTTGGATGAGATGTCGAGATTTGTGTCGCAGCAATCGGAGTTATGCATTTTTCGTGCGTGGCTTCGGCTGCGCACTTTTTTATTTGGAGGAATTTGTTATGAAGGTCACACCTGAAATGTACACAACATTATTCAACGCTATCACAGACGCTACCAACGCTATTGTAAAGGCTCTCTCAATTTTAGTCGATGCACAACAGAAAGCCGAGGAAATATATATTGAAATTGATGATGTCGATTGTTCCGACGCCACAACAAAAAGCTGCGTGTGACTTATCGTCACACGCAGCGTTAATTTTCTTATTTTACAGCTTTGCGTATGTTTTTTTGCTGCTGCTTTCGTATGCCGCCTCAACAATTTTTTGTGATTTAATTGCATCATCGACAGAAACAGGAACCTCTCCCTCGCCAGCAACTGCACGGCCGAAGCCCTCTACCTCTTTGGTATACATATTGCCGAACTCAACCTCAAGCTGCATCGGTACAATATCACTTCTATTCTGGTCTGCATCATAACCTACTGTATCGTCTGCACAAAGGACCTCAACTGTTCCGCCTTCAACCTGCGAAAGTGTGCCCTGTGCAAAAATGCTTCCCTTTGTTCCGTAAAACTCAAGCTTACAAACTGCAGCAGCATCAGGAATATTAAACGCCGCATCAACATATGCAATCGCACCATTTTCAAGACGCATTACAACACCGCCTGCGTCCTCTACGGGGTACTTAAATATCTGATTTCCGCAGATTCCGGCAACCTCGTCAACCTCAAGACCAGTTATGTGACGAATTAAGTCGATACAATGCACACCCATATCCATCATTGCACCGCCGCCCGAGAGCTTCGGGTCCTGACGCCAACAATTTTCCATTTCGGGATACCAGCAGGTAAACTGTGCACGAGCTGATACGATTTCACCAATCTTACCCGACTGGATAAGCTCACGCATCTTCTGATGATATGCGTGAAATCTCATCATAAAGCCAACACCGAGCTTAACGCCCTCACTCTTACAGAAAGCTGCAATTTCCTCTGCCTCCTCTGCGGTCAAGCCAACCGGCTTTTCAATCAATATATCCTTCTTTGCCTTTGCTGCAGCCATTGCCTGCTCTTTATGGCAAAAAACAGGCGAAGCTATGTATACTGCCTGAATTTCGTCAAGTGCGAGAAGGTCCTCCGCCTTATCAAAAGCATATTTTGCATTATACTTTTCTCTAACCTTTTCTGCAACCTCACCGTTTGCGTCCATTACTGCAACAAGCTCTGCATTATCGGCAAGCATCATACCCGGAATGGTTTTTCTGTCAGCTATTCCTCCGCAACCGATTACGCCCCATTTAATTTTCATTTTACTGCACCTTCCTTATTATATGTTTATTATTTTCACTATTTTGAAGCATTTTTATTATATCATTGTCGCAGGGAAAAGTCAACACCTCACAGAGGTTACATTGTATAATATTTCATATATATTCTTTATTTACCAAGATTTATAAATTGTTTATACTCACTTTAAAAAAATTCTATATTGTACCAGTATAATAACCATAGAGGCGTATAGTCTTATAATTATCCGCAAGCCTGTTTGGCAAGCAGAAAGGCAGGAGTGTACTATGTCTAAAAAGAATAACAAATATGTAAAAGCAGGACTTGGTCTTGCATTGGGGCTTGTGCTTCTGACAGTTGCAGTTTTTGCAAACTATGAGAACGCAGGCGGCTACGGTGTATGCAAGGATGCACTTAAAAAAATTGCTTACTGCGAAAACTTTACCGCAGAGCATCACCTTAAATTGATAGTAGATGATAAAACAACAGAGGAAACCTCGGGCAAAATGATGCTTAATGTCGGCGGCAACCCCTCGTCTTACAACGAAACACTAAATATTACAAGAAGCGGCAGACAGCATCTGGATATTACCGTTTTGCAAGACGACATCCGAATTCACAGATATAATTTATATGACGGCGATACAGATGAGCTCGGCGGCTTTATAAACAACAACTATGGCAGGGATTACACCCTGATAGGCGAGATTACAAATGGCGACGGCGACACCGCCGACAAGCTGTTGGGCTTTGTTGAGACTCTCGCCGACACGATGGTCGGCGACCTTAAAAACAGTATTGTTATGACGGGCGACGAAGACGGCACTAAAACCTTTGATATTATCTTAAGCCGTGAACAGATGCCCTCTTATGTCACATCGGGGGTGGCATTTTTTACCTCGCTTTTAAGACGGGATGCAAGCCCTACACCCGACGGCACCTTTGACCCTGACGACCCTGCCAGCATTTTTATTGGCTCGGGTGAGCCTTATATTAAGCAGGTATGCGGTAAAATGTCGATAAACGATGACGGTCTCCCTACTCTTATTTCGTTTGACATTCAGCTTGTCGGCTTTGACGAACACGGAAACGAACATTCGCTTGATATCTCTTATAACATAAGCCTGTCGGATTTCGGAACAACAGAAATTGAAAAGGTTCCCGATGAAGTCCTCGATACGCTCGAGGATTACAGAGATCCGTCCTTGCATAGTGCGGCAAGCATTGAGGTGGAGCTTTCCGAGAATTCGTCTGCGGCAATGTAGCAAAAATAGGGGGATAACAAAATGCAACCAATTCTTGAAGCAACAAACCTGAAGAAATTATACTCAAACGGCCGCGGAATAGAGAATATATCACTTACTGTAAACCGCGGCGACATTGTCGGTCTGCTCGGGCCTAACGGCTCGGGCAAGACAACTACAATGAAGGCAATCTGTGGTCTTGTAAACCTGAACGAGGGTTGTGTGCGGCTTTTTGGCAAAAATCTTGACGAGGATTTTGAGGGGGCAATGAAAAATGTGGGCGTTCTTATAGAAGAGCCTGCACTTTGTCTGTCGGCAACCGCACAGCAGAACCTTAAATTGGCTTCACGATATTATCCCGATGTTGATAAAGAGCAAATTAACAGGGTTTTGTCTCTTGTTAATCTTGACCGATACAAGGGCGACAAGGCAAGGCGGTTCTCTCTTGGGATGAAGCAAAGGCTTGGGCTGGCTCTTGCTATGATCTCAGAGCCTGAGCTTATGATACTTGACGAACCGCTTAACGGTCTTGACATAGAGGGTATAATTTATGTAAGGGAGCTAATTTCCGCTCTTGCCGAGCAGAAAAGAACTACATTTCTTATTGCGAGTCATATCGCATCAGAGCTTGAGAAGGTGTGTAACCGTGTTGCCGTTTTGCACGAGGGCCGTCTTCTCGCCTTTGACACAATCGAAAATGCACTTAAATTCCAACCCACGCTTGAGGACTATTATTTATCAATCGTGAGGGAAAAGCAAGGAGGGATTGCACTGTGAGTAGCTTTAACGCATGTTTCCTGGGGGAGATAAAAAAGCTCTCTCTAGGGAAAAAGTATCTTGTTCTGACAATTATATCTGCAGTTTTTTGTATATTTGTTTCACTTATAGCATCGCTTGCAGGCAAAATCTCAAACACCGAGGCGGCCTCGCTTCTGCCTGCGATACCGTCAACAGTTCTGCCATTTTTTATGCAGTTTGTTTTGCCACTTGTGGCATCAATGGCTGCCTGTGACTTGTTTGCTTCAGAGTTCCGCGACCGCTCGATAAAATCAGTGCTTATTCGACCCGTAAGCCGAACAAAGGTCTACACTGCAAAGCTCCTTGCAGTCTTTGCAATTTGTGCCTTAATGCTGCTCTTTATCTTTGCGGTGTCTGCTCTGTGCGAGCTGCTTTTATTCGCCTCGGCAGGCGGTCTGTGGCACGCCCTTTTATCATATTTGCTTGACCTTATTCCGCTTCTGGTTCTCGTTTTGATGATGTCTGCAATAAATCAATTTACAAAAAGCTCGACATCTGCAATGTTTTTGTGTATAATTATATATATACTTGCAAAAGCAGCAGGAATTTTTGCACCTATTCTTGACAGTCTGCTTCCGACAGGCTATCTGCAATGGCACAAGCTTTGGCTTGGAAGCATCCTGCCCTTTGGTGCACTTTTCTCTAAATGTCTGCTTTTGCTCGGTTATGGCATAACCTTTTTCAGCTGTGGCTATTATATATTTTTAAAGCGTGAATACTAAACAGGACAAGGAGGGGTTCCTTTGTCTATACGGCGAAAGCTTTTTATATCTGCACTTACAATGCTTCTCGTTCCCGCAGTGCTCATAGGACTTTTATCAGCACTGTTTCTTGGCGTGTCTGCAATTATCGACCCCTCTACTCTTCTTCCTTTATATGGCGGATTTTCCGCCCTGGGCGGCGAAATTACAAAAATTGTTATTATATGGGCAGTTCTTGCAATTATTATAATTATCACCGTGGGTCTTTGTATTGCTTCTTATCTCTCAAGGACAATCTTAACCCCGCTTAAAAGATTAGCCGACGCCATTGAGCATATGAAAAACGGCGAGCTCGATTTTGAGTTTGCAGGCTCGGGCGACGAGGAAATTCAGGCAATTTGCCTTTCTCTTGAGGAATTGAGGCTCAAGCTTCAAAGAGATGTTCGGCGTTCTCTTAAAAAAGAGAGCGAGCAAAAGCTTCTTCTTGCAAATATCTCGCACGATATAAAAACTCCTATTACCTCTATAAAGGGGTATATTGAGGGAATACGAGACGGCGTTGCCGATACAGATGAAAAGAAACGCCGCTACCTCGACACCGTCTATATCAAAGCAGAGACAATAGAACAGATGGCAGAAAATTTGTCCATCTATTCAAAGCTTGAGCTTGGTCGGGTCCAATATAACCGCTCTTTGACAGATATCATTGAGTTTGTAAGAACCGTCCTGTCAGAATTTTCAATCGACCTGCAAAGTGCAGATATGGATTTTTCTCTTGATTTGCCGAACGCCTCCTGCACCGCTTTGCTTGACCGAGAAAATATCCGCAGAGTTTTTTCAAACATAATTACAAACGCTATAAAATACAAGCTCTCTGGTCGGGGCAGCTTGTCCGTCACGGGCGAGCTTACTGAAAACGGTTTTCTGCTTACCTTTAAGGATTTAGGCAGAGGCATTTCAGAAGAGGACCTTGCACATATTTTTGAAGGCTTTTACCGCGGCGACAAGTCACGGAACAGCAATATTGAGGGCAACGGTCTTGGTCTCTCGATTTGCCGACGAATAATCCACGACCACGGCGGAAAGATTTGGCTTAGAAGTCCAAACGGAATCGGTTGTGAGGTATCGATACTATTTCCGATAAGGGGGACCCAAAATGAAAATTCTGATAATTGAAGATGATTTAAGTATTGCCGAGCTTGAGAGCGATTATCTGCAGATGAACGGCTTTGATTGCGATATTGCAACAAATGGTGATGACGGACTTAAGATGGCTCAAAACGGGGATTATGCTCTTGTAATTGTAGATATAATGCTTCCCGGCAGAGATGGATTTTCTGTCTGCAAGGAGCTTCGGTTGACAAAGGATATACCTATAATCTTTCTCTCTGCAAGAAATGACGACATTGACAAGGTTCGCGGGCTTGGGCTTGGGGCAGATGACTATATGACAAAGCCGTTCTCGCCCTCTGAGCTTGTCGCCCGTGTTAAATCGCATATCGGCAGATATGAAAAACTCGTTTCTAAAAATATTGAAAAGAAAAATAATATATTGACCATACGGGGGCTTAAAATAGATAAAGACGCCCGTCGCGTCTACATAGACGGAAACGAAATTTCAATGCCCGTCAAGGAATACGAGCTCTTGCTTTTTCTTGCTGAAAACCCCAATATTGTGTTTAGCAAAGAGCGTCTGTTTGACCGAATTTGGGGAATGGATGCAATGGGTGATGTCTCGACAGTAACTGTGCATATACAACGAATACGCGATAAAATCGACCGAAATCAATCGGGGAATAAATACATTGAAACGGTATGGGGTGCAGGCTACAGATTTCTATAAATTAAAAACGGAACGACAATGTCGTTCCGTCAGACCGCTGACAAACTCGTTCTACCACAAGCGGGCAAAAAATAAATATTATATGGTTTAGTGATTTTGATACACCGACATTAAAACGGCGGGTGCCCCATCGAGGAAACACCCGCCGTTGCTTGTTTTTTGCAAAATCGTTCTCTACCGTACCATTGTACGCCGACGAAAACGATTTTACAAAATATAACTTCGTTTCTCATCGTCTGCTCAACT
>JAZNHF010000012.1:0-60293 GCA_045576835.1 Clostridia bacterium
CATTGTAAATGAATTTATTAAGAAAATTGTTGTTCATGCTCCCGACAAATCAAGCGGACACAGAGTACAAAAGATACAGATTATTTTTAATTTCATCGGTGAATTTACTCCGCAAAAAGAGTTTATCCCTGATAAAAAGGAAATTCCGCAAGATTTTTTCTAATCTTGCGGAACATACTTCCTTATTAACCCCGTACTTTTCCGAGGTTTTGTTTTTTACAAATTTCAACACGCTTTATTATACGGGACAGACGGTTTAGATGCGAACCTTATTTAGCATATGTGAGATGTAAGGTTTAGATGCAAACCTTTCAAAGGCCCCCTTGCCTAAAGGGGGCTGTCTGCGAAGCAGACTGGGGGATTCTTTTTCGATTAACCAAATCCCTCTTTTGTATCCCTCCACCACCTTCGGTGTTCCCCCTCCCTTTAGGCAAGGGAGGGTTTTTGATTTCGTCAATATTCGACATATTTATATTGCGACATGTAAGATTTAGATGTAAACCTTTTGGGTTCTAGTTCGTGTTAAGTTAAAGCTAAAAATTATAGATATTTTGAGAAAGTTTCAACATATCTAGTCCCAAAACTAACAGAAGTAATTTTAGTATATCCTAATTGACTTGTATATTGTAGGGTTAGCTACAGTCATCAAACCCCACTGTTATTTTCATACTTTATATACTTTTGGGGAGACATTCCTGTTATTTTCTTAAATCTTCTGGAAAAATATACATAATCATTATACCCACACATTAAAGCGATTTCCGACAAAGATAGTGAAGTTTTATATATGTCAATCAAATAATGTGCGCGATTTATTCTGATTTTTGTTAAAAATTCAACCGGGGTTTTACCGGTAGCCTTTTTAAAATGAGCCCTTATATAATCTTCTGCATAACCGCTTTCATTTAAAAGCTGAGCGACATTTAGGCTAGGGTCATAAAATTTTGTTGTAATTTTATTTATAATGTCTTTAATAGCTGTGTTTATTTCATTGTCTATTTTCAGACTTTGAAGCAGAAAATGTGTAAAAGCATCAATTAGTATCGTAACATACTCAGGCTTTGAAAATCGGTTGTTGTAAATAATTTTTGCTAACTGCATTCCTTCGTTTTCTAAATTATCCGAAATGATAACGGGTGAAGTAATATTAAAAATCTGATTGAACTCACTCTGTATATATATTCTGTCAAGATTATCTTCAAATGTTGTAGTGTGTGAAACACCAGGAGGAATAATAGTAATTTTCCCTGGAAAAACAACAGTGTTTTTTCCTTCAGAATAAAAATTACCTTTACCTTCAGTATAAATATGTATTTCATAATTCATATGCTTGTGAGATTGACTTTCTTCTTTTGTAAGATTAACTAAATAGCTCATTACATCACCCAGAAAATATTATATAATAAATCTATCTTTTGTGCAAGTAGTTTTATAAAAAAGCATAACCAAATTTTGCGCACAATGATATAATTAGGAAAGATTTATCGCTATATTACCATTAAGGAGAATAAAAATGAAATAATGTAGATATGCTTTCAGGTTCCATTGTTAAAGGCTTGCTTGCATTAACAATACCTATTATGATTATGGATGTTATGCAGGTTATATTCAGCGCTATAGATCTGACTGCTCTAAGATACCTTACAAACGACAATTATTCTGTAGGTGCTGTTGGAGCAGGTGGTTCCTTGACAGTATTATGCATAAATTTTTTACTAGGAATATCTACAGGAGCTAATGTTGTTGTGGCAAAATTAGTTGGTTCTAAAGAAAAGGAGCGTTCGGACAGAGCTGTTATGACCGCTATACTTTTGGCTGTTTTCGGTGGAATCACACTTATGATACTAGGTGTAATCTTCGCTGAAACATTATTGAAAATGATAAACTGTCCTGAAATTTTACTCCCTAAAGCTACAATATACTTTAAACTTTACTGTTGCAGCATTCCGTCACTTATGCTTTACAATTTCTCGGCTTCTATACTCCGCGCAATCGGCAATACCAAAAAGCCAATGTATTTTTTAATTTTAGGCGGAATTATAAAGGTTGTATTTACTGTATTACTTATATCCTTATTTGATTGGACAGTTGAAGGCATCGGAATCGCCACAATTATAGCAAACATTACTACATCTTCACTTGCATTTATAACCTTATTAAGGAGTAAAGAATACATTACTTTTGATTTTAAGAAAATTAGATTTGATTTAAAAGAACTTAAAGATGTATTAAATGTAGGCGTTCCTGCAGGTCTTCAGAGTACTTTATACGCTTTTGCAAATGTTGTAATAGTTACAGCAGTTAACGGTTTTGGTGAAGATGCTACTACAGGTGTTTCTATTGCAAATCAGTTTGACGGAATTCTTTATCAGATGGTTTTAGCTCCCGCATATGCAACAGCTCCATACATTGCGCAAAACGTAGGTGCTAAGAATTTTAAACGTGTAAAACAAGCAATAATACGAGCTATCTTTATAACAATAGGTTTTGGTGCGACATTTGGATTTTTGTCCGCATTTTTCTCAAGAGAGCTCTCATCAATTATGTCATCTTCTCCATCCATAATCGAATTTTCGAGACAAAAAATGATAATTGTATCAAGTACATACTTTATTTGCGGTTTGAACGAAGTTATGAGTGGTGTTTTAAGAGGAATAGGAAAACCTGTCCTTCCTACAATCTTCTCATTTTTGTTCCTATGTGTTTTAAGATTCATATGGGTTTATGCAATATTCCCACTATTTCCCAATCTTACATTCTTATACACAGTTTGGCCTATAGGTTGGATATTGGCGTTTATATGTGCAGTTATAACATTCTTTATTGCCTTTCCAAAATTAGTAAAACGCAACTCACAAGATGCTCCGCAAAGTGTAATAGGTGCTTTCGGTATGTGACTCGATTATAAAGGCTTTAGTAGAAAAATTTTGAAAGGAGAATGAAAGTGAATAAACTTACTAAAAAAGTGTTTCATAAGATTGATGAGCTATCAGACAAATATTTAAATGTGCTTATTGATGCATGTAACATTGAAAGTAAAACCGAAGATAAGGAGGGCGTTGATAAGGTAGGAAATTACTTTGCATCTATTGCGGAAAATATGGGTTATGTAATAAGAAAAAAAGAATTTGAAAAAGCAGGAAATGTATACTCGTTTACGTACAATCCATCAGGAACTAAGAAACAGATTTCTCTTTCCGGGCATATGGATACGGTTCATAAAAAAGGTATATTTGGCTATCCTCCCACAAGAATTGAGGGAGATTATGTTTATGGTCCTGGTGTTAATGATTGCAAAGGAAACATAGCTGTAGAACTCCTTGTTATGGAAGCACTTAAAGAATGCGGTTACAATGAAAGACCGGTAAAACTTATATTGCAAAGCGATGAAGAGGTTAATTCGTATCTTTCTGATGGCAAGACGATTGAGTTTATGGTGGAGGAAGCAAAAGGCAGTGCCGCATTTTTAAATGCCGAGAACAGTGTTGAAAGCAGGAAACTCACCATTGGCAGAAAGGGTATAATATCTCACAAAATAATTATAACCGGTAAAAAAATTCATGCTGGTGCATGTACTTTGGGTGCGAGTGCAATTAAAGAGGCTGCTCACAAAATTATAGAATTTGAAAGAGAAAATGACAATGATTCCATCACTTTCAACTGCGGCATCATAGAAGGTGGTGAAGCAACAAATATAGTTCCTGACAGATGTGAATTATGTGTTGAATATCGTTTTAATAATATGGAGCAGAAGAAAATAGCGGATGAAAAATTTAAAATGATAGCAGAAAAATCTTTTGTAGACGGGACAAATGCACAGTGGGAGAAAATCAGTTCGAGACTTCCTATGGAACCTGATGATAAGAACAAAAACCTTGTGGAGATTATCAATGAAATCTGTAAGCAAGTTGATATAGAACCTTTTCGTATTCAGGAAACATCTTCTGGGGGTGCTGATAGTGCATATCCGTCTTTGGCAGGGATTCCTACCGTGGATTCAATAGGTATAGAGGGCAGTGGTTGCCATACATTGAACGAAAAAGCACGAATTTCTTCAATGGCAGAAATGGCAAAAGTTGTAGCGGCGGTGATAATTAACTTCCCTGAGTGATTTATTTGTCTGACATGACACGAGCAATCGCCAAATTGATTTGCATCTAAGCCTTATGTGTCGCAATAAAGTAAAGCAAAAAAGCATACCGCATTTGATGAACAGGTCCAGTAAAAACGGACAAAAGAAAAAAAGCACCTCCTATGTGCTTTCTACAATTAGAGAAGCAAGGAAAAGAGAAAAGGTCACTGCAGAGCTGCAACTCCACAGTGACCAAGGCTTTCAGTATACTTCACATGCGTACTTTAAGCTAACTAAATCATACAACATCACTCCATCAATGTCAAGACGGGGAAATCCGTACGATAATGCTATGGCTGAAAATTTTTTCTCTATACTTAAAACGGAATGTATTCACAGAATTAAACCTCAAACTTATGAATATGCACGTCTGCTCATTGATGAATATATAGATTTTTACAACAATGAAAGAATACAACTTAAAACAAAACTGACACCGCTTGAAAAACGATGTCAGTATGTTGCTTAAAACTTAATATTGTTTACCATAGGGTTTACAGCAGATACTATGTTTTCTGCTATAGTAAAATTAAATGCAAAGAGCGGTTAAGGGAATTTGTGCAGCACTATTATAACATATATTACTGTATAAATCAAATATAAACATTTTTTCCTTAAATGCTGTTGATATTCTCAAATGCACTGCCTGTAAGAGTTTTTGAGAATATTTCCATATATTCCGAATTATACAATGCATAAATACTTCATTTCCCGCATTCCTGAAATTTGTTAAAATACTGCTTGTCTTCTGTTTCCCATGCGAAGAGAAGTTCTTCTGAAATATACTTTTTCATAGGTGCAGTCCTACAAAAAAAGAGCATACGACAAGTTGCAAAAAAATTTATAATCAATTTTATTCGATACAACTCTGTAATTTGCTGTTTTTTCCTTTGAGAATAACAACATTTTCTTTAATACATCAATACTGAAAATATATCATTTACTACAAAAGAAGTAATATTTGATAAAAATAAATTATTAGCTTTTATCCAAAAACTGATTCACCACTATTATGTACTTTTTTATTTTTTGCCCTTTCTCTCCTGTACTGTGTGGGTGACACTAAAAACCTTTCTTTAAAATGTCTTTCAAAATTTGCATAATCACAAAATCCTGATTCAAAGCATATATCCGTAACTGTCATATTTGAATACTCTAACAATTTTTTTGAACAGTCGTATCTTATTGTGTTCAGATACTCCTTAAAGTTTACACATAACACTGTCCGAATCGAAAACCGCAGAAAGCTTAAACAAAATGATTTCGACTATATATTATTGATATTCATTCCTCAGTCTAAAAGCGGTTTAATAATCCTAGAGAAATCAAGATAATTATCAATTTTAAGATATGGGAAATCCGATTTATATATTGATTCGTCATTTCCGCCAATGCCGTAGTCGTCACCAATATATACGATGTTTTCGTGTTTTAAGCCTTGCTCTTTGCAATAAACATCAAGTGCATAATATTTATTATACGGTTTTGGTGCCATATCAAAAGAAGACGAGCCGCCCACAAATACATTGTAATCAGAAAACACATCAACGACTTCATTATATATTTTTCTTCTTTTCACTCTGTCCGGATCAAACGCAAGCTTGTCTTGCAGCACAGCATCAGTACCCAAAATTGGAAAAGTCACACACCCCGATGGATGAAATTCAACATTATCTCCGGCGTAATATTTATAACCAAATTTCTCTCTTAAGAGAGTGACTCTCTGTTCAACCGACTCCCTGTCTGCAGAAAATTGCAAATCACGCACTATATCTATTCTTTTAGTATCACTGTTATATTTTCCGTACTGCAGCCCGTAATTGCCTATTATATCTATCGGATAACAATCCATCTGATTAAAAATTCTCATAACCTGACCTGCACCTACCATCAGGAGCTTATACCTTTTGCTCAACGCGTTTAATGCCTCTTTATGTTCTGCATCAATGGATTGTTTGTGCTGTGTGAGAGTGCCGTCCAGATCCATAGATATAATTTTTACATTTGTTATATTCATTTTTTTGCCCCCAATAAATCATAATACATCCATAAAACAGTATATCTATCTTTCAAGTCTTTAGCATACAAAACTGCATTATTTATCTTATCTGCGGAATACATATTGTAAAACTCACTTATATCAAGTTCTGCAAAGCTGAGCATATTTTCTATTTCTTCAGCATTTGGCATCTCCGCCAGTACCTTCCGAATTTCACATTCCCTTTGCTTATAAATACTTAATCTGTCTTTAGCATAAGCGCCTGCCTTATCCTGAAGAGCAATGCAACCCTCCGCTACAGATTTATATATATCAAACATTTTTTTCACATAAACATCCCTTGAGGGAGTGTACTGCAAATCAGGGAATTCACTTTTAAATATTTCTTCCCGAATTTGTGCAGTAATAACCGTCGAATAAGCAACATCAATACCATGTGGGAAATAAGGTCTGGAGCTAATGATACCAACAATTTCAAAAAAGTGTGACAAATGGTGTTCACTTCCAGACGCAGGTCTGGATGAGCCCGCAAAGCTCATCATAATCCCAACAACCATCAACGCCTCAGTCAACGATTTAATACTTTCCTCATTACGCTTTAAAAGACCCTCTGCAGTTTTAAGAGTATTTTCTATCATTTTATAAGTTATGTCATAGATATACTGACAGAAGTACTCACCATTTACCAGACTGCTCAGTTTCCAATCGCAAAGTGCAGAAAACTTTCCAATAATATCACCGTAACCTGCCTTTATCATTTCAATCGGAGCGTTTTTAAGCACCTCTGTGTCAGCAATAATAGCTTTAGGTAAACCTGCTTTTACAGTTTCCTTCATTCCTCCAAGAATCATTGCTGCACCATCTGAAGCATATCCATCCATTGACGGAGCTGTTGCAACAACCATATACGGAATCTTGGAAAAAAAGGAAATATATTTACTTAAATCCTGAATAACACCTGAACCTATTCCCACAATTAAATCTGTTCCATCTATACATTCGTTTACTTCTTCAATCGCATCTTCATTTGGAATAAGGAGTTTATCTCCGCTAAATATCACTTTTTTTATATTTTTATGCATAAGAGCATTTATAACCGCCTCACCCGCTGCTGCATATGTATTTTCATCTGCCACAATGAGAATGTTTTTGTAATTTGCACAAAGCTGATTAAGTCTGCTTATTGCACCATTTTCTATATAAATAGATTCAATATCGCAGTAATGCTCTTTGCCACAAGAACACTTTATTCCTTTCAAAAGTTCATTGATATCCATAATGCTCACCTTTTTCTATTTAATATATTTACTTTTCCTAATACTTGTATTATAATGTAATAGTCAAAACAATTCAACAATTTATCATAAATTGGTCTAAATTTAATAATTTAACGCTTTATTTTGAAAAACAATCAAAAACAATCACATTCAGAGGTGTCATATGTTAAAAAATGAGAGAGAACGCGAAATAATAAATATTCTTAAAAACGAAAATAATTTTATTACTGTCAAAGAACTGTGCAAAAAGCTCTATGCGAGTGAATCAAGCATAAGAAGAGATTTAACATCCCTTGAAAACAAAGGAATTATAAAAAGATGCTACGGCGGTGCTGAATTGATAACTCATTTTACAAATGTAATTTCATTTAACAAAAGA
Source organism: Clostridia bacterium (assembly GCA_045576835.1). GTDB lineage: Bacteria > Bacillota > Clostridia > Monoglobales > Monoglobaceae > UMGS1820. The sequence continues at coordinate 7,788 of JAZNHF010000012.1, forward strand.
TCGCATCATAACATTGATGAAAAGAAGATAATTGCAAAAAAAGCTGCTACGCTTATAAAAGACGGGGATATTATATTTTTGGACCAGTCATCAACCTCTTTTTACTTGGCAAATGAAATTCTTAACAGAAGTTCATTAACAATTATCACAAATAATATAGAGATATTGTATTTAATGTGCAAGTCAGATATTAAAGTTTTTTCGTCAGGTGGTTTTTTAAGTCCCGAAAATCGCAGTTGCCTTATCGGTCCTGATGCACAAGATGTATTTGAGAACACATATGCTGATATGCTATTCTTTTCTGCAAACTCGCTTTCAGATGATGGAATCGTGTCTGACTGTACGCGTGAAGAAGTTACCTTGAGGAATTCTATGCTTAAAAATGCAGCAAAAAAGGTATTTATGTGTGACAGCGGAAAATTTGACGCAAAATCTGCTTACAAGCAATGCAGACTATGCGATGTTGATTATCTCATAAGTGAAAGTGAAAAGGCAAAGAAGTACAGCATATGCTCTAACTCTTTGATAATTCTATAAATAATTTATATTTTACTTTTGATTATAAAGTTTAATGTAATCCTGATACTCTTCAAATGACATAAAACGAACAAAATTAAACTCTGATGCTATAATATCAAATAATTGCAGGGCTTCATTGGTGGCTTCGTTATAAAGAATTATAATCTCATCATCTTTTTCTACGGTAAGTGCATGAGAGCGTACATACTCCTCTGCCTCTTCCTCTACATCTTCAAAAGCCACAACATAATACGAAAAAACAGGGTTTGCCTTTTCGCTCTTTGCCAAATAAACTGCAAAATTATAAATCATCTGAAAGGCCCCATAAACAGAGAGCACACATACTATTATTGAAATAATCAATTCCATAAGAACACCCCTTTATACAATATAATATGCAAAGGGGTGTTTTGGTGTTAAATTTTAAAATAGTCAAACAGAGAGCCAAAATGAATACCGCATATAACTCTGTTTTTATATCTTTCGCAAAGCTCTTTATTTCCTGATTGAAGTGTGCTTGTTGTAATACCGTAAGTATGGGAGAAATATGTCTCTATGCAAGCTGAAAGATGGTCGCAGCCTCGGATGAGCTCACCATCAATAGGGCTGTATTTATCCTCGTTATATTTCTCATCAATAACATCGCTGTTAACACATTTTATAGCGTTTTCAAGCTTGACCTTATTAGAAAATTCATCGTTTGTGTAATACTCAAGCTCATCCTGCCATTCTTTGGGTATAAGCGGATACAATACGGTATTCATTTGGTCGCTTTCAATTTTTTTTATAATTTCATCAAGACCCTCAACCGAATTTTTAACAGGCGAAATTATATCCCGTGTAAGCACTTCGGGGACATCATGGAAAAGTCCGCCGAAGAAATTATTTATAATTCTTTGTTTGCATGCCGCGGTCTCACAAGAGCATAAATACGACAATATAGCAACAATAAGCATATGTCCGCTGACGGATGTTTCGGGAATTCTGGGGGAGCGTGACCACCGTTGTTGGAAACGAAGCTGTCCGATAAGACTTGTAAAACCCTGATAATCTTCGTTGCTTAAAAAATATTCAAGGCAATCAAGGTTTTTAAGTTCATCAAGCTTGCTATATATCTCATCACGGGTCTCGTCTATCGCATAATAAGAATGACACATATCATAAATTATATCAAACTCCCACTTTGTCGCAAGATAATGTGCTGCCGCGAGTATTTTCTTCTCTTTTTCGGCATAGGAATCATCCGTATAATATCTCTCCATCTTTTCATAAAAACCACGCGGAATATTTGAGACATTGTTACAGACAGACGACAAAGCAAGCCGATTAAGCTCGTCACCCTTTTCTCTCATAAGTCTATGAAATACGGGCGGCTTAATATCCGTAAGCACAAGTCTATGTAAAAATTCAAAAATCCCACCCTCAATCAGCTTAAGCATATCGACATTTCCGTCGATTTTTGACAGCACATAGGCATAAACCATCTTGTGCGACTGCTTATCCATTTCGGTAAACCCTCTTGAAGGTCTTATATGGTCGTTCCATCGTTCGATTGACGATGCCTCAAAAATAAATTCAATCAAGCTCTTTCTAATCATTTTTCCACCACCTATAATCAAGCATAAGATAGCAAAGCTACACACTCCACATGACATGTTCGCGGGAACATATCAACGGGAACAATCTGCTTTGTGATATAGCCATGTTCATTAAAATATTTCAAATCTCTTGCAAGGGTCGAAGGCTTGCAAGAAACATATACAATGCGTTTTGAATGTGATTTTATTACCGTGTCTAAAAGAATTTCATCACAACCCTTTCTCGGTGGGTCGAGAATTACAACATCTGCTCTCTCGCCCTTTTTAATAAGTGTTGGTGCAACAATTTCGGCAGGACCGCAATAATATTCTGCATTTGTAATGCCGTTCTTTTTTGCATTCTTTTTTGCGTCTTCAACCGCTTGAGGAACAATTTCTATACCAATAATTTTATTCGCTTTTTTTGCAACAAACTGACCAATAGTTCCAATTCCGCAATAAAAATCCCATACGGTATCATTTTCGGTAATATCAGCCATTTCTGCCACGAGATTATACAATTTAAGGGTTTGCTCTTTATTTACCTGATAAAACGAGTCAGGTGAAATTTTAAATTCTGTTTCCCCAATGTTGTCGGTTATTGACCCCTTGCCCCATATTATCTTATTTTCTCTGCCGAGAACAACATTGGTATTATCGGGGTTTATATTACACACAATCCCCTCAATGTTTAAATTAAGGGAAATCAACTCTTCTGTAAGAACATCAAACTTGGGAATTTTATCAGTTTTAGAAACGATAACAACAATTATCCCTGATTTCCCGCTGCGGATATAGATATGTTTAATTAAGCCATCGTTTGTCTTTTCATCAAATGGTTCTATGTCTAATTTTTTTATCCATTCTTTTATTTTCAAAACTATCTCTTTGCATCTTTTATCCTGAAGCAGACAATCATCGATATCAACTACATTATGGGAATTACGCATATAAAAACCAACCCCCGATTTTGAAACGGGAAGTTGAACCTTATTACGATACCGTGTGCAAAAATCAGCGGACACAATCGGAGATATATCCACAGAAATTCCGCCTATTCTTTCAATGCAATTTTTAACCTTATTATATTTATAATCAAGCTCTGCTTCATAATCCATATGCCAGAGCTGACAACCGCCGCATTTATAAAAATATTCACACTCCGACTTAACACGATGAATTGAAGGAGAAACAACCTCTATAAGCTTACCCACAGCATAGGTTTTGTTAACCTTGATAATATGAACGCGAACAGTTTCGCCTATAATGGTATATGGTACAAAAACAGCTATCCCCTCTGCTCTTCCTACACCGCTTCCGTCATCGGTCATTCCTGTAATTTCAATTTCAAAAATATCGTTTTTGTTCATTACAGTTCGACCCTCCATTTCAGGGCCTTTGAGAGGGTTACCTCATCTGCAAATTCAAGCTCTCCGCCGACGGGTACACCGTGAGCAATTCTTGTAACATTTACACCAAAAGGTTTTATAAGCTTTGATATATACATAGCAGTAGTTTCACCCTCAAGATTGGGGTTGGTAGCCATAATAACCTCGCTTACATCTCCCTTTGATACCCTGCCTACAAGCTCTTTTATTCTTATATCGTCAGGTCCGATATTGTCCATAGGCGATATTGCACCATGCAAAACATGGTACACACCGCCAAACTCGTTTGTTTTTTCTATCTGCAAAACATCTCTCGGACTTTCAACTACGCAAATTACGCTATGGTCACGCGTCGGACTTTCGCAAACAGCACATCTTTTTTTATCTGATAAATTCTGACATTCTTCACAATAGCAAAGCTGTTCCTTCGCGTTAACTAAAGCGTTTGCAAACTTTTGTGCGCGTTCAATCGGTTGATTAAGAATGTGAAACGCAAGTCTTTGTGCTGTCTTGCTTCCAATCCCCGGTAGTTTTTCAAATTCTTCTATTAAGTTCTGTAGCGGGAGAGCAAAATATTCCATCTTACCTCCTCCTTTCGGCAATTAAAAAATTTTAAGCTTGTCAGAAAGTCCTGAAAAACGCTTTTGTATACTGTCATTATTGATGTACGCCTTAATTATATCCTCTTGTCCGACAAGCACAACAAGACTTTTTGCTCTTGTTATTGCGGTATATAAAAGATTTCTTGTCATCAAAAGTTTATGTGTTTCGCACATGGGAATTATAACTGCATCAAACTCACTGCCTTGGCTTTTGTGAACAGTGGTTGCGTATGAGAGCTCTAACTCGTCAAGAAGCATAAAATCATACAAAACAACTCTGTCATCAAAGATAACAGTCATTTTTTGTTTGCTTTTATTTATTTCAGAAATGTATCCCACATCTCCGTTAAATATTCCCATTCCTTGTTCTTTTAAATTAAGCCGTTCCCATTCTATATGATAATTATTTTTAATCTGCATAACCTTATCGCCGACACGATAAACACATCTTCCCGTTACATATTCCGCTTTGTCGGGCGATGGTGGGTTAAGCTTGTCCTGAAGAATAGCGTTTAAATTTGTTACACCAATAACTGATTTTCTTGTCGGGGTCAATACTTGAATTTGTGAAATACAGTTAAACCCGTATTTTTTAGGCAATCGTCTTGCACACAAATCCGCTATCGTATCAGAAACAGATAAAGCGTCATCTCTTTCTACAAGGAAAAAGTCATTGTCAGCATCGTTGAGATGCGGAAATTCACCGTGATTTATTCTGTGAGCATTTACAACAATCATACTTTCCTTTGCTTGTCTGAAAATTTCTGTCAGTTTAATACAAGTCAATGTCTCGCTCTCGATAATATCCTTTAAAACATTACCCGCACCAACAGACGGAAGCTGGTCACAGTCGCCAACCATTATAATTCTTGAACCTCTCGGCAGGGCAGAGAGCAAGCTATCCATTAACAACAAATCAACCATTGACATCTCATCGACAATCAGTACATCACAATCAAGCTTGTTGTTTTCGTTCCTTGCAAACCTATTGCCGACCTCTCTGTCACCCGGGGTAATTTCAAGCAATCTGTGTATCGTCTTTGCTTCCATATCACACAACTCTGACATACGCTTTGCAGCACGCCCCGTCGGGGCTGTCAAGAGAACTCTTTTTCCAAAGCTCTCCATCAATTCTATTATAGTCCTGATTATTGTTGTTTTTCCCGTTCCGGGGCCGCCCGTAATAACAAGTGCGGAATTTAAAAAAACATTTTTTACTGCTTCTGTCTGAAGCTCTGCAAGCATAATATCATTTTTCTTTTCAAGCTTTTCAATCTGCTCGTCAAGTTGTAACATATCGACATCAAACACGAGTTCAGAAAGCTCAATCAATCGGCTTGCGACCCTTTTTTCCGCATTATAATACTCATCTAAATATATTGCGTCATACTCACCCATATTTGATAAAATAAGCTCACCGCTATATACAAGCTCAGAAATTGCTGATTCTATATTTCCCGAATCAATTTCAAGGGTCTGTGACGCATAAGAGGTCAGGGCTGACCTCGGCAAAAAGGTGTGACCGTTTAAATAACCGATTTGTCGAAGCAAGAACTTTATCCCACACGAAACACGCTCAAACGAATTTTTTGCAAATCCAAGCTCGGTTGCAATACTGTCTGCCGTACTGAAGGTTATTCCGTCAATACATTCGGCAAGAACATAAGGATTTGCAGAAATCGTTGCAACGGTATTGCTTCCAAAGACTTTGTATGCCCGCACCGCGGACGAGGGTGATATGCCGAATTTTTGAAAAAATATTACAACATCACGAACGCCTATAAGTTCAATATATTTTTTATAAATTTCGTCTGCTTTTTTCTGTGTTATGCCCGATATTTCAAGAAGCTTATCGTGCGATTTTTCAATAACTTCAAGCGAGTCTTTGCCAAATGCTTGGACAATCTTCTTCGCAGTTGCCTTGCCAATCCCCGGAAGGAGCCCCGATGCAAGATATTTTTCAATTTCAGACTCGGCAGACGGCATTTGCCTCTCATAGTACTCAACCTTAAACTGGTCTCCGTATTCCATATGCATTACCCAATCCCCGTGAGCCTGAATTTTCTCACCCTCGCTTAAATTCGGCATATAACCCGTCATTGTGATAAGTTGTCCCCCGCTTGCCACATCACATACTGTATAGCCGTTTTCAGGATTTTCATATATAATGCTCTCAACCGTTCCGTCAATCATAATCACGGCAATACACCTCTTTTCTATCTGCCGTATAATTGAGTTACAGCCTTTAATTTTTCAGATAAATTGTTATTCAATAAGTTAATATCCCGAAGACGCCATTGCCAGTTTCTCTCCGAGGTAGAGGGCGTGTTCATACGCGAATAAGAGTCAAGCCCCAATAAATCCTGCATTGTAATAATTGTAACATCCGCAACCGTTGCAAGAAGAGATTTTATAAACTCCCAATTAAAATCCTGTCCCTCTTTTATATTGAGATATTTAAATGCAAAACTAACCGTATCCCTATCTGTCGAAGAAAGCCAGCCGTTTATCGTGTCATTGTCGTGCGTGCCGATGTATGCAACACAATTTTTATCGTATTTATGCGGAAGATAATCGCTTAAGCCATCAGGATTAAACGCAAATTGTAAGACCTTCATTCCCGGAAATCCCGTATATCCTAAAAGCGACCGCACATCATCATCAAGAGTACCGAGGTCCTCGGCAATAATCGGCAGATTTTCGCCGAGAATGTTTTTAAGTGTATAAAAAAAGTCTTCTCTCGGTCCAGCAATCCATTTCCCGTTGACTGCATCTTCGTCACCGAATGGTATTGAATAGTATGCCGAAAATGCCCTGAAATGGTCAATTCTGACAACATCACAAAGCTCCAGCATGGATTTTATTCTTAATATCCACCATTCATATGAGTTTTGCTTGAGATAATCCCAATCATAAAGCGGATTTCCCCAAAGTTGACCCTTTGGGGAAAAATAATCGGGCGGACAGCCTGCAACACATATGGGTCGCTTGTTTTCGTCAAGCATTAAAATATCGCTCTTCGCCCAGGCGTCTGCACTGTCCTCAGCAACATAAATCGGTATGTCGCCAATTATTTTTATATTTTTTGAATTTGCGTATGTTTTAAGGGCATTCCATTGTTCAAAAAAACGATATTGAATATAAACCCAGAATTCAAGCTCATCTTTAAACTGCTCGAATATTTTTGCAAGCGCTTTTTCGTCTCTGAATTTGAGTAAATCGTCCCATTCCCAAAAGGGCTTCATTTGATTTTTGAATTTCAGCACCATAAACATAGCGTAATCTTCTATCCAATAGGCATTTTTTTTGCGGAATTCATTCAGCTTTCCGTAAATCTCCTCCTTGTCTGCAATATATGCAGACCAAAGAAGTTTAAATCTGTTATTGTATAGTGCATCAAAATCAACAAATTCAGGATTATCACCCCAAAAAATGCACTCTGCCTCTGAAATATTTAAGTTACCGCTATCTGACAAGATTTCTAAATCAATAAAATAGGGGTTTCCTGCAAATGATGAATAGGACTGATATGGTGAATTTCCGTACCCTGTCGGGGTAATCGGAAGAATTTGCCAATACTTTTGCCCGCAGGCTTCTAAAAAATCTATAAATTTATATGCACTCTCGCCCAATGTTCCAATGCCATATTTTGAAGGAAGTGACGATATGTGCATTAAAATTCCGCTGCCTCTTTGCAAGTTCATTTTCCTTTCTTTTATTCATTTTTTCCTCCAGCTGTATATTTTTTACTTACAAAACTTTTCTATATAATTATCGATTGCCGAATCTATAATCCTAACAGCAACATCTCTTCCTTGCACCTCATCAACAGCGGTATCTTTATTTTCAAGATTTTTGTATACCTTAAAGAAATGCTTCATCTCATCAAAAATATGCTTCGGCAACTGGTCTATATCGGTATAATGATTATAGTTCGGGTCATTAAACGGAATGGCAATTATTTTCTCGTCAGACCTTCCGTTGTCAACCATAGATATAACACCGATAGGATACGCCCGAACCAATGATAACGGCTCAAGAGGTTCTGCACAAATAAGCAAAACATCAAGAGGGTCGTTGTCATCGCCGTAGGTTCTCGGAATAAATCCATAGTTTGCAGGATAATGCGTAGATGTATATAAAATTCTATCAAGAATTATATATCCCGTCTCTTTATCAAGCTCGTATTTTTTCTTGCTTCCTTTTGAGATTTCAATAACACAAATAAAGTCTTCTGTAGTTATCCTTTTTGGGGAAATATCGTGCCAAATGTTGTTTGCCATACTATCCGCTCCTTACAGAATTAAATTCTACCGCATTTCCTTATATTATATCATACATTTCTTTATAAATCAACATCATTTATCACTTATTCATATCTTTTTATGGTTTATTTTTAAAAGATACGGGCGATTTACCGACCTCTCTTTGAAAAGCGTAAGAAAAGTAACTCGGACTTGAAAAACCAAGGCTGTCAGAAACCTCTGCTACGCTTCTGCCCTCCCTCAACAACATAATTGCTTGTCTTATCTTCAGCATCATAAAATGCTTGCTTACTCCTCCGCCCGTATGCTTTTTAAATATTTTCTTTAAGCTAACTACACTATGACCCACAAGCTCCGCAATTTCTTCAACAGAGAGGTCTTTGTCAAGGTTTTGCATCATTACATCGATTATCTCCGTGAATTCAGACGAAGCATATCCATCTACTTTTTTTGCAGATGGAGAAAGTGCTACCATCGTCAAAAGAAAATGCTCAAGCATTGCAATCGCCGAATTCTCTGCAATCAATGACCCTGCACTTCCGCATATCCCGCCGTCGCTTGTGAACACAAACCCCTTTTCCATCTCGTGCAGAAGCTTAAAAACCATTTCCTGACACTGTGAATTCAGATTAAGTATTACCTCACCAAGCGGTGAGATAATTTTATCAAGTGTGTTAAACGAAATAATTATTACGGTAAATGGTTCATTGTTTGCCCGCAGACAGTGAAATTCCATCGGTTTATAAAATATCACATCTCCCGCATTCAATGTCAAAGCCTTGGTATCTCTTACTATCAACGCACTGCCTTTTGCAATAAATGCCATTTCCCAAAAATTATGAATTTCACCCTCAAAACAGAAATTATCGTCACACTCAAGCATAAAAGCAGAATTGACAGAGTGGATTGACAATCGTTTATTAACCTTATAAAATGGATATTCTCTCTTCACCTATATCACCCCTTTTACCAAAATCTAAAAAAATTGTCTAAAATCGTATTGATTTTAGAATTATCTATTATAGAATTATAACAGACAGGTTTATTTATGTAAAGATTTTTTTATAAGGGGCGTAATTATGTTAAAAAATAAAATTGGTGTAATTTATCCGCTTTCGGATGTTTTGACAAAGGGTGTTGACGAGTTGCTGACACTTGATATTGAGTGTGTTCAGCTTCAATGCTTTACGCCCGAGCTTTTTACATATGAAAATGCAGAAAAGGTGAAAGCAACACTTGACGGAAAGCTTCGTATTTCCTCGCTTTGGGCAGGCTGGTCAGGACCGCAGGAATGGAATTTTAAAGACGGGCCCCAAACATTAGGACTTGTTCCGACACAATATCGCTTAATGCGGCTAAACGAGCTGAAAGCAGGGGCAGATTTTGCAGAATGGCTCGGCGTGTGCGATATGGCAACACATGTTGGCTTTATTCCCGAAAACCCGTCTACTGATGAATTCAAATCATTGCTTGAAACAATTAAAGAAATTGCAGAATATTGCTCTTCAAAGGGTATTCATTTTAATTTTGAAACAGGTCAGGAGACGCCAACCACACTTATGCGAATGATTACTGATGGGGACAATCCGTTGATTGGTATAAATTTAGGCCCTGCAAACCTTATAATGTACGGAAAAGGCAACCCCGTAGACGCACTTGACTTGTTCAAAGGCAGAGTTCGGGGGGTGCATATAAAGGACGGCAACTACCCTTGTGACAGCTTTTACGAGCTTGGCTGCGAGCGTGTTGTCGGAGAGGGCAGCGTAAATTACCCTGTCTTTCTTCCGAAGCTTATAAACAACGGCTACACAGGGGACTTATATATAGAACGCGAAATATCGGGCGAGCAACAATTCAAGGATATCGCAAGCACAATAAAGTATATAAAAACATTAGTTTAAAACGGAGAATATCATTATGAAATTTGGTACCTTTTTTAATCAAATCGATACCGCTGTTGACAACAACGAGATTAAAAGCCTGAATGATGGTTTTGAGCTTTTAGTACCAATGGGTCTTTCTTTTGTCGATGTTTATGCAACACTTCTGGAAGAGAAATACACCGCAAATAGCTTATGGAATATATTAAAGGAACACGGGCTTACAACTGCTTCTGTATTTAACATTACAAATTTTGACTATAACAGAGACGGTATACTGAACGACCTCAGGGAAAATGCCAAAATTCACCTTGAAAACTGTGCAAAGCTTGAGTGCAAAATGTATATGCCGGTACCTACTGTTGAGATAATCCACCCATCTGACGCCGACAGAGAACGATGCAGAGAGATGATTGCCGAGCATATAAATGATGTTGTAGATATTGCAAGTGATTACGATATAAGCGTTGTAATTGAAAACTTTTCAGATACAAAAACACCATTTGCTACAATTTCAGATGTTGAATATATTTTAGGACAACTACCCGAGGTTAAATATGTTCTTGACACGGGAAATTTCTGGTTCAACAACTCTGATATTCTGTCTGCAACAAGTAAATTCGCAGACAGGATTGTTCATGTTCACTTAAAGGATATTGAGCCAAATTCAAACGGTCAGCTCAATATATGCGGAAATATATGCGACAGTGTTGCAATAGGCAAGGGAATTATTCCTTTTAATGAAATATTTGACCTCCTCTGTAAAAGCGGTTACAATAAAATTGCAACGATTGAATTAAATGACAATCGTGACATTATGGAAAAAATAACTTCCTCACTTTCATATTTAAAAAATTTATCAGATAAGGAGAGATAAAAAATGTATCGTTACGGTATAATCGGGTTTGGCGGTCTGGGGAAAAAGCATCTTTGCAACCTGTATGAAATAGAAAAAATGCGTGGAGATTTTAAACTTGCCGCAATTTGCGGTACAACACTTGAAGAGGCAAAAAAAGTTGCAAAGATAAATTTAGGAAGTGTTGATGTCTCTTCTGTTGATTTTTCCTCGTGTAATTTTTATCAGGATTACAAAGAGATGCTTGATAACGAAAATTTAGATTTTATTCTTTCTGTTCTTCCGACATTTCTTCACGAGGAGGTTGCTCTTTATGCTCTTAAATCGGGTGTCCACCTCTTCTCTGAAAAACCTATGGCACTTACACTTGAAGGATGCAAAAAAATGATTGAAGCATCAAAGCAAAACAACGCAAAGCTTATGATTGGTCATTGTCTGCGTTTCCACTCGGGATTTAGAATAATCAAAGAATTTATTGATACAAAAAAGTACGGAAATGTTCGCTATGCAAGCTTTGAAAGATACTCACAAACTCCGCTTTGGACATTTAACAACTGGATTTTGGATGTCGACAAGAGCGGTGGCTCTGTTATTGATTTTCATATTCACGATGTAGATTTGATTAACTGGTATTTCGGCAAGCCGAACTCCATAAACTCTGTTATAAAGAACTCAAAGATCCCGCTTGAAGGTGTGCAGACCCAATATTTTTACGACAACTTTATGGTAACTGCAACCGCAGAATGGTCGCTTCCGCAAACCTTCCCGTTTGCTGCAAGATGCCGAATAGACTTTGACGACGCAAGCGTTGTGATTGAAAACGATAAGCTTTCAGTTTACTGTGACGATAGTTCATATTCAGAGGATTATGATTTAGATATGGCTTTCAAGTATGAAATAGAAGCTTTTATAAAGCTTGTCATCGACAATGAACCGTGCAATCTGACATCACCGGAAGAGATTTATGAGTCAATGAAGATTGCTATATCCGAAATTGATTTTGGCAAATCTATATAACATAAAAATCCAAAGACGAAATTGTCTTTGGATTTTTTTAACCGCATATAATCAGGTCTTTCGGAACATCACATAGATTTTCTATGCCATCGTGTTTTACAATAACCAAATCCTCTATTCTGACTCCGCCAAACCCCTCAACATATATTCCGGGCTCACAGCTCACCACCATATTTTCCTCTAATATCATATCAGATTTTGGCGATAAATTCGGAAGCTCATGAATTTGAAGTCCTACGCCGTGACCAAGGGAATGCCCAAAATACCCGCCATAGCCTGCTTCTTTTATTATATCTCTTGCAACAGCGTCAACATCCTTGCAGCAAGCACCATTCCTTATCGCATCAAGGCCCGCTGATTGAGCTTTCTGAACCGTATTATAAATCTTAATTTGTTCATCATTTGCCTTTTCTATCACAACGGTTCTTGTCATATCAGAGCAATACCCATTATATCTGCAACCAAAGTCCATCGTGACAAAATCGCCCGATTTTAATCTTGTATCATCAGGCAACCCATGAGGCATACTCGTTTTTGTTCCCGATACAACAATCGTATCAAAGGATGTTTTTTGGGCACCAAGACACCGCATTTGATATTCAAGTTCAGACGCAATTTCACGCTCGCAAACACCAACCTTTAACATAGGCAAAATTTTCTCAAACGCACGACAGCCTATACTCTCTGCCTTGCGGATAAAATTAAGCTCCTGCTCGGTTTTTATCATTCTCAATTCATTAAGCCTGTTATCAACGCCGACAAAATTTATATTTATTAAATTTTTTGAATATCTCTCAAGCTCTGCAACTGTCATATGTGCGTTCTCAAACCCAAGATTTAAAACATTATGAGCTTTGATTACATCAGAAATAACTTCATAAAGCTTTCCTACTGAATATTCAATTACCGTAAAATTCTTTGCCTCACATTTTGCAGCAACGATATATCTTGAATCGACAAGCAAATACCTGAAATCTTTACCCGCAATACATATTCCCTCTCCACCTGAAAAACCTGTAAAGTATCGCAGATTATACGGAGAGGTTATCATTATTGCATCGTATTCCTTGTATAGGTCATTTAACTTATTATAAGACATAAATTATCCCTCTTGCTTTGAAAGCTCCTGATTATAAATTACTTTAAGTGCAACAGCATCTTTTGTTTGTGTGCCTGCAGACTCACAAATAATTCTTGGATAGACATTATACTCTGCCATAATTTCGGCAATAGGCGTAAATTCAGGCTCAAACTCCGCCTCTTCAAAGGTGTGATGCTTCTTTTCGCCTGCATTTGTGTACTCAATTCTGCTGTAATGTGCGTGAAAGTTTTTACCTCTCTCTTCACCAAGCTTATTTTTTACAGTGTCAAAAATATTCTTGAAATCCTCTTTTGTTTTAAGCCCGCCAAGTGTCATTGAATTTACATGTCCGAAATCAATCGTCGGAATCAATCGTTCATCTATCGAGCAGAGCTTCATAACCTCGTCTACCGTACCGAGTTGTTTAACCTTGCCCATTGTCTCGGGACAAATATGAATATCGCCATATCCAAGCTCATCTGCGGTTTTGAGTGCCAATTTCAGGGTATCTGTTGCAAGCTCAAGAGCTTCTTTCCTTGTAATACTTCCGCAAGAGCCTGAATGAACAACGATACGGTCTGCACCCATATAATGTGCCGCACGCAAGGTATCTGTAATATATTTAATACTGTTAAGACGCTTTTCCTCATCAACAGAAGACAGACTGATATAGTAAGGTGCATGAACAGAGAGAATAATTCCGTTTTCTCTTGCCTCTTTTCCAAGTGCTGTTGCTGCATCGTCGGAAATTTTCACACCTCTTCCGCATTGATATTCATAACAGTCGAGATTGTGTTCTTTAAGCCAAAGCGGCATTTGCAGTGCAGATTTATTCCCTTTATCATAAAAATCTTCACAATTTCCTGCAGTTCCGAATTTTGCATTCACAAAAATCACCCCTTTTAATTACTTTAACGAAAAAAAGGCGGGGACATACCCCGCCTATATAAATCCTAGATGAATTTACGCTTTCTTGCAGCTTCAGACTTCTTTTTACGCTTTACACTTGGCTTTTCATAGTGTTCTCTCTTTCTAACTTCGGATAAAACACCTGCCTTTGCACATGAACGCTTAAAACGACGAAGTGCACTGTCTAATGACTCGTTATCTTTAACTCTAATTTCAGCCATGGTACTACCCTCCCTCCAAGTATGGTCAACACTTTAGATGTCAAGGTGAAAAAATTCTACCTACCAATTATACTGAAATTTGTTAAATATGTCAAGTAAATTTATAAATTATTTTAAAATAATTTGCTATTTTTTGTTTTTTCGCATTTTTTCTATACAATCCATCGCTTCCGATATTCCCCCTACTCTGTCTATAAGCCCGCAGCTTACGGCTTCCTCACCGAAAAGCACCGTTCCTGTATCGTTTGAAATATTTCCTGTTGCGAGCATAAGCTCCTTAAATCGTTCCCCTTTAATTTGGGAATTTCGGTCTACAAAATCTATCAATCGTTCCTGAACCTTTGTCATCTGCTCAAAGGTCTGTGCTGAACTGATTATCGTTCCTGTTGTCCGTATCGGATGAACTGTCATTGTTGCAGAAGGAACAATAAGTGAACATTTTGCCGAGACTGCGAGCGGTACGCCTATACTGTGTCCACCGCCCAGCACGATAGAGACACTTGGTTTTTTCATACTCGAGATTAGCTCTGCTATTGCAAGACCTGCCTCAACATCACCGCCTATAGTGTTTAAAATCAGGAGTAATCCGTCAATATCGTCATCCTCTTCTATTCTCACAAGCTCGGGGATTACATGCTCATATTTGGTGGTTTTGCTCGTTTTAGGGAGAGACATATGCCCCTCTATCTCGCCGATAATTGTAAGACAATATATTCTTCCCGCCTTGCATGATATTTTCACACTTGACATTTCCTTTATTGTATCTTCGTTTTGATTATTTTCAGAATTATTTGTATTCTTCATTTTATACCTCTTATATTTTAGTATTTTCTTTAGTATATGCAAAATTGTCTTTACTAATCTATTGTTTTGTGATATACTAAATTATTATAAAATTAAAAGGTGTGATGTTTATGCCTATAAAAGTTCAGGATAATTTGCCTGCAATCGAAACACTTAATAACGAAAATATTTTTGTAATGACGGAAAATCGTGCAATGACTCAGGATATCCGTCCTCTTAAGATACTTATTTTAAATCTTATGCCTACAAAAATCACAACAGAAACACAGCTTCTGCGTATGCTCGGCAACTCACCTCTGCAGGTTGATATAAGCTTTATGCATACCAAAAGTCATATTTCCAAAAACACCTCCGTCAGCCATCTTAAAACCTTTTATGGTACCTTCGATGATTTTAAAAATCAAAAATTTGACGGAATGATAATTACAGGAGCACCCGTTGAAACTCTTGAGTTTGAAGAGGTTGATTATTGGGAAGAGCTTTGTGAAATTATGGAATGGTCAAAGTACAATGTTACATCTACCTTCCATATCTGTTGGGGTGCACAAGCAGCACTTTATTATCACTATGGTGTCAGAAAAAGAATTCTTGACAAAAAAATGTTCGGTGTGTTTCCGCACACAATACCCGAAGAAAAAAAACATAAGATTTTACTTCGCGGATTTGATGATGTTTTTTATGTTCCCCACTCTCGACATACAGAGCTTGTTGAAGAGGACATTTTAAAGGTTCCTGAGCTTGAAATATTGTCAACCTCAAACGAGGCGGGCGTATACATTGTAACCGCAAAGAGCGAAAGACAATTCTTTATAACGGGGCATTCAGAATATGACCGAGACACACTTGCAGGTGAGTATTTCAGAGATAAAGAAAAGGGGCTTGAAATAGAAATTCCCAAAAATTATTTTGAAAATGATGACCCGAGCTGTGAGCCCGTTATGAGTTGGAAATCACACGCAAATCTTTTATATTCAAATTGGTTAAATTATTTCGTATATCAGACCACACCTTATAATATAGATGATATAAAATAGTTATTTTTCAGGTGGTGCTATAAATGTTTATAATCGATGTCGTAAAAGCCATAATCCTCGGTATTGTTGAGGGTATCACAGAATGGTTACCCATCCGCAGTACGGGACATATGATTCTTGTAAACGAATTTATGAATACTGCCGATGGTTTTTTCGGTTCACAGTTTTTTCTGTATGTTATTCAGCTTGGTGCTATACTTGCAATAGTTACCCTCTACTTTAACAAGCTAAATCCGTTTGCACCCTCAAAATCCGCAGAGGAAAAGGCCGATACCTGGAATATGCTCTTTAAGATTGTAGTGGCCTGTGTTCCTGCTATTATCGTCGGGCTTTTATTAAACGATTATATGGATTCTATTTCAACTCCTTTGATTGTCAGTGCGATGCTCATAGTGTACGGAATTGCATTCATTATCGTTGAAAAAATAAACCATACACCCAAAATCAATTCTATGAACGAAATGACCTACAAGACTGCATTTCTGATAGGACTGTTTCAGGTTTTATCCATTGTGCCCGGAACATCACGCTCGGGGGCAACAATTCTCGGTGCAATTATTATCGGCACATCACGAGAGGTTGCGGCAGAATTTTCATTTTATCTTGCAATTCCTGTTATGCTCGGGGTGACCGTACTAAAGCTTGCAACAAGTCCGCTGCCAATCGGACTTGAATGGATACTTCTGTTGGTTTCAATGGCATCTGCATACATTGTTTCGATGATATCGGTTAAATTTCTTATAAGTTATGTACAGAAGCATAATTTTAAAATATTTGCAAATTACCGTATAATCCTTGGCTTGATACTTATTATATACTTTATAATATTTTAAATATCAGATTATCAAATGCCCATCATTAAATAGAAAAAGCACTTGCATATGCAAGTGCTTTTTTCTGGTGACTCCTAGGGGATTCGAACCCCTGTAGCCGCCGTGAGAGGGCGGAGTCTTAACCACTTGACCAAGGAGCCGGGTCATCATATTTTTTATCGCAAGCTCTCGCTCAACGACCAATATAATATATCATAATTTCAATGCTTTGTCAATAGTTTTTTTATAATAATTTTTAATAATAAACAGAAAATCAGGATGCAAAATTTTGCATCCTGATTTTCTGCTAATCAAGTGTAATTATAATTTCGTCAAGCTTCCTTTTGGGGACATTCAGCACACCATTTGCATCTGTAAAGTATTTTATATCTCCGTCCGCATCAATCGCTCTTGCTTCTTGTTCTGAATAACCAACTGCAATTAAGTATAAAAGCTTCATATTATCTTTTAAATTTAAGAGCTTTGCAATTTCCTCTCGGTCTATTGCACCGAGCCAGCAGGATGACAAGCCAAGCTCCTCTGCCACAAGAGAAATTATCGTACCTGCAATCCCTGCATCAACTTCAAAAATGCCGTTTGATTTGATGTCCGCATCGCCGAGCATTGCAATAAACGCACTCGGCATTTCATTGACTGATGGTGCATTTTCGGGGTGGTAACCCGACCATTTAGTATGAGAGAATACCTTCTTTACAAGACTTTCATCTTCAATCAAGACATATTTCAAGGGCTGAAGATTAGCGGGCATCGGTGCATATCTCGTATATTCAACAAGAGTTATTAAATCATTGTGAGATACTTTATCAGTTGTATATTTACGCTTTGTTCTTCTTTGTATAATTGCGTCAGTCACATTCACACAAATACCTCCTAATTGGCATTTTTGCTCTGCTCAAGCTTAATACTTCTACGCATTTTAACCTCGTCTGACATAGGGGTAATATCACCCGATGCAGTAAGTGCCATCTTGGTAAGAAGCGGACCGACTAATTCGTATATCAAAACTGCAAACAGTGTAATATTTCTGATTAAGCTTCCTTGCTCGCCAAGCTGCATAGCGGTAAGCGTCATTCCAAGAGCAACACCTGCTTGCGGAAGAAGTGTTATACCAAGATATTTACAGATACTTGGACTGCACTTTACCATTTTGGAACTTATATAGGCACCCGAATACTTGCCAAGCGAACGGAAAAGAATGTATATTATTCCTATAAGAACAATAGCAGCATCGGTAAATACATTGAGTTCAAGCTCTGCCCCGCTTATAACAAAGAACACTGCACACAGCGGCGATGCCCACTTATCAGATGCCGCCATAAGGTCTTTGGACAATGGACATGTATTACAAAACATCGTACCAAGCATCATACATACAAGAAGCGAAGAAAAGCTTATATGAACAGGACCAATATGCACATCAATCATAGCAATTGATGCTGTCAGGAAAATAAATGCAATCGCAAGATTTAGTCTGTTTGTATTTGAGTTGAAAAATCTTTCAATATATGTCAATACAAGACCCATAATTGCACCAAGTCCTAACGATAAGACAATCTCAATAATAGGATTTAAAAATATTGAAACCATGTCAGTATTTCCAAGTGCAAGAGTTTTTGCAACTCCAAACGAAACTGCAAACACAACAAGTCCGACAGCATCATCAAGTGCAACAACAGGCAAAAGAATGCTTGTAAGCTTACCCTTCGCCTTATACTGACGGACAACCATCAAGGTTGCCGCAGGGGCAGTAGCCGTAGCAATAGCACCTAATGTTATAGCTTGAGAAACAGTAAATTTATCAGGAATAATCAAATGAACAATGTATAAAATAACATCAACAATCAACGCCGTAAAAAGTGCCTGAAAGATACCTATTACCATAGCTTGCTTTCCTGTTTTTTTAAGTTCAGTGAGCCTGAATTCCGTTCCGATTGAAAAGGCTATAAACGCAAGTGCAATTTCAGACACAAGCGAAAGTGATGAAACATCCTTCATTGTATTAAATCCAAGCCCCTCTATCCCAAGAGCACCAAGGCAATATGGTCCAATCAGTATTCCTGCAATAAGATACGCAGTAACCGCAGGTAGCTTTAACGGTTTTATAAACCTTGTCATAATCAATCCGCCAAGAAGTGCGACTGATAAAGATAATAATGTACTAATGATACTCATCCTCTTTCTTTAATAATTTTTGTCAAATGTTTATTCAGCAATAACCTTAAATACAACCTTTATGCGTTTTGCAGGCTTGTCAACCACAATTCCATAATACTGTATCTATTATCACACAATAATTCCCATCCAATTAACACACAAAAACAGTCACCTCATCGGTGACCATTTTTTTTAAAGGTCTGAAATTTCATCGTTTTCCAATACCTTTATTCCGTTTTTTCTTAACAAATCAACAGCTTTCTCAGGCGAATCCGTATGAATTGCAATTATTGAACAGTTGTCTATCTTGTCGGCAAAAGCATACATATATTCAATAGAAATTTTATTATCACACAAAATTGCAAATGTCTTCATCAAAGCCCCTGGCTTATCCTCAACTGCAACCGCCATAACATTGCTTATTCTAACAATAACACCGTCATCTGTCAACGCTTGCTTTGCAACATCAATATCACTTACAATCATTCTAATAACCCCAAAATCAGTTGCGTCAGCAACAGAAAGAGCTTTAATATCAATATTACGCTCTGCAAGAGTACCGAGTATTTCCATAATCCGTCCGTGTTTGTTCTCAACAAAAACAGATAATTGCTTTACCATAATAAAACTCCTTTCAAATTACAGCTTTCGGTTGTCTATAACTCGCTTCGCTTTGCCCTCGCTTCTGGCAATGGTTTTTGGGTTAACAAGATTAACCTTTGCACCAATACCCAGAACATTTCTAAGCTCGTTTGTAATCGTTTTTTCGACCTTTTGAATTGATTTTATATCATCTGCAAAAAGTTTCTCACTCATCTCGACATTTACATCAAGTGTGTCTGTATTATTTTCTCTGCCGACGATAATTTGATAGTTTGGTGTAATATCTCCGTCCAATTTCAAAAGAACCTCTTCTATCTGTGACGGGAAAACATTTACACCCCTTATAATCAACATATCATCACTTCTGCCTGTCGGCTTGTTCATTCTGATAAATGTTCTTCCGCAGTCACACGGCTCATAATTGAGCGAACAAATATCCCTTGTTCTGTAACGAATAACAGGAAAACCCTCTTTTGTAAGGGTAGTGAAAACAAGCTCCCCTTGTGAACCATCAGGCAAAACCTCACCTGTGTCAGGGTCAATTATTTCAGCAATAAACATATCTTCGTTTATATGCATACCCTTTTGGCATTCACACTCATAACTTACACCCGGACCCATAATTTCAGACAAGCCGTACACATCATAAGCCTTTAAACCAAGTGACGCTTCGATTGCATCTCTCATATCCTCTGTCCAGGGTTCTGCCCCAAATATTCCTGCCTTGAGCTTTATTTTATCCCTCATTCCGGCTTCGGCGATAGCCTCGCCTAAATACATGGCATATGATGGCGTACAACATAGTAGTGTTGAACCAAAGTCTACCATAGTCTGTATCTGCCGAGCCGTGTTCCCCGAAGAAGTCGGTATAACGGTTGCACCAATTCTCTGGGCACCGTCGTGGGCACCAAGTCCGCCCGTAAAAAGCCCATATCCATATGAAACCTGTATCAAATCCTCATCGGTTGCACCTACCGCACAGAGCTGTCTTGCCATACAATCTGCCCAATTATTCAAATCATTTTGAGTATAACCAACAACAATCTGCTTACCTGTTGTCCCTGATGATGCATGGGTTCTTACAATATTTTTAAGAGGCTCTGCAAAAAGTCCGAACGGATAGTAATCTCTCAAATCCTGTTTGTATGAAAACGGAAGCTTTGATAAATCCTCTATTCCTTTAATGTCATCGGGTTTTAATCCCTTTTCGTCCATTCTGTTTCTGAAAAGTTCTACCCTTTCATACATTCGTTTAACCTGCCAAATAAGTCGCTCGCTCTGAAGCTTTTTGAGTTCCTCTCTCGGCATACATTCAATTTCCCTCTGATGATAACTCATTTACCTTTCTCCTTATTACAAATTATAACCAAGCTCAAAAGCCTTTAAGTTTGAATCTAAAAACTTTTGTGGTGTAGAGGTTTTAATTGTTTCAACCCATTTCTCATACGGAATATCTGTATTTTTTGCCATAAGCCCTATAAGAACAACATTTACCGCCTTTGCATTTCCTGCCTCTTTGGCATATTTAAGTGCATCAACTGTTGTAATATCAATCTTCTTTGCGAGCTTTTCTTCAATATTTTCAGGATATTTCATCGCACCCGTTATGACAGGCATAGGGTCAATTTCCTGTTTGTTTACAAGCATCTTTCCGCCCTTTTTTAGAAACGGAAGAGCTCTGTACGCCTCAAGAAGCTCAAAAGCAAGAATAATATCTGCCTCACCCTTGTCGATAATTGGCGAATAAACTTTCTCGCCAAACTTGACATATGTAACAACGCTTCCTCCTCTTTGGCTCATTCCGTGAACTTCCGAGACCTTGACATCAAAGCCCTCGTTTACAACAGTATTACCGAGAATTCTGCTTGCAAGAAGTGTTCCTTGTCCTCCAACTCCAACAATCATTATATTCATATGAGTTAGTCCTCCTTTTCCATTGCACCAAAGGGGCAAACATTAAAACAAAGTCCGCAACCATTACATTGTGTTTCGTCTATAACAATCTTTTCGCCGTCAAATGATATTGCAGGACAACCGAGTTTCAAACACATCTTACATTTTTTGCAGTTATCATTTATCTTACATTTTCCCGTATACTTAACTGTTTTCAAGAGAGCACACGGCCTCTGTGCAATAATAACCGACGGTTCTTCTCTGTCTGTTTCTTCCTTCACTACCTTTTCAAAATTCTTTACATCAAACGGGTCCGCAACAACAACATTTTTTACCCCTATCGCCTTACAAAGCGAAACAAGGTTAACTTGAGTTGTTTCCTCTCCTCTTATAGTATAACCCGTTGTGGGATTATCCTGATGGCCTGTCATTCCTGTAATAGAATTATCAAGAATAATAACAGTGTTTGCACCCTTGTTATAAACAATATCAACAAGTCCTGTTATACCCGAGTGCATAAATGTAGAATCTCCGATAACCGATACAAGCTTTTTATTAAACTCGCTGCCTCTCGCCTTTGCCATACCGTGAGCAGCACTTACAGACGCACCCATACAGATTGTAGTATCAACACTCTCAAGCGGTGCAACCGCACCGAGTGTATAACAGCCAATATCACCCGAAACAGTAAGTCCAAGCTTCTTTAAAACATAGAATGTACCTCTGTGGGGACATCCTGCACACATAACGGGCGGGCGAACGGGTATCTGCTCTTCTATGTTTAAAGATTCCGCAGGCTCCTCGCCGAGAACAACAGCCTTTATCATAGCAGGGGTATATTCACCAAGTAATGTAAATTTTTCTTTTCCGACAACATCTATTCCAAGTGCCTTGCAATGCTCCTCAATTACAGGGTCAAGCTCCTCTATAACAAAAAGCTTATCGCATCCCGATGCAAAATCCTTTATCTTCTTTTCAGGAAGAGGGTATACCATACCAAGCTTTAAATAATTCACTTTATCGCCAAGAGCCTCTTTTGCATACATATACGCAATTCCTGCAGATATAATACCAATTTTACTGCCGTTATCCTCAATACTATTGAGTTCACTGTTTTCTGCAAAAGCCTTAAGTGCGGAAATTCTATCCTCTACAACAATATGACGCTTTATCGCCTTGGCGGGCATCATAACATATTTATCGATATTCTTTTCATAAGGTTTGAGGGAGATATCCTCTCTGTCCTTAAGTTCAACAAGACTTTGTGAATGCGATACCCTTGTAGACAATCTCAAAAAGACCGGGGTATCAAATTTTTCACTTATTTCATACGCAAGCTTTGTGTATTCTTTACATTCAGACGAATCAGACGGCTCAAGCATTGCAATTTTTGATGCCTTCGCATAATGACGGGAATCCTGCTCATTTTGAGACGAGTGCATACCAGGGTCGTCTGCGACACAGAAAACAAGCCCGCCGTTCACACCTGTATAGCTTGCCGTAAATACAGGGTCTGCCATAACATTAAGACCAACATGCTTCATACAGGACATACTTCTTGCCCCTGCAATCGATGCACCTATTGCAACCTCTGCCGCAACCTTTTCATTTGGTGACCACTCTGCATAAATTTCATCATACTTAACAATATTTTCAGTAATCTCCGTACTCGGAGTTCCGGGATAAGATGCAACAACGGAGACGCCCGCTTCATAAGCACCGCGTGCAACTGCTGCATTACCAAGCATTAGTTCTTTCATTTTCATCTTCCTTCCACTATAAAAGTTAAAACGGAAACGATAATATACCGTTTCCGTTTTAAGGTTAGGTTACCATTTCGGCATACATCGTCATTATAACACAATCTGATATATTTTGCAATAATAAATCTGCCAGAAATTAGATTTTTTAGCCTTTTATTTGACTTTCAACAAGGCTTTCCCCGCAATATATTGCACGGAGTTTCGGCTTTTCTATCTTACCTGTTGGGTTTCTCGGTACATCGGCAAAAATAATCTTTTTAGGTCTTTTATATCTCGGCATATCAAGACAAAATTCTTCAACATCTGCTTCGGTCAAGGTTTCGCCCTCCTTGACCTCAATAATCGCAGCAGTTATCTCGCCAAGTCTCTTGTCGGGAAGCCCGATTACTGCAACATCCTTTATTTTTATGTTTGAACGCAGGAAATCTTCAATCTGCACAGGATAGATATTTTCGCCACCCGAGATTATAACATCTTTCTTTCGGTCAACAAGGTAGATGAATCCATCCTCATCCTCTTGTGCCATATCCCCCGTAAAGAGCCACCCGTCACCGAGCACCTCGTTTGTTGCTTTTTCGTCATTAAAATAACATTCCATAACGCCCGGCCCCTTGACTGCAAGCTCTCCCACACCGCCTTTTGCAACGGTGTTTCTGTTCTCATCAACAATTTTTACCTCCCAGCCAAAGCCTGCCTTTCCGATTGCACCAACCTTATGAATATTCTCAACTCCAAGGTGAACGCAACCGGGACCGATTGATTCGGATAGTCCATAGTTTGTATCATATTGATGCTTGGGAAAATATCCCTTCCATCTTTTTATAAGGCTCGGCGGAACAGGTTGTGCACCTATGTGCATAAGTCTCCACATCGACAAATCATATTCATCAAGCTTAATATCCCCTCTGTCAATTCCATCTAATATATCCTGTGCCCACGGAACAAGAAGCCAGACTATCGTACATCTTTCTTCAGAAGCTGTTCTTATAATCCATTCAGGTTTAATTCCCTTAAGTAATACAGCTCTGCTTCCCGAAATAAGACTGCCAAACCAATGCATTTTTGCACCTGTGTGGTAAAGCGGCGGAATACACAAGAAACAATCGTCCCTTTGCTGTCCGTGATGGTTTTGCTCAACCCTGCACGAGTGAATAAGACTTCTGTGTTTGTGAACAATCGCTTTTGGAAAGCCTGTCGTACCCGACGAGAAATAAATTGCCGCATCGTCGTCTTCAGTCAAGGCTATTTCAGGAGATTTAGCGGTACAATATGTAACCAAATCATCATAGCTCTCTGCAAAGGTTGGACAGTCTTCGCCAACATAGAATGTGTATTGAACCTTCTTGAGCTTGTTACAGATTGTTTCCACTCTGCCCGTAAATTCAGGCCCGAATATAAGAACATCTGCCTCTGATAATTCTACGCAATACTTGATTTCATCCGCAGTATAACGGTAGTTTAGAGGAACAGCCAGTGCACCTGTCTTGAGTATTCCAAAATAGACAGGAAGCCATTCCAGACAATTCATAAGGAGAATTGCGACCTTGTCACCCTTCTTTATTCCTCTGCTGAGCAAGAGATTTGCAAATCTGTTTGCCTTTTTATTAAAATCATCCCATGTAATTTCTGTTCTGAAAGCCTCATTTGAGGTGCTTTCAATCAGGGAATACTCCTGCCAAGTAAGACGATGAGATGCATCCTGCGGTGGATTTATCTCTACAAGACTTACATCGTTTGCAAATTCCTTTGCGTTTCTCTCAAGTAATTCAGTAATAACCATAGTTCTTCTCCTTTTGCCAATCAATGACACTTATTTTAATTTCCCAAGCTGTCTTTTTTATGAACACATACCTCTTCCTCGTAGCAAGAAAATACCTCATCAAGAAATACACGATTAGGCTTTTTGGTAAAAAGACTTACAATCGGTACAAGCACAAGTCCGCCAAGCATAGCAATTACACCGCTGTTAATCGGCGACTGCAAAATTACAGGAAAATGTTCTCTGAACAACATATTTAAAATCATTATTCCCGAGCCAAAGATCAGACTTACCCACGCTGATGCTTTGGTTGTTTTCTTCCAGTATAACCCGAACAGGAAGGGTGCGAGAAAAGCACCCGCTAAAGCACCCCAGGAAATACCCATCATATCCGCAATCGCACTCAATTTATCCTTGTTAATTGCAATAAATGCCGAGATTGCTATAAATACAACAATCAGAATTCGCATAATCAGAACTTGCTTCTTTTCGGATAAATTTTTTACAATATGTCCCTTAATCATATCAAGGGTAAGTGTCGAGCTTGAGGCAAGCACAAGCGACGAAAGAGTCGACATTGATGCAGAAAGCACAAGTACAATTACAATCGCAATCAAGAAATCAGGAAGGCTTGAGAGCATCGTCGGAATGATTGCATCAAATCCGCCCTCTATTGCACCGTTTGGAAGGAATGTAAGCTTATCTGTAAACAATCTTCCGAAACCGCCCAGAAAGTAGCAGCCGCCTGCAACAATAAGTGCAAAAACCGTTGATATAACCGTGCCTTTATGTATATCCTTCTCGCTCTTTATTGCGTAGAACTTTTGAACCATCTGCGGAAGTCCCCAGGTTCCGAGCGAGGTTAGAATTACAACAAACAGCAGATTAAGCGGGTCGGGTCCAAAGAAGGAGTTAAATGCACCCGACACAGCGTTTGGCGCCTCTATGCTCGCAAGTCCGTTTAACGCCTCAATAAATCCGCCATTTTGCGATAAAACTGCCGCAATTACAGCAACAATACCGATAAGCATTATTATACCCTGAATGAAGTCGTTAACCGCAGTCGCCATATATCCGCCCGCAATAACATATATTCCCGTAAGTATCGCCATTACGATAACACACATAGAATAGTCAATTTGCGGAAACGCCATCGAGAAAAGTCTTGACAATCCGTTGTAGAGCGATGCAGTATAAGGAATTAAAAAGATAAAAACAATAATCGATGCCGCGATTTTAAGAGCGGAGCTTGAGTATCTTTTGCCGAAAAATTCGGGCATTGTTGCAGTTTCTAAATATTGGCTCATAAGTCTTGTTCTTCTTCCTAAAACAATCCATGCAAGAAGAGAACCAAGCACTGCATTGCCGATACCAATCCAGGTTGAAGCAATGCCAAACTTCCAACCAAACTGTCCTGCGTAGCCGACAAAAATTACTGCCGAAAAGTATGATGTTCCGTAAGCAAACGCAGTCAGCCAAGGTCCGACAGAGCGACCGCCGAGAACAAAGCCGTTTACATCCGTTGCGTGTTTTCTGCATATAATCCCCACAATCACCATAAGTGCGAAAAAGATTACAAGCAATCCTATTTTTACTACCATTTTACTTCTTTCCCTTCCTGGTTAAATTTTAGGGCAATAAAAAAAGCCCTTTTCCAAGGGCATAGAAAACGCCCTCATAAAATATGAGGGCGAAATAAATCGCGGTACCACCTCATTTTGTTATATCCTCACAGATATAACCTCGTCGAGTACGGCTCTGTGCAAGCTTATACTCTTTTGCTATAACGGGCAAACCCGTCGCAGCCTACTTAAAAATAATTGTTCGGTGCGAAGCTCGCGAAATGTATTCAGAATATGAAATCTCCCTGTCTCGCACCAACCGACAGCTCTCTCAACAGCCTTTCATAAACCTACTTGTTTTCGGTCATAGCCTTTAACTGATTTCTACCATTATAATCCCATTTTCTTCATATGTCAAGTATTTTTCCCAAAATTTTATAAAATTTATAATGCCAAATTAGGAACTGCGTTAAGCGACATATCTCCCCGTGTTCCCGAGAGATATTCATAATACCCTGCACAACCAATCATTGCGGCATTGTCAGTACAGAGCGAAAGAGACGGGCAAAAAAATCTCATTCCGCTCTTTTCTGCCTTTTGCAAGACACGCTCCCGCAGCGGCTTGTTTGCCGCAACTCCTCCCGCAAGTGCAACCTTTTGTGTGTTATATTTTTTTGCACATTCAATAAGGTGTGTTGACAAAACATCAATCACTGCCTCTTGAAATGAAGCTGCAACATCATATTTGTTTATCTCCTCGCCTCGTTGCTCTGATGTATGGATATAGTTTAAAACTGCTGTCTTTACCCCGCTGAAGCTAAAATCAAAACCGCTCTCGCCCATACTTACACGAGGAAAGTGTATCGCTTGCGGATTACCACACTCTGCCGCTTTTTGTATAGCAGGTCCTCCCGGATATCCAAACCCCAGCACGCGTGAAACCTTATCAAACGCCTCGCCTGCGGCATCATCACGGGTTCGTGCCAAAACCTCACAGTCATTGTAATCCTTAACATACACAATATGACTATGTCCGCCCGATGCAACAAGGCATACAAACGGTGGCTTGAGGTCAGGATTTTCTATAAAGTTTGCACAAATGTGCCCCTTTATATGATGAACGGGAACAAGCGGCTTATTCAGTGCAAAGCTCAAGCCCTTGGCGTATGACACACCGACCAAAAGAGCCCCGACAAGTCCCGGGCCGTAGGTTACGGCTATTGCATCAATTTCCTCTTTTGGAAGTCCGCTGTCTGCTATTGCTCTGTCTACGACCGCACTGATATTTTCAATATGTAATCTTGACGCAATTTCAGGAACAACACCGCCGTATACTTTATGTAGCTCTATTTGTGTATTTATTATATTTGATAATACATTTGTACCGTCTTTGACAACCGCAGCCGCAGTTTCGTCGCAAGAGCTTTCAATCGCAAGAATATTCATAAATATACCTCGTAAATAAATTCTTAAAGTTGTTTTGTCATAATGAGAGCATCTTCCTTGCCCTGATAATATCTTTTCCTGCACCCGCAGGAAATAAAACCGAATTTCTCATATAATTGTATTGCAGGGATATTTGATGTTCGCACCTCAAGCGTAATACTTTCCATATTACGCTCTTTGCTCAGCTCAATCAATAACTCTAAAAGCTTTCCGCCAATCCCCTCGCGTCTAAAACCTTCATCAACTGCAATGTTGGTTATATTTGCACAATCATACATAAACCATACACCTGCATAGCCGACAACCTCGCCTGTATTATCATCTGTTGCAACAATATATACAGAAATACCATTGTCAAGCTCCTTTTCAAACGACTCATAAGACCAGGGGTCGTCAGGAAAGCATTTCTTTTCAAGCTCCCATACATTATCTATATTTTCACGACTTAACAATTCTATCTTTATCATAGTGCTTTAACCACTTTTTCTATCATATTACATAGTGTATCACGGCAATCCCTGTATACATCTAATCCTTGTCCGTATGGGTCAGAAACATCACCAATCTCTCCTGCCGCCTCTGCCAAGGTTTTTATCTTGTCAATATTTCCAAACAGAGAAACAACAGCATCTTTATGATATTTTGTCATAGTCAAAACTAAATCTGCAGTATCAATCATTTCTCTGGTTACAAGCTTAGATTTCATATGACTTATATCAATTCCAATCTCCGACATAACCTCAACAGAGTTTTGAGAAACGGGCTCCCCTTCGCTTCCTACTCCTGCGGAGGTCGCAAAACCTTTATCCCTTGCAATATTATTGAATATCGCCTCTGCCATAGGACTTCTGCAGGTATTACCCGTGCAAACAAACAGAATTTGTTTTTTATTATTACCTCTCGAGGATAAATCAATTATTTTTTCGCCTGCGGCTCTGTATAATCTGTTTCTTACTGCAAGCCACATACCATTATCAGGGATTTCGGGTGCAAAAACCACATCAACAGTAAGGTCATCCATCTGACGAAGAGCAGAAAAAAGTCGGTTTCCCGCATCATACGGCAAGTTGCGGCTGCCAAGGGAAATCGTCACAACATCAGAAATTTTTGGAAATTCATCAAAGACAAGCATACCGATTTTTTTGGTTTTGGCATTTTCTTTTACATATTCCGAAACCTCATCATATGTCCCCGAGAGAATAACAACCTCTGCATTTGGTGAATAATGCTTGTATTTAAGCCCCGGAGATTTTGGTGGTTCTCCAAGCTTGAGCGATGTTGCACATTCAACAATGCCCAGAACCTCTTCAAGCTGTTCAAGTGTAATTCCACCCGGTCTTAATAAGACAGGGTGCTCACCGCTTAAATCAACCACGGTAGATTCAAGACCAATTTCACAATCATCACCAACAACTATTGCGTCAACACGCCCCATCATATCATCAATACAATGTCTCGCCGTAGTAGGACTTGGCTTCCCTGATAAATTTGCACTCGGTGCCGAAATCGGTATTCCCGCCTCTGCAATAATCCGTCTTGCAGCTTCGCTTTTTGGCATTCTTACCGCAACAGTATCAAGCCCACCCGTTGTTTCATATGGAACATTTTTACATTTTTTCATAATTATAGTAAGTGGTCCCGGCCAAAACTTATTCATAAGCCGGCGTGCAGTATCAGGGATTTCCGATACTATGTCTTTTAGCATATCTAAAGATGAGATATGGACAATCAAGGGATTATCAGACGGTCTGCCCTTTGCTACAAAAGTATTTTTGACAGCCGAAGAATTCAAAGCATCTGCTCCAAGTCCGTAAACTGTTTCGGTCGGCAGAATTACATTGCCGCCATTTTTTAAAATATCGGCGGCAATTTTAATATCATTATTTTCGGTTGTAAGAATCTTTGTATCCATAACATAAACCTCTTTTATGCATTAAACCTCTTCTGCTTGTGCCTTTAGCTTTTCACTTTGGTCGGTTGTAATCAATGCGTCAATGATTTCGTCTAAATCACCGTTTAAAATCTGCTCAAGTCTGTAAAGAGTAAGCCCTATACGATGGTCAGTCAATCTTCCCTGTGGGAAGTTATAAGTTCTTATTCTCTCACTTCGGTCACCCGTTCCGACTTGACTTTTTCTGTCAGCAGCAATAGAAGCAATTCTCTCCTGCTCCATTTTGTCATAAAGTCTTGTACGAAGCATCTTCATCGCAGCTTCTCTGTTTTTATGTTGCGAACGCTCGTCCTGACATGCTACGACAATTCCCGTAGGAATGTGAGTAATTCTTATCGCAGATTCTGTCTTGTTGACATGCTGTCCACCCGCACCGCTCGAACGATAGGTATCTATCTGTAAATCTTCAGGATTGATTTCAACCTCTACATCGTCAACCTCGGGAAGAACAGCAACCGTAACGGTCGAGGTGTGTATTCTTCCGCTTGACTCTGTTTCGGGCACACGCTGAACCCTGTGAACACCGCTTTCAAACTTGAGTCTGCTGTAAGCTCCCTCGCCCTCAATCATAAAGGTTACTTCTTTTATTCCGCCGATACCGATTTCACTTAAATTAAGTACCTCAGTCTTCCAACGCTTGGCATCTGCATACATTGAATACATACGAAACAGATCGCCCGCAAAAAGTGCCGCCTCATCTCCGCCTGCGCCACCGCGGATTTCTACCATAACATTTTTGTCATCGTTGGGGTCTTTGGGAAGGAGCAGAATTTTAAGCTCTTCCTCTATTCTCTCTATATTTTCTTTTGCTTCTTTGATTTCCTCTACAAGCATTTCTTTAAATTCTTTGTCCGTATCAGAATCGCTGAGCATGACATTTGCGTCGTCAATGGTATTGCGATTTTGCTTGTATTCACGATATTTCTC
Source organism: Clostridia bacterium (assembly GCA_045576835.1). GTDB lineage: Bacteria > Bacillota > Clostridia > Monoglobales > Monoglobaceae > UMGS1820. The sequence continues at coordinate 38,832 of JAZNHF010000012.1, forward strand.
GACAATAGGTGACATATCAGAATGTTCCTTGCATAGTCTACGCCAGGTTTCCTGGTCTGCTATGACCTCGGGGTCGCTTATTCGTTGAGCAAGATTTTCAAACTGATGTTCAATAAATGAAAGTTTTTCAAACATAATTATATTTCCCTTTCTGCTTATAAATGATTATCAGAGCTCACCTCTGGATTTGGCAATCAGGTAGGCGTTTATAAATCCGTCTAAATCGCCATCCATAACTGCACCTATGTTTCCTACCTCAAAGCTCGTTCTGTGGTCTTTTACCATCGTATACGGATGGAAAACATAAGAGCGTATCTGACTGCCCCAACCAATATCAAGCTGAACACCCTTTAAATCCTCAATCTTCTCCTTCTGCTCACGCTCTGCTATCTCTATAAGCTTGGATTTGAGCATCTTCATAGCCGTCTCTCTGTTTTTATGCTGTGAACGCTCATTCTGGCAAGTAACAACAACTCCCGTCGGCAAATGCGTAATTCGTATTGCGGACTCGGGTTTGTTAATATGCTGACCGCCCGCACCGCTTGAACGATAGGTGTCAACCTTTAAATCATCGGGGTTTATGCTCACTTCAATATCATCATTGATTTCAGGCATTACCTCTGCCGACGCAAAAGATGTATGTCTTCTTGCCGCAGAATCAAAGGGTGAAATCCTGACAAGACGATGAACGCCCTTTTCCGCCTTTGCATAGCCGTAGGCATTGAGCCCCTGAATTAAAAAAGTTACACTTTTAATTCCGGCATCTTCGCCATCAAGACAATCAATCGTTTCGACAGTAAAGCCACGGCGTTCCGCCCATCTTGTATACATACGGTAGAGCATTTCACACCAATCCTGTGCTTCGGTTCCGCCCGCCCCCGCATGAAGGGTAAATATAGCATTATTTTTGTCATACTTTCCCGAAAGCATTGTTTCAATCTTCATCTCTTCAAGGCTTTCGCATAGTGTCTTATACCCGTTTTTTACTTCGTCAAGGACACTCTCATCGCCCTCCTCTATTGCAAGCTCAACAAGAGTGCTTAAATCCTCCCACAGATTTTTAAGGCTGTAATAACGGGAAATCTTTGCACGAAGCCCCTTAATCTTCTGCATAGTAACACCTGCAGACTCCATATCATTATAAAAGTCAGGCTCCATACTGGTTTTCTCAAGCTCTGATAATTCATTTTCAGTCTTTTCTATGCTAAAGTGAATCCCTCAAATCCGTTATATCCTTTTTCATTGACTCAAGACCGATTTTAAACTCGTCAAAAGCTATCATATAATCACATCCTTATATAGTTGATTAAAAGAAAACTCTACCGCTCTGAATTATCTTTATCAATACAACAATTTTTATATTTTTTTCCGCTTCCGCACGGACAGGGGTCGTTTCTGCCAATCTTAACCACCGTTCGTATCGGCTTTTTCTTTATCGTACCGTCTCCGCTCAGATTTTCAGAGGTCACCTTTGCAACCTGTTTTCTCTCAAGCTTGCTTTGCGGAATGGCATGGAAAAGATATCTAACCGTCTCTTCTTTAAGGGAGTCTATCATTTCTTCAAACATATCCATCGCCTCAAACTTATATTCAACAACGGGGTCTCTCTGGGCATATGCACGAAGATTTATTCCCTGGCGGAGCTGTTCCATATTGTCTATATGGTCCATCCATTTGCGGTCAACAACATTAAGAAGTATTACCCGCTCTACATCACGGATAACATCACCGAACTCTGCTTCCTTTTCAGTATATTTTTCTATAACAGGCTCTTTAAGATGCTCTGCAAGGCTGTCCTTTGTCATATGGTCCATTTCATGCTCGCTTATATCAAAGGCAGAAGGTGACAGCTCTCCGAATACATCGGTCACGCTTTCTTTAAGCGAGTTCCACTCCCACTCCTCAGGGATGTCAGAAACAGCCGTGCATCTGTCAATAATATGCGAGATGGTATCCGAAATCATATTTCTGATATATCCCTTCATATCCTCGCCGTCAAGCACCCGATTTCTCTGCTCATAAATCATTTCACGCTGTTGGTTATTGACATCGTCATACTGAAGCACATGCCGTCTTATATCAAAGTTTCTGCCCTCTACCCTCTGTTGAGCAGTCTCGATTGTATTAGAGAGCATCTTGCTTTCAATGGCTTCCTCGTCGCCCATTCCGAGAGTTTCCATTATTCTGTTTATTCTCTCAGGTGCAAAAAGACGCATCAGGTCATCTTCAAGCGAAAGATAAAATCTTGATTTACCGACATCGCCCTGACGACCGCTTCGTCCACGAAGCTGATTGTCTATACGACGGCTTTACTCCCCGTATATTCCGTTTTTATAAAGGCCTCCCGCCTCTAAAACCTTTTGTTGTTCAGGAATTATTTCTTCCTTAAATTTGTTATAAAGCTCACGATATGTCGCTCTTGCACAAAGAATTTCTTCATCGTTTGTATCTGCAAAGCCCGTCGCCTGAACAATCATTTCGTCGGTAAATCCCTGCTTGGCCATCTCTGCCTTTGCCATAAATTCTGCATTACCGCCAAGTACAATATCCGTACCACGACCCGCCATATTCGTAGCAATCGTTACCGCACCGAATTTTCCCGCTTGGGCAACAATCTCCGCTTCCTTGTCGTGGAACTTTGCATTTAAAACATTGTGAGGAATTCCACGCTTTTTAAGCATTTTACTCAAAAGCTCCGACTTTTCTATCGAAACCGTACCAATCAGAACGGGCTGTCCTGCCCCGTGGGCTTTTTCTATCTCATTTATTACTGCATTGAACTTTCCAAGCTCTGTTTTATAAATACTATCCGGCTCGTCAACACGAACAAGAGGCTTATTCGTAGGAATTACAATAACATCAAGGTTGTAAATCTGCTGAAATTCATCCTCTTCCGTCTGTGCAGTACCCGTCATTCCCGAGAGCTTTTTATAAAGACGGAAGAAATTCTGAAAGGTTATCGTTGCAAGAGTTTTACTCTCGTTTTCTACCTTTACGCCTTCCTTTGCCTCTATAGCTTGGTGCAGGCCATCGCTATACCGTCTGCCAAACATCATTCTTCCCGTGAATTCGTCAACAATTATAACCTCGCCGTTCCTTACAACATAGTCCTTGTCACGCTTCATCACGCCGATTGCTTTGATAGCTTGGTTGATATGGTGGGAAATTGTCATATTTTCCGGGTCGGTAAGATTTTCAAGGTTAAATGCAGCCTCCGCTTTTTTCACACCCTTGGAGGTTAAAATCGCCGTGTGTGCTTTCTCGTCAACGATATAGTCGTATTCATCAAACTCTTGTTCTTCGTCAACCTCAACCTTTGAATCCGTCTCTATCACACGCTTAAACTTCAGGGTTTTTGCAAATCTGTCTGCCTGAACATAAAGGTCGGTAGACTTATCACCGATACCGGAAATAATAAGAGGGGTTCTCGCTTCATCAATCAAGATACTGTCAACCTCGTCAACAATGGCAAATGAGTGGCCTCTTTGAACCCTGTCTTCTTTATACACAACCATATTATCACGAAGATAATCAAAACCCATTTCGTTATTTGTGCCATAGGTTATATCGGCATTATAGGCTTCTCTGCGGCCTGCTTTGTCCTTTTCGTGAATGATGAGCCCAACAGATAGACCAAGAAAGCTATAAAGCTTTCCCATCCATTCGCTGTCACGCTTTGCAAGATAATCATTAACCGTTACAATATGAACGCCATTGCCCGTAAGTGCATTAAGGTACGCGGGAAGGGTTGCAACCAAGGTCTTACCCTCACCAGTTTTCATCTCAGCAATTCTGCCCTGATGCAATACAATTCCGCCAAGGATTTGAACAGGAAAATGCTTCATACCAAGCACCCTCCACGATGCCTCTCTGCAAACCGCAAAGGCTTCGGGCAAAATATCATCCAAAGTCTCTTCCGATGCCAGCCTGTTTTTAAAAGCATCTGTCATAACACGAAGCTCAAGATCTGTTTTTTTCTGCATTTCAGGTTCAAGTGCAAGCACCTTATCTACAACGGGATAAATCTTTTTAAGCTCACGGTCACTATATGTTCCTATAAACCTTTCAACTATACTTTTAAATGACATTTCAGTATACAATCCTCTCTTTTACATAAGACATTATATGAAAACTTAAATCCTATAAAAATTTTAACCTAAACATATATATTTTAACACTTTATCATAGCTTTTGCAAGGAAAATATTACATTAAATACAACAATATTTTACGCATCTTTTCCTTGTAATAAAAATGTAACATTTTTGTTGCATTTATTTAAAGTGACTTTTGTTTTCTAATGTTATAATGTGATTATAAAGCTTGTAAATTATAAATTTAAATAATATTTTGGAGGAAAGCTTATGATTAAAAAATCTATGGCAAAAAAAATATGTATATTACTTACAGCCACCCTGCTTGCAACTCTGTCACCTTTTGTATTTGCGACAGAAACAATCTCACCCCTTGATGAGCCGACGCCTGTATCTATAAACATCGGTGCAAATTATTTTCAAGAGGGCGAAGAGGGCGACAATACTTATAAGGTAATTTTCTCTTCGCTTGATACAATTACAAACTATAAAAATTTTGAATTGACGATTGACTTTGCACACGCTGTTATTTCAAGCTTTGAGCTTAACCCTTTGATGCAAACAGGCGGATTTTCAACAGGACAGTCAAACGGAAATAAAACCTTTACACTGACCCACGGCTCTGAAACCACCCTTTGCAGCGGTAAGCTCACATTTTGTACTCTTTATGTTACAACAGACGGAACTGAACTTGAAGAAAACATTACTTTTACACTAAATGCAACAAACGAAAGCGACGAAGAGATTACATTTGCCCCGACTCTTATGGTAGAAGCAGGACCTGTTGTACCTCCTCTTTCCGAAAAAGAGCAAGAGATTTATGATGCTATTGTTGCTCTTCCCGAGGCGTCTGCAGTTTCTTTCTTTAACGACGGCACTCTTAAAGGATTGAATGATATTACCGATATTGTTAAGCCTCTAAAGGAAAAATACGACAATTCCTTAACCGAAACGGAAAGAACCAACATTATTGCAAATCTTGAGTATAATGTCCAAAGCACGACAAAGCTCGCCGAGGTTGCCTCGCTTGTAAGCGGAATGGAAACAGCATACAACGCTATGATGTTTGCAGATATTATCGGCGAGGTTGCCGACGAAAATCTGGCTAACTATCTCTTTATGCTAAATGTCTACACAGACGAGAAGGAGAATTTTGTTACGGAAAATCTGACTGCAGAAACAACTGCAAAGGACGAATTTGATTCTGCAATTTCAGCTCTTGATGCAGACAAAGCATCTGCCGACTCCGCCTTTTCTGCTTTGAGCAAGGGAAACAAGATTAACTGCATTTCTCTTCAGCTTGAAGAGCTTCAAAAATATAGCAAAAGTGTATACTATAACGACTTTTTAACCGACCTTTCAGAGCAAGCTTCTGCCTTAAAAACTGCTTTTGAAGACAGCGATGATGAAGCAAAAGAATTTTATATCGGCAAAATTCAAGACGAAATTGATAAGATTGAGCTTGTTAAAAAAGGTATTTCGTCTATGCCAACCTTTACAGTTGAGGAAATAACAGTCGGTTCAAACTATTCTGTAATTATTGAAAGAGCTTCTGATACCTCTATAGATGCAATCATTAAGCTTGTTGTATATAACAAAGACGGTGAAACTAAAATTGAAGAAAAGGAATATGATTTTGACGAGAGCAAAACTCGTCTGTCTGCAAGCACTCTTGCATCAAACGCAGTAGGTTATCCAGAGGATGACGATGTTATAATCGAGGTTTATTACAAGGTTTTGGGTGCAGAATTCTTCCTTGGCAAAAAGACAGTATATTGCGACTATGTTGAACCCGAAACCCCTTCCCGCCCTGTCGGAATTCCGTCGGTAAATACAAAACCAAGTACAAATCCCGATACATCAGGCGGAACAAAATATCCGAGCGGTGACGATAAAGATGATAAAGAGACAAACATCGTTCCTCCTGTTCAGGAAAGCAAGCTGTTTAACGATATCGGCAACTATTCCTGGGCATCAGAAGCAATCGAGGGTTTGTATTATGCAGGAATTATAAACGGTATGGAAGAGGGTGTATTTAATCCTGCAGGAAGTGTAACCCGTGAACAGTTCTGCAAAATGGTTGTTCAGCTGTTCGGTGTTCTTGAATACGAAACAGACACTAGCTTCGGGGATGTAGACTCTAACGCATGGTATGCACAATATATTAACTCTGCAATAAAAGCAGGATATGTTCAAGGACAGTCAGATACATATTTCGGAATTGGCGAATCTATCATGAGACAGGATATGGCAACTATTTTGTTCAGGGCTCTCGGTTCACACGGAAGAGCGGTTGAACTTACCTTTACTGATAATTCAGCGATTGCACCGTACGCACAAGATGCGATTGCAGAGCTTGTCGGTCTCGGCGTATTTAACGGCTATGAAGACGGAAGCTTTAAGCCAAGAGGTACTGCAACAAGGGCAGAAGCTGCTAAGGTAATCTGGGAAATTTACAAAAAAATAAACAAATAAAGGATTAAAAGCCGTGCTTACATTCAGTAAGCACGGCTTTTTTAATTGAGCAAGTCACATATATTTTCGGTAAATTCAGTCGTGTTTTCGACTGTCATACCCTCTGTCAACAAAGCACAACCATACAGTATGTTTGTAAGCTTTTCAAGCTTGTCCTTGTCCTTCTCGCTATTCTTCAGCTTTTCATAAATCGGATGCTTGATGTTGATTTCAAGAACTCTTTGAGCTTTCACCCCACCATTTGGCATTGAATTCAAAACCTTTTCCATCTCAAGTGAAATCTCACCCTCGTTTGAAATACATACAGGATATGTTTTAAGTCTTGCAGTAGGCTTTACACTGACTACCTTATCGCCAAGAGCCGTTCTCATTGCCTCAAACAATGCTTTTTGTGTTTCTTCTTCGACGGCCTGCTCTGCTTTGGCAGTTTCATCATTTAAGCCCAAATCCGCAGAAGATACCGACTTGAATTCTTTATCCGAATATTTGCCGAGAACTTTCAGGACAAATTCGTCAACATCTTCGGTAAGATATAAAATTTCAAAGCCATTATCCTTTACATTTTCGGTCTGCGGAAGTCTGTCTATCTGCTCCTCGGTCTCACCGCAGGCGTAGTAGATGAATTCTTGACCGTCCTTCATTCTTTCAATATATTCAGAGAAGCTTACCATCTTATTCTCCGTTGAAGAATAGAACATAATAAGGTCTATGAGAAAATCCTTTTCTGCACCAAAATTATCGTATATCCCAAACTTCAAGGGTCTTTTAAAGCTCTCATAGAACTTATCATATTTCTCTCTGTCGTTTTTCTGCATAGTGAGAAGCTCGCTCTTAATCTTTTTCTTAAGATGTGATGCTATAGTTTTGAGCTGTCTGTCGTGCTGAAGTATTTCTCGGGAAATGTTAAGAGACAAATCTGCCGAATCAACAAGTCCGCGTACAAATCCAAAATAATCAGGAAGCAAATCCTCACATTTTTCCATAATCATTACACCGTTTGTGTAAAGTGAAAGTCCCTTTTTAAACTCCTTGGTATAATAATCATATGGCGGGTTTGACGGAATAAATAACAAAGCATTATAAGAGAGCGTTCCGTCGGCACTTGTGTGAATGGTTTTAAGCGGGTTTTCGTAATCAAAAAACTTTTCTTTATAGAAATTATTATAGTCATCGTCCGAAAGCTCGCTCTTGTTTCTTCTCCAGATAGGTACCATACTGTTGAGAACATCATCCTCTGTATAGCTTTCATATTCAGGCTTTGCGTTCTCGTCTGCGTCAGCGGGTTTTTCTTTAAGCTTACGCTTTGTAACCATCATTTTTATAGGATATTTAATATAATCAGAGTATTTACGAATAAGCCCTCTTATTGTATATTCTTCAAGGTATCTGTCATAATTCTCATCATCTGTATTTTCCTTCAAAGAAATCACAATCTCTGTTCCGCTGTTATCCATTGTGCATTCTTCTATATCATAACCGTCTGCACCCTTTGAAAACCAGCGATACGCACTGTCCGTGCCAAACTTACGGCTTTTAACCTCAACACTCTCTGCAACCATAAACGCCGAATAAAAGCCGACACCAAACTGACCGATTATATCAACATCATCGCACTTTTCATTCTCCGACTTAAAGGCAAAAGAACCGCTCTTTGCAATCGTGCCGAGGTTATCCTCAAGCTCTTCCTTGCTCATACCAATACCGCAATCGGTTATAGTAATCGTTCTTGCCTCGGTATCAGGCGTAATTCTTATAAAAAATTTTTCTCTGTCAAATGTAATATTCTCATCTGTCAGGGAAATGTAATAAAGCTTATCAAGGGCATCACTTGCGTTTGAGATAAGCTCACGCAGGAAAATCTCCTTATGTGTATAAATTGAATTGATCATTAAATCAAGCATTCTCTTTGACTCTGATTTAAATTCATATGTTGCCACAGCAAACGCCTCCACTAATAGTTATTAGCACTCTCGCTCGGCGAGTGCTAAATATATTTTACCACTAATTCCATATTTGTCAATAGGGATTGTTAATTTTGTTGCATTTATTATTAAAATATGATAGACTTTAATCAAAAGGGGTGACATATATGAATGTTTATGACTTTGATAATACTATATACAGGGGCGACAGTACAGAGGATTTTATAAAATTCTGCATAAAGAAAAAGCCTTATCTTGCCCTCTTTCTTGTTCGCGGGGGTGCATCTTTTTGTGCTTACAGAGCAAAGCTCTGCAGTAAAACATATTTTAAAGAAAAGATATATTCCGTATTAAGTCATTTTTCTAATATTGATGACATTATAAACGAATTTTGGGAAGAGCATTTCTCCAATATAAAAAGCTGGTATTTAAGCAACAAAAAAACAGATGATGTGATTATCTCTGCATCACCTGAATTTTTATTAAAGCCTGCTATGAAAAAGCTTGGTGTTGCCAATCTTATGGCGTCGAGAGTTGATAAAAAAACCGGTTTCTATTATGGCATAAACTGCTTTGGGGAAGAAAAAGTACGACGCTTTAAAGAAAAGTTTTCGGATGAGATTGACGAATTTTATTCAGACTCGCTATCCGATGCCCCGCTTGCAAGGCTTGCAAAGAATGCATATCTTGTAGATGACAGCAAAATTATTCCCTGGGAATTTTGATTACATCACAAACAGTCAGTATATTTTCCGATACCTTGAATTTTATCTCAAAATCAGAAAACCTCATTCCATAAACCCATTCTTTATCGTCCTGATAAGACGGGCGTGGGTCTTGGGATAAAAGGTCTTTTACAACCTCGGTATTTTCTCTGCCGAGTATAGATGCAAGGGAAGACGGCAGTATTACCTCTAATGAATAATCAAGTCTCTCTCTTGCAAAACCATCATTTGCATCAGGGTGCGAGTCCGTGTATGCCAGATACGGCTTTATGTCATAAATAGGTGTGTTGTCTGCCATATCAATTCCCGATACATAAATAACGGGACCAAGTACATCACAATACTCGATTTTTTCAAGCTTGACGGATGACAAGCCTAACGAATTCGGTCTGAAGGGTGAGCGTGTTGCGAACACGCCCATCCTTTTATTTCCGCCAAGTCTCGGCGGTCTCACAGTGCTTTGATTAGAAAGCTTATCACTCTTATTTTTTGAAAAACCCCATATCAGCCATAAATATGTAAAATCCTCCAACCCGCGAATGAAATCAGGGTTTTTATACTCATTCTCAAATATAATTCTGCCTATTAACTTTCCTACCAATCCGCTCTGTCTCGGTATTCCGAATTTATCGGAAAAATCCGTTTTTATTCTTGCAATTATTTTCATTCGTTCCACCTTTTAAAAAACCGAGGACGATTGCTCTGTTACCTCGGTTTATTATTTAATTATTCTTCTGCCAATCTGTTTTCTTCAAGAAATTCTTCCGTTGTTTTCCGATTAACAGGTGCATATGCTCTTGCCCATTCTCTTTTTCTTATTTCGGCAAGCTCCGCTTCCTGCTCGGGGGTTACGGGAAGTTCATTGCTCTCGTTAATTAAAACATCCCTGTATTCTCTGTTTTTCAACCTTAAAAGAAAGGTATAAACCGACATAACAATCAACCCAAGAAACAAAAGTGCAGAAATAAAACGCCATATCCCGCCCTTTTTATTGCATTTTCTTGCATATTCGTAAGTGTCGTTATTCATTTTTACTCCTCCAAACCGTTAAATATTATTTTTAAAATCAGTATTCCCGAAAATTCGGATACTTATTTCCCCTGTGGATAAAGTTTTACTCTCGCCACTCTCAAGAGTTATGACAAGAGCACCGTTTTCATCAATATCCTCTGCAACTCCAACCTCGTTGGTATTAAGTACAACAATCTTTTTACCTAAAACCATAGACCGTTTTCTGTACTCTTCAATAAACATCTTGTCAAAAATTGTTTCTTCAATTTTTCTAAATTCATTTATAATCTCTGCAATAACTGCATTTCGTAAAATTCGTTCATTTTCTTTGCAGACCGATCCCGCAACCTCGCATATTTCATCGGGAAATTTTGCATCTCCCCAATTTATCCCAATTCCAATTATAATATACCTAACAGATTTGTTGAACTCATCCGTTACCGCCTCTGCAAGAATACCGCATACCTTTTTTCCGTCTATATAAATATCATTCACCCATTTTATAAGCGGATTTTTATCTGTAAGCTTTTCTATTGCAAGGCAAACTGCAACTGCGGTCGCAGTGGTATACAGAAGAATATTTTCATCAGATTTCGGGACTGCAAGCATACTCATATAAATTCCAGTATTAGATGGCGAAAAAAAGCTTCTACCGAGTCTGCCTCTGCCCGATGTTTGGGTATTGGCAACAATCACATCAGGCTTGTTTGGGTCTAACGCTCTACGCTTCATTTCTGTGTTGGTAGAGTCAATCTTGTCCAAAACCAGAACATTACATCCACCGTTTATATTTCTCTCTATTTTTCTTTTCGAGAGCTTGTCGCAGCCTATCTTTTGTTTGAAAATCATTTCTCCACCAGCCTGACATTTTCATTTCCAAGAAGGTCAATGAGTTTTTCTATTCTTCCGTCATTTCTATTGACACGCATCTTTGATGATGCCTTGTATACCTGATTTAAGTCCTCATATTTTATGAAAACATCGATATCCCCGCGTGCATCATTCAAAATTTCTTTTATTCTGTCTGCACGCTCTTTATCACGGGAATCCACTCTTATATAAAGCTTCGGCGGTATTTTTGCGTTGGTATTGAGCGGTTTCACATCCTCAAGCCGTATTTTGGTCGGGGCTTCATCTGACATATCAAGATTACCGCTTATAGTTACAAGCGTATCTGTCTGCAAAAGTGCATCAAATCTGCGTAATTGCCCTGGAAATACTATAACCTCAATACTTCCTGTCAAATCCTCAAGCTCAACATACCTCATCATATCGCCTTTTTTGGTAAGCTGGTCTCTGCTCTTCGTTATTATTCCCGAAACAACAACATTAGAACCAATGTTAAAGCTCTTCTTCTCGTTCTCAAAAATTTCAAGAACCGACGCAGACGAGGTTATTTTAACCGCCTCTTTGTAACTATCAAGAGGATGACCCGATATATACATACCTATACAATCCTTTTCCATAGCAAGAATATCCCGCTTTGAAAATTCAGGCAAATCAGGGAAATTATCTGTTTTACAGAACTCGTCAGTAAGTTCGCCAAACATATCAATCTGTCCGGGCATAACTGTTTTAAGCTTTCCTGAAGCATCATCTAAAACTCGTTCATATACACTTATCAGAACAGCTCTTTTATGCCCGAACTCATCAAATGCACCGCATTTGATAAGATTTTCGAGCACTCTTTTGTTAAGCTTGTGTCCTGCCATTCTCTCGCAAAAATCAGTAAAGCTTGAGAAAGGTCCCCTCTTTTCGCGTTCATCGGTTATTTCATCAACAACTGCACCGCCTACATTTTTAACTGCCGCAAGACCAAATCTTATTTTACCGTCATCAACCGAAAAATTTTTATAACTGTTGTTTATGCTTGGCGGTAAAATCTTTATCCCCAATCTCTTGACAACATCAATATATTTAGACACCTTTGCAGAGCTGTCAATAAAAGATGTCAAAAGAGCCGAGAAAAATTCGACAGGATATTTTGCCTTAAGCCACGCAGTTTGGTACGCAACAACTGCATACGCCGCAGCATGCGATTTGTTAAAGGCATATGACGCGAAATCCATCATATCATCAAATATCTCCGATGCAATTTTCTCGTCTACACCACGCTTTACCGCACCGTCAACAATCTGCCCGTCCTCTGTTGTGCCATAGATAAAATTCTGACGCTCCTTCGCCATCACATCTGCTTTTTTCTTCGACATAGCTCTGCGTACAAGGTCCGCTCTGCCAAGAGAGTAACCGCCAAGCTCGCGGACAATCTGCATAACCTGTTCCTGATATACGATACAACCATATGTCACATCAAGGATATGTTCAAGCATCGGATGCTTGTATTTTACATTATCAGGGTTGTTTTTGTTTGCAACATATACAGGTATAGAATCCATAGGTCCGGGTCTGTAAAGCGAAATCCCGGCAATAACATCCTCGAGAGAGTTTGGCTTTAATTCCTTCATAAATTGCTTCATACCTGAACTCTCGAGCTGAAATACGCCGTCTGTCTCGCCTGCAGAAATCATATTATAAACATCGCAATCATCCATATTCAGCCTGTCAAAATCAACCTCTATTCCGTATTGAGCCTTGATGCTGTCAATAGCATCTCTTATAACAGTAAGGGTACGAAGTCCCAAAAAGTCCATTTTCAAAAGTCCCAATCTCTCGATTGTGGTCATTGTAAATTGAGTGGTTATAACATCATCATTCTTTTGAAGCGGAACATAGTTTTGTATTCCACCGCTTGTGATAACAACACCTGCCGCGTGGGTTGAGGTATGCCTTGGAAGACCCTCAAGCTCGATTGCAGTATCTATAAGCTTTTTTATCTGCTCGCTTCCGTCATAAAGCTCTTTTAACTTATAATTTACAGTAATAGCCTTTTCAATGGTCATTTTCAGTTCCATCGGCACCTGTTTTGCAACCTCATCAACCACACCATACGGAACATTAAGTGCACGACCGACATCTCTTATCGCAAGTCTTGCCGCCATCGTACCAAAGGTAACAATCTGTGCAACATTATCCTCGCCATATTTTTTGTTTACATAGTCGATGACCTCGCCACGCCGCTCGTAACAAAAGTCAATATCAATATCGGGCATACTTACACGCTCGGGGTTTAAAAACCTCTCAAAAATTAAGCCGTATTTTATAGGGTCAACATTGGTTATGTGCAAGCAATACGATACGACGCTGCCCGCTGCACTTCCTCTTCCGGGTCCAACCATTATACCGTTCTTTCTTGCATAATTTATAAAATCCCAAACAATAAGAAAATAGTCGACATATCCCATAAGCTCAATCGTTTTAAGCTCATAATCCATTCTTTCTCTTACGCTTCCGTCATCATCGGGATAACGCTCCCTCAATCCCTCTTCAACAAGGGAACGCAAATACTCCGCCGAGGTATATCCGCTCGGAAGCTCAAATTTAGGCAAATGAAGCTTGCCAAATTCAATATCAACATTACATCTGTCTGCGATGCGTTGCGTGTTTTCAATCGCCTCGGGGATATATGCAAAAAGCTCTCGCATTTCCTCCTCGGATTTCAAATACAGCTGGTCGGTAGACATCTTCATTCTATCCTCATCATCAACCGTTTTACCCATCTGTATGCACATTAAAACATCCTGATACTCTGCATCAGCACAGGTTGGATAATGAACATCGTTTGTTGCAACAACATCAAGTCCAAGCTCTCTTGCGATAGAGAGCAAGTCACGATTAAGCTTTTTTTGTTCTAATATTCCGTGGTCCTGAATTTCAATAAAATATCTGTCCTTGCCGAATATTCCGACAAATTCTTGTGCTCTCCTCTTCGCCTCGTCGTAATTATCCGAGAGAATTTGTCTCGACAGTACGCCAGCCATACAGGCACTCATAGCAATTATTCCCTCGCTGTATTGCTTGAGAATTTCCATATCAATTCTCGGTCTGTAATAAAAGCCCTCTGTAAAGCCCATAGACACAAGCTTCATAAGGTTGTGATAACCCGTGTTATTTTCCGCAAGCAAAATCAAATGGCTGCTCTGCGAATCAAGCTCATGCGTTTTATCAAACCTCGAGCGTGCTGCAACATATACCTCACACCCAATAATCGGTTTAACTCCGTTTTCTTTTGCACACTCGTAAAAGTCAATTACGCCGTACATATTTCCATGGTCAGTAATAGCCATAGATGTTTGACCAAGACCTGACGCCCTTTTTATTAACTTTTCTATTGTACCCTCACCGTCGAGCAGACTATATGCCGTGTGGGTATGCAGGTGTGCAAATGCCATTTGTAGTTCACTCCTCTTTTGCCAGGGAATTCTCCTCTGCTATTGAAATAATCTTCTTCAATCTGTGGTTTACCCCCGATTTACCGAGCGGAGGCGTCAAATGCTTTCCAAGGTCAGTAAGGCTTGCGGACCTGAATTTAAGTCTGAGCCTTGCAATATCCCGAAGCTCGTCGGGTAGATTATCAATTCCAATTTCTTTATCAATATGTTCTATTGCTTGTATCTGTTTAACAGATGCTTCTATCGTTTTGTCAAGATTTGCCGTTTCACTGTTGACAGAACGATTAAAATCATTCCTGATTTCTTTTTCTATTTTTATGTTAAGAAGTTCCATTTGCGCTTTATAAGCACCAATATATGTAAGAAAATCAGCAATTACCTCGCTGTTTTTTGTATATAAAACATATTTCTTTTTTCTTATAACCGATTTAAAACCAAATCCCACTCTTAAAAGAAGATTTGCAAATTCACCGCATACGCTCTCGTGCGAGGTGACAATTTCCATATTATAATTTTTATACGGATCAATAACACTTCCGCCGCCCAGGAATGCACCCTTTGAAAAAGCACGGCAACAACACTCGTTGTCAAATACAAACGAAGAAATACGGTATAAAATTTTACCTGTAGAGTTGTCTTTTAAATTAAACATCTCAAGGATATTTGTAATTGTATCTGCATCTGAAATAATCGCAAAATTACGGGTTGAAGAATTACCCTTTATAAGCTTGTCGATTTTAATGCCAAGATTATCACAAATAGTTGTATATCTGCCAAGAACATCAGAGCTTTCCGATACAAATTTAATCTCAATGTCAGAAATAAGTGCACCAAACAGAAGCATTCCCAGAAGCTCTGCATTATCGCAACAAGGATTTTCGTTATTGTTTTTGTATAATTCCTCTTTTGTAAGCCCCGAAAAAGTTTTCATATTTAAAACTCCCCTACAAGCCTGACTTCAGGTTCAAGCTCAACTCCAAACCTTTGCATAACTGTATTGCGGACATACTCAATAAGCTCAAGTACATCTTTTGCGGTCGCATCTCCCGAATTTATAATAAACCCCGCATGCTTAACAGATACCTCTGCTCCGCCGATTTTATAGCCCTTAAGCCCGCATTCTTCAATCATAGTCCCTGCAAAATATCCCGCAGGTCTTTTAAATGTACTGCCTGCACTCGGCTTGTCGACAGGTTGCTTTTCGTTTCTTTTTGTCGCCAAATTACTCATAGTCGCCTTGATTTCTTGCGGGTCGCCAACCTCAAGCTCCATAATCGCCTTTAAAATAACAGAATACTTATTTGAAAATACACTCTTTCTGTAACCAAAATCACACATATCAGCGGTAATATCATAAATAGTTCCGTCTATTGTATCAAGATAGGTTACCGACTTTATGACATCCTTCATCTCACCGCCATAAGCACCCGCATTCATAAAAACAGCTCCGCCGAGTGTGCCCGGAATTCCCGATGCAAACTCAAGCCCCGTCAGTGAATTATTGAGTGCAAAATTAGCAAGTCTTGACAGCTTTATTCCGCACTCTGCCGTAATAATGTTCCCGTCAACCGAGCAATAAGAAAGATTGTTTGCAATTTTAATAACAACCCCTCTTATTCCCTTGTCAGAAACCAAAATATTAGAGCCGTTCCCCATTATAAAATACGGAACAGCGTTTTCCTTGCAGAGCCTTATCAATTCAGCAATCTGCAAAGTGCTTTCAGGCTCAACCAAAACATCTGCAGGTCCACCGATTTTAAAGGTGGTATGCTTGCACATAGGCTCATTAAGAGAGAGAGAGCCCTCGCCAAGGATAGCATTGAGTTGCGGAAGAATATTATTCAGCATAAAATATTAAGCCCCCTAAAAATACAGTATTAACCGTTGTTCAATTCGCTGAGATGCTCTGCAAGTCTGCGATTGAGCTCTTCTGCAGCATTGTAACCCATCTTTTTCTGTCTGTTATTCATCGCGGCAACTTCAAATATTACGGCAAGGTTTCTGCCGGGTCTGACAGGGATAGTAAGCGACGGAATATCAAGTCCGAGAATGTTGGTGTATTCATCAACAAGCCCAAGTCTGTCGTATTGCTTTCCCTGTTCCCATGTTTCGAGGTGAATTATAAGGTCAATCTTTTCAGATTCCTTTACCGCACCCATACCAAATATATTTTTTACATCAACTATACCTATGCCTCGTATCTCAATAAAATGTCTTATAATGTCCGGTGAATATCCAACAAGCGAGATTGAGGAAACCTTTTTTATCTCAACGGCATCGTCTGCGACAAGGCGATGCCCTCTCTTGATAAGCTCGACTGCTGCCTCGCTTTTACCGACACCGCTTTCACCCATAATAAATACTCCCTGACCGTAAACCTCAACCAAAACACCGTGTCTTGTAATTCTTGGTGCAAGCTCAACATTAAGGAAAGCATTAAGTGCACTTGTAAAGTTGGATGTTGTTTGAGGGGTTCTGAGCACAGGAGTATCAAATTCCTCGGCAAGCTTCATCATTTCGGGAGAAGCGTTACCGTTTCTTGTCAGAATAAACGCACTCACATTTTTCTCAAAAAGCTTTTTCAGAGCGTTGTACTTACCCTCTGATGTAAGTGTCGAGAGATATGTCGTCTCAACCATACCGATTACCTGAATACGACTTGCATCAAAATAATCAAAAAATCCCGCAATCTGAAGTCCGGGACGGTTAAGGTCGGCAGTTGTAATCATAACCTCTCTCTCGGGATAGTATAACTTTTCGAGCTTCATAGTATTAACAATTTTATTTAATTCAACACTGTATGTTTCCAATTTTGTAAGCACCTCTTTTAATTTATTTTATAAATAAAAGTAATTACGCTATATCTCAAGCTCTATTATACTATTAAAGGATATAATTTGCAATTAGAATTTTTACGAAAAAATTTATTTTTTTGAAAAAAATGCTTGCAATCTGTAAATGTTTCTGTTATAATATATCAAGTTGAATATTTTGTTATAAATTTAAGGAGGTGTATCTATATGGCAAAATGCGAAATTTGCGGAAAAGGCGTTACATTTGGTATTAAGGTTTCTCACTCACACCGCAGAGCAAATAAAGCTTGGAAGCCCAACATCAGACGAGTTAAGGCTATTGTTGACGGTGCTCCTACAAAGGTGTATGCTTGCACAAGATGTTTAAGAAGTGGTAAGGTTAACCGTGCCGTATAGTCATTTCTTGTTGTTGATAAATGACAGTTTACGAAACAAAGACTTTGCAATGTAAATTTTTAATTTATATTGACAAGTCTTTTTTTGTTGAATTTTTTTTGTTGTTATGTTAAAATAAAGAAACAAGCAAAATTTTGGAAGTGATTATATGCGAGAAATTGATGTAAAAACAATTACTGATACAGTCTGCGAAATGTGTATAAATGCAAATTGTAATTTAAATCAGGATATAGAATTCGCCCTACAACGCGGTCTTGAATCAGAAACAGACCCTGTTGCAAAAACAATGCTTCAAAATATATTAAAAAATGCAGATATTGCAAGATGTGAAGAAATGCCGATATGTCAGGATACAGGTATGGCAATTATATTCCTGAAGATTGGTCAGGATGTTCATTTTATCGGCGGTTCGTTGCAGGACGCAATCAATCAGGGCGTAAGAGAAGGTTACAAAAAAGGTTATTTACGAAAATCCGTTGTAGAAGACCCTGTCCGTCGTGTAAATACGGGCGATAATACCCCCGCAATAATTTATAGCGAAATAACAGACGGCGACAGGGTCGAAATAACGATTGCACCGAAAGGCTTTGGCAGCGAAAATATGAGCAGAATAAAAATGTTAAAACCCTCTGATGGTGCAGAGGGAATAATGGATTTTGTGGTTGATACTGTAAAAAAAGCCGGCAGTAACCCTTGTCCGCCGATTGTGGTCGGGGTAGGCATCGGCGGAAGCTTTGAAAAATCCGCAATGCTTGCAAAGGCTGCACTGCTTCGGGAGGTAGACACCCCGAACGCGGACGAATTTTACGCAGAAATGGAACGCGAAATTTTAGAAAGGGTAAATAAGCTCAATATCGGTCCTCAGGGCTTTGGTGGCAAAACAACTGCCCTTGGAGTTAATATAGAAACCTACCCAACTCATATTGCAGGTCTGCCGTGTGCAGTAAATATAAGCTGTCATGTAACCCGTCACACCACACGGATAATATAGCGAAAAAAAGACGCCTTGGGGTGTTTCTCTAAGGGATGTTTAGTGAAACATTCTAACAGGTGCGGAAGTTGGGTGAACAGTCTAGGCTGTTCACCCTTTTCCTTTGCCTTAAATTTGACCTGTATTTCCTATGTGAGTGAAATATATATCGATATGCCGTGTTGCACTTTTCGACCGCTTTTCACTTCGTTCGTGTATAACAATCTTGGATACGAAGGTCAATAATACTTCTGGTGTAAGTTCCTTGATGTGAATATACTTCTTAGCCAGTGCAATGAACTTGTCCGTGTTTGTGGCAGCATATTTGAGTGCTTCGATTTCATCTTACAACTCAGGTATCCGTAATTCTACATCTTTTTGCTCTGATGTGTAGCCGCCCGACAGCATACGGAATTGGTCATCTGTAATTCGTCCCAGCACATTATCTTCATACAGTCGTTCGAACAAAGATTCCAACTCATTCTTACGCTTTTTGAGTCTTCCAAGTTCTGCCGATTTTGCCGATAATTCTTTTCGGCTTTCTGCATGTGTGGCTATTCTAACATATCGCAAGATGTGCGTCAATCGATTTTGCCGCCATTTTCAAAAGTATCAACAAAGCAAATTGAAATTAGTTTTAATATTACCAAACAAAAGGCATAAATCAATATTTAACTTTTTGCTTATACTCACGATAGCCATTCAATTCCTTTTCAAGAAATTCTTCTTCGCTCTTTATTAGTGTGATACGGAAGGAGAAACAATTAAGCCACCCTCTTTTTAGGTTGGAATTAATTATAAGTGTAGATTATGGAGCTTTTGCAACTTAAATATTTTTGCCGAGCAGCAGAAACCGAAAATTTTGCCAAGACTGCAGAAGAATTTGGTGTTCCAAGAACAAGTATTTCACAAGCCATAAAAAGACTTGAAGAAGAATTAGGAAAAAAACTTTTTGACAGACGAACAAACGGCGTATATCTGAACGAGCAGGGAAACCGCATCTATCTGAGTATAAAACCGGCACTAACAATGTTAAATGATGCAAAAAAAGAGATTAACGATGATGAAGTATCCGGGCATATTAATTTGCTTGCTATTTCAGCAAGAGCAGTTGTTTTAAATGCAGTAAAAAAATACTGTCAGGAATATCCCAATGTATCATTTACAATTGACTATGACTTAAACGGTAGCTTAAAAGATTACGATTTGGTCATTACTGATAATATGAGCTATGCCAAAGAAATAGCAGAAATTGAACTTTTATCTGACAAAATGTTTTTAGCTGTTTCAAAAGAACATCATCTGTCAAAGAAAAAAAATATATATATTGAAGATTTAAAGCACGAAAAATTTGTCACTTATGGCAAAAATAACGGCCTTTACCACCAGACAAAGGCAATATGCAACTTAAAGAATTTTGATCCTGATGTTGCAATTTATTGCGATGAAATTGATTATATATTAAAATGCGTAGAACTTAATATAGGCATATCTTTAGTTCCGTCTCTCAGTTGGAAGGATTTTATCACGGACAATATTTCATTAAGAAAAATAATAGACATACCTGTCCATTTTACCGAGAAAGAAACAGCAATATATTATAACCGTGAGAAGTATATTTCGACAGCAACAAAACTCTTCATTAATACATTAGTTGAAACAGGAAAAAAATATAAATAATCAAAACATATTCCGACAGGAACGCTTCATTGAAAAAAGCACTTCTTCGCGCAATGTCATTAAGTTAAGACAAACAAAAAGAATCGAGTTTAGAAATAAACTTGGTTCTTTTTGTTTTGTAATATTTAAAATAATTTAAAAAAAGACTTGACAAATTACACATTTTGTGCGGTTTACCTTAACTAAAATTTTTAGTTAAGGTGAACCAATGTAATTAGAAGTATATTCGCACCATAAGGTATCAATCAGCTGTGAGCTTCAAATACAGAGTAGCATAAATTCTGAAAAAAGTCCATTGTTCAAGGCAGATTTTTTATCTGCCTGTTTGCCATACTACAAATTATAATATTAACGAAAAAGAGCCTGAAACCAATATGATTTCAAACTCTTTACTCGTTCCACCTATGTCAATATCATCTTAACTTAATGACATTGCTTCTTCGCGTCTTTTTTAATGTTCGCAATCACAATCACAATCGCAACCGCATTCACATTCGTCAAAATCAAGCTCTATAGCCTCACCGCATTCGGGGCAGATGAAGTCACCATTTGCTATATCGTCAAGGTCATCAGCTGTAAAATCAATTTCCTCGCCGCAGTTTTCGCAAACAAGTGTGTAAACATCCTCATCGTCATAGTCGTCGCCGTAAATATCATCACCGAGAATTTCGATAACATCTTCAATCTCGTCAATTTTATCAGCAACAAATGCTTGTTCATCATCAAGTGCCTCAAGCTCCTGTGTCATATCCGAAACAAGTGCAATAAGCTCTGAAATAAGCTTACCCTCTGCTTTCTCGGTATCAAGTTTAAGCCCGTCAGCCAATCCTTGAAGATAAGCTGCACGATTTGTAAGTTCTGACATCAAAATCAAATCCTTTCTCTTGTGGTAACTAATTTCCCCCTCAAGAGTGAGGGGGTCAGGGGGAGTATCTTCCTCCTTTTGGGGGCGTTGGGGCGAAGCCCCAACAACAACTAATTCCCCCTCAAGAGTGAGGGGGTCAGGGGGAGTATCTTCCTCCTTTTGGGGGCGTTGGGGCGAAGCCCCAACAACAACTAATTCCCCCTCAAGACTGAGGGGGCAGGGG
>JAZNHF010000013.1:0-28582 GCA_045576835.1 Clostridia bacterium
TCGTTAAAACTTTTGGAATTGACAAGGTCCTAAAACCTTGTGCAATTGTCGTAACAGTCTGTTCCTCTGAACAGTATCTGCTACCGCTTTCTCACTGTTTACTTTTCAAACATCATCCTCGCGGACCGTCGGGAACGCCCGTCCCTACATCCGCTTAAGCTTGCCACCTTTTTTGCGACAGCCTGACTATCATATCACAGATTTTATGTCTTGTCAACACTTTTTTTAAACTTTTTCAAAAATTTTTCTAAAGTATTTTGAAGAGCTTGTGATAAGGTCTCTTGCGTGTGAGACTTGTTTATTATATCACCTTATTTGCACAATGTCAACAATTATTTTTATAAAATAATCACCAAAAGAACCTATCCTCCTCTCTCAAATTTATGTGCACATTTTTTATATCGTTAAAATATCTTTTTCAGAGTCCTTTGTATTACTAATTATTACCTTATTTATTCTATTTATTCGGATATTATAATTACTTTAAACCTGTTTTTTTACAATATGATAAGAATTGGAGGTGCAATGCACCTCCAATTCTTATATTTCACTGTTTTGATTAAAATATCTCTCTATCCCCGTACAGATTGCACCCGCTATTGTTTTTTGATAATTTGCATCCTTTAGTTTTTCTGCCTCCTCAACATTTGAAATAAAACCGCATTCAACTATAACTGACGGAATGTTTGTGTTCTTTAATATAAATATACTTCCGTCGCTTGGTTTGGCAGAGCGGGTATTACCATCACACAATATTTCGGGCAGCGTTCTTTGAATTATCTCGCCGAGGCGACGGCTCTCTTCATCGTCAGCAGAATAAAACACCTGTGCCCCCTTATACTTTTCCTGAGGGAATTTATTCATATGAACGCTTACAAATATATCTGCCCCCGTCTCGTCTGCCATTGCCTTTCTTTTTTTCAGGTCTGCAACCTTCCAGGAACCGTTCTCACTTCCGTCTGCCGTCGAGCAATCCTCTTCCCTTGTCATTATAACTTTTCCGCCAAGCTCCTCTATGCAGGCTTTAAGCTCCTTTGCGACGCTTAAATTTACATCCTTTTCCGAAATTCCGTTTGCAGAAGCCCCTGCATCAGCACCTCCGTGGCCCGGATCGAGCAGAATTATTCTGTCCGAAACGCCGCCGACTACTGCTTTGCTTGTCTTGACAATAACATCTTTTTCTGTGAAAGCCCCGTAAATTCCAAGCCCCACCGACAAAAAAAGCAAAGCTAAAAAACATAAAATAACAGTTCTCTTTTTTATTGCCGTAAACAAAAAAATCACCTCACATATAAATATGAAGTGATTTTTAATTATATGTACCTATTGTTTAATTTCAGGCAAGCTTGCAGCTGCAACAGACTGACCAACTCTGCGTGAGTTTTCGTCAGGAATGTGAAGCTCGATTTTCTTTGCAAGTTCAGGAAATTCAGCATCTAAAACCTCTTGTGCTCTTTCAAGGACAATGGCTCCGCCCTCGCCTGATGTAACCCTGCCCATAATCAAAACATGCTTAATATCGTAGAATTCAGAATAAAAAGCAATAGCATATCCAAAGTACGCACCGATTGTATTATAGATATCAGCAGCCCTTTGGTCGCCCTTTTCCATCAAGCCCTGAACAACCTTAAGCTTTTCTGCAGGAGAAAGTGTTTCGTCAATCTCAATCCCCGCAAAGGGAGCGAGTTTAATTACTCCGTCCTGCGAGAAATACTTAACGCCGCATCCATAATCCCCTGACCATTCGTCAACCATTGCCTTCTCATTATAATCAACGGGAACAAACGCAAGCTCGTTGAGCCAGCCTGTAATATTGCCTTGGGGGTCAACATATCCGCCCGCTTCAGATGTGCCCATTGCGACACCCAGAACAGCGTTGTCATTTAAATCCATTGCACCCGCAAGTGCCGTAACATCACCATCATTCGCAACCTCAATCGGGATATTTTCACCGATTTCTTTTGCAACATCAAGATACATATTCTTAACTTTCTTATCAAAGTCGTCATCGCTTACCTTTAAGAAAAGCGAAGCAACCATAATGCGGTTATCCACATACACACCCGCACTTGATACACCAATAGCGTCTACTCTCGGCATATGCGAAGCCGCTGTTTTCATAGCATTTAAAATCCCGTCAAAGTGATAGTCGGGGTCTGAATTCGTTTTAGGGAACCAAACAACCTCTTCTGAATATACACTTTCACCATCAATAACTGCACTAACCTTTCTGTCGCTGCCACCTGCATCAAAGCCAATTCTGCAACCCTCAAGGTGTCTTCCTATCGGAGCCGCAGCAGATTTATCCTCGGGTGCATCCTTTAACGCACAGGAAATCACCTCAAACTTTTCTTCATAAACCCTCTCCATAAACTTTACATCAAAGTCACGAAGTCCGTCATAGGTATATGCTTCCTTAATTTTTTCTGCAATTACATCGCTTCCTGCGATATAAATCTTAAATCCGCCTGCAACCCATAAAAGAGACTTTGTCATTCTTTCTATAAATTTAAAATTCTCTTCATCGTGACCGCTTCCGTCAGGGAATACTCTTGTTTTATAAGTAACGGTATAGCCCTTGTTTCTTTCAATAGCAACAATAATATCCTGTCCGTCATCCTTTGTAGCTTCTCTCATATCTCTGCATACAACCGACAGAGGAGCAAAGTCCAAATCCAGTTTTGCATTAACCTTTAAATTCATATTTCTTCTCTCCCTTTATAATCGTTTTCTGCACATTAAATTCATTGTCCAGAATGACTATATCGGCATCCTTACCAACATCAAGCGAACCTTTCTTGTCCGCTATTCCTATTGCAGCTGCAGGATTTAATGATGCACAGTTAACACATTCCCAAAGCGGAATGCTTGAATTTGTCCAGACATTCCAAACGCCTCTGTTAAGCCGCAGTACGCTTCCCGAAATTGTGCCGTCTTCAAGCCTGCAAACAATATCCCTGTAGATAATCTTCTGTCCGCCGAGAGTATATTCGCCGTACGGAAGTCCGCCCGCCGGCAGGCAGTCTGTAATAAAGCAAAGCTTTCTGCCTTTAAGTTTATATATCATATCGTAAAGGCTTGGCGATACATGAAATGTATCTACGATTAGTTCACAGCTCACATCCGCATTAAAGGCGGCGGTAATAACGCCGGGAGCACGATGTGCAAGCGGAGTCATTGCGTTAAAGAGATGGGTAACATGTCCAACGCCTGCCTGTGTGCTTTTCATAGCAGTTTCATAATCTGCAGATGTATGTCCCATAGATACGAGTACATCTGTATCCCTGTTGATTTTTCTTATTTCCTCAAAATCATTTAAATCCGTTTCTGGGGCGAGTGATATTATTTTGATAATATCAGCATATTCCTTAACGAATTCAGCGTCAGGCTTTAAGATGTATTCGGCATTTTGGGCACCTTTTTTAGATTCGCTGATAAAAGGCCCCTCCGCGTGGCATCCGAGTATCTCACTGCCGTCCCAGGTCTTGCTCTCCTCCTTGAGAGCTCTTAAAACCTCAAGAGCCTTTTTTATTACCTTCATATCGACAGTCATAGTCGTCGGCAGATAGCCCGTAACCCCGTTTTCGACAAGACCTTTTGATATGGTTCTTATACTCTCCTCTTCCCCGTCGCAAACATCCTTGCCAAGATATCCATGAATATGCAAATCAATAAACCCCGGAGAGATAAATCCGCCTTTTGCGTCAATGATCTCCGCCCCGCTCGGGAGGTTGTCCGCCTGAACAATCCCCTCTATGACATCGGAGTAAAGAAGTCCGGCATTTTCAACAATGCGGTCCTTCAAAATGATTTTTCCATTGATTATAGCTTTCATTTTAATACCACCTACGAGCCATCGTTTAAGCTTTTATCCTTTATAATGTTTTGCAACAATTTCTTTCATTTTGTCCATCTTGGCTTCCATATCAGCTACGAGCTTAAACTGTGTTCTTGCTCTGTCGAGATTATGGTCGGGTCTGTGAATTTTGAAATAGTTGTCGCCATCAAGATAATCTGTCAAAAATCTTACACCGCACTCAAGCGTCATAAGCTTTGCAGACATTGGCAGAAGCTCTGCCTCTTTCTTGGTGATACTGTCCCCGAGTTCTTCAAGATATCCCCTTGTATATTCCTCAAACAGATTCAAATCCATATTTACCTTATCAAGGTCAAGCTCATCCTCTGCGGCTGTGCTGGCACCAAATCTGATAGAGTCGCCGTAGTCAAACAGCATTGAGCCTGGCATAACCGTATCAAGGTCAATTACGCAAACACCCTCTCCCGTGCTGTCGTCAATCATAACATTATTAAGCTTTGTATCGTTATGGGTAACACGAAGAGGAATCTCTTTGTTTGAGAGAGCCTGCATAATAATGCCCGCATCTGCCTCGCGTCCCATAGCGAACTCAACTTCTGATTTTACTGAATTTAAACGGCCGACCTTATCTGCCTTGACCGCCTCTTTAAAAATTCTGTATCTGTCTACGGTATCATGAAATTTAGGTATAGTCTCAAACAGCTCGTCCGCAGGGAATTCGCGCAGCATATTCTGGAATTTTCCGAATGCCCTTGCCGCCTGATAAAACACCTCCGCATTCTCAACAATCTGGTAGCATATCGCGTGGTCAATAAATACATACATACGGAAAAGGTCTCCGTTTTCGTCAATATAATATCCCTTTTCGTCCTTTGTTAAAACCAATGTCAAGGTTTCTCTGTATGGGTCCCCGCAATTCTCCAGAATTTTTTTGTGCATAAAATCGGTAACCTTTTTAACATTTTCGATTACCTTTTCTGGCTTTTTGAAAACACTGTCATTTACCCTCTGCAGAATATAACGCATACCTGTCGTGTTAACAAGATATGTATCGTTTATATGCCCTTCTCCATAAGGCAGAGCACTTATATAATGTCCGTCAATTTTAAACTTTGAACATACCTGTTCAAGATTAAAGTCCATTATAATGTCCCTCCCCTATCATACGATTCATAGCCTCTTTAACCGAGTCCATATCCTCGCGATAGGTCATACCGTACCACTTGTCCTTGCAGTTAAACGCCTTAACCGAGCCAATACCCTTCTTGATAATCATATCAACGGTGAGCGGCAGGAAGAATTCGTCCTTGAGCGGGTTTTTACATTCCTTGCGGAACTCGTCAAAATGCTTTTCAAGCACATCAAAGATATCGGGTGTAAAGCCCCACAAATTCATAGAAACCTGAGTATCCTCGGGAAGGGGATACCATGTTTCCTCATCCTCGGTATATTTGAAATCCTTAATCTTGGTTCTTTCGGTAATCGTCTTTAGGTATCCGTTCTCGATTTCGCAAACGCCTCTTGCAACTGAACCATTTTCAGTAACGGTATTTTTGAGGTCAAACGCAACCATAGCAAGGTCCAGTCCCTCTGCATTTACTAAATGCTCGTGCAATTCCTTGTATGCGTTTCTGCCGTAATAGTCGTCTGCATTTATTACTGCAAACGGCTCGTTCACTTTATCTCTGCAGCAGAGGATTGCGTGGCCTGTGCCCCAGGGCTTGGTTCTGCCCGCAGGCAAAGAATCCATTTCCTGGAAAACATAATCAACCTCAATACCCTCTATTTTGTCGCCAACGACCTTTTTAAAATCCTCGTACATTGCTTCTTTTATAACAAATACAACCTTATCAAAGCCCGCTTCTCTGGCATCGTAAACCGAAAAATCAAGAAGCACAGAGCCTTTATCTGTAACCGGTTCCATCTGTTTCAATCCGCCGAAGCGACTTCCCATTCCTGCAGCAAGTGCAATTAAAGTAGTTTTTCTCATTTTTTTCTCTCCTTTAAATTTTATTTATCGTATCCGTTCGGATTTTGTTGTTGCCAACGCCATGTATCCTCGCACATCTCGGCTATACCCCTCTTTGCAACGAAACCAAGCTCCTTTTCCGCAAGCGACGGGTCTGCATAACAGGTTGCAATATCACCGGGACGGCGGTCACAAATCTTAAACGGCACGGGTCTTCCGCAAGCCTTTTCAAACGCCTCTCTCATTTCAAGCACACTGTAACCGTTGCCCGTTCCGAGGTTATATACTACAACACCGGGATTGCTCTCAAGCTTTTCAAGTGCCTTAAGATGTCCCGACGCCAAATCTTCAACATGGATATAGTCACGGACACCCGTTCCGTCAGGAGTATCATAGTCATTGCCGAACACACGCAAATACTCAAGTCTGCCGATTGCAACCTGAGAGATATATGGCATAAGATTGTTTGGAATATCCTTGGGGTCCTCGCCTATTCTTCCGCTTTTATGTGCACCCACAGGGTTGAAATATCTAAGCAGAGCAATATCCCATTCATTATCCGATACATAAAGATCGCGAAGAATTTCCTCTATCATAAGCTTTGTTCTGCCATACGGATTGGTGCAGGAAAGCGGAAAATCCTCTTTAATCGGAACAGTTTTCGGCATACCGTAAACCGTCGCCGAGGAACTGAATACAAGCTTTTTCACACCATACTTTGTCATAGCCTTGCAAAGGCTAATTGTACTGCCAATATTGTTTTCATAATACATAAGCGATTTCTCAACCGACTCGCCCACAGCCTTAAGCCCCGCAAAATGTATAACCGAATCAATTTTATGCTCGGTAAAGATTTTGTCAAGCACCGCCTCGTCTCTGAGATCCGCCTCATAAAACACAGCATCTTTTCCTGCAAGCTCACCTATTCTGACAACCGCCTCTTTAGAGCTGTTTGAAAGATTGTCTATAATAACAACCTCGTAACCCGCTTCCAAAAGCTGAACCGAGGTGTGACTGCCGATGTAGCCGGCACCGCCTGTTACTAAAACCTTCATATTTTCTGCCTCCATCTGGGTATATTTGTTTTCTTTATATAATACTATATCATTATATTTTATAAAAATCTTTATCTTTTAGGACAAAAAGTTTGCAAAATCAGTCAAAGTGTGTTATACTGTAACCAACACAGAAGAAGGGGGGTACATTATGGAGTTTTCAGCCACCACCTTAAAGAAGGTTTTCAATATAAACAAGATTGTAACGGTTCACTATTTTGAATATGAAAAGGACTACTCATTTGTAGGCGAGTCACACGATTTCTGGGAAATAGTCTATGTCGACAAGGGCGAAATAGAAATCAATATGGGAAACGAGACAAAGGTACTCGAGCAAGGCAACCTCGCCTTCCACGAGCCGGGGGAATATCACAATTTGCGTGCAAACGGTGTGGTTGCACCAAATATAATAATTATTTCGTTTTTCTGCGCCTCTCCGTCTATGGATTTTTTCAAAAAGAGAATTCTCCCGCTTTCGGATATAGAAAAGCATCTTTTAGCAGAAATAATAGAGGAAACCACCCAAAGCTTCTCGTCGCCGCTTGAGGATACCTTTCTTAAGCATCTTACAAGAAGGGAATCACCTCTCTTTGGGGCAGAGCAGATGATTTCGACCTCACTTGAACAGCTTTTGATTTCGCTATATCGGAATTTTGGCGAGATACAACGGTCCAGCACGACAATAAAACGAGGGATTGACAGCGATGTTATCAGCGGGGTTCTCTCTTATCTTCGGGACAACATCCGCCAAAAGCTTACCCTGTCTCAGGTAGCAGATGCAGCAGGGATAAGCATAACAGGTCTCAAAACTCTTTTCAAAGAGCGTATGGGCGAGGGCGTTATTACCCATTTTTCAAAAATGAAGATTGATATTGCCAAAGTTATGATAAGAGAGGGCGGATATAACATATCTCAAATTTCTGCATATCTTGGCTTTGATACGATACATCTGTTTTCCAAACGCTTCAAACAGCTCACGGGAATGTCCCCCACCGAATACGGAAAATCTGTAAAGGTTGAATTTGAAAGGATAGATTTAAAATAGCTTTAAAGCTCAAGCATACGCTCCTCTGCCGTATACGGCAGAGGCATCCTCACACTCATATCCTCCCACGCCTCACGAACGGCAAGGTTCAGCACAAGAAGCGACAACATCAAAAGCACCATAATAAAAATTTCTATCTTTTCCTTAGAGCTAATCAAAAAACATCACCCCATAAAATATATGGGGTGATGTTTTACAATATTACCCGTCTAAAGCGTTTCAATCTTCTCGGGTTTTTTCATTCTGAAAATAACTCTGATTAACCCCTTCAGCATTTTCGGTGCTTTTACAACTACAACCTGCATAAAACCTCTCCTTTTCTGCCCGCAATATTTATATCTGTCGTCCTCGGTGTCGGGCACACCTCGGGCAACTGTCATTTTTTGCAGATAAACCAAATCCCAAGTATAACAAGACTGATACCCAGCATACTTATCAGAGCATAATAAGGAATTATGTATGCGATAAGAATTCCAATCCCCAACGCAATTAAGAGCGAGCCGAACGGGAACCGACGCTTTTTCTTGCATCCGCAACCTCTTATGAACATTCCCACGCACCCCCGAGATAGCCTTGAGTATTATCTATTACCAATATACGCAAATCACCGTTTTTGGTTACAACCACACAAAAAAACAGCGAGTGCCCCGATACGGAACACCCGCCATTTATTGTATAGCTATTATAATTTTATTCTCTTTACCTCGGCGGGGCGGACAGAACCGCTCACGCTTTGGGTCTTCCCGTCTTTTGTTACGGAAATCGTGTACTTCTGCAAAACATCATCATCGTCAGCACTGTTCACATTCATTACATCGAGCACAACTCCGCCGTCTGCCTGATTTCTCATTGCAAATGCGATGTTGGGGTTGTCGCAAACCGCTTGAGCATTTTCATCTCCCATTATTTCAAGAACTCTGACCGCTGTTGCAATCGCCCAGTCGCAGGAGAAGTGTTCGGCAAACGCACCAAAGTATACAACCCCGCCATTTTTTTCAGTCTTGAAGATAACTCCCTCTCCGTTGTCGTCGCGGGCAACTATTTCTGCAGAGACAGCTTTGCATCTTCTCACCCTCATATCAGAGGTAACATCTATTACCCTTCCGTCATTGAATGTAATATGACCTCTCGGGGCAAAGTCTTCACCCATCGGCATAACTCCCGTAAGCTCTGCTACTGTTTCATTGTCTGCATATTCCATAGGCATATCGCATCTGTCGGTCTTATTAAAGTGGCAAAGACTGATAAACAGATGTCCTCCGCCGTTTACATATGCCGAGAGCTTATCCTTGAGCGGATTTTCCCATGTGTTCCAACCAAGGAATGCGAGCGAACGGTATTTGTTATAGTCTGCCTCGTATGGAATAATATCGGTCGCACCATAAGGTGTTCCGCTGAAGAGATACTTGTTCACAGGGTCCTCTTTCGGATTTTGATGCTCTGCCCGAGGAAGCCACGCATCAACTGCCCGCCAAGCCTTTTGATATTCGTTCTCTTCCCATTTGCCCCAGATTTTTATATCCCAATCATGATTCTCACCAAGCTCCGCCATTCTGTCGTCGTACTGCCACATAAAATATTCGTTGTTGCCGTAGACAACCGCCTGGTCGACAACAAGCTCGCCGACACGGGGAGTTCTTATTGTATAATCATAGAACTCTCTTAAATATTCACGGTTTTTTATGCAGAAGGCATCGTCCCAATCCTCTCTTGAGAACGCATTTGTCTTGAAGATTGAATTCTCGGTATAGATATAGTCCGCACCATTTATGTATAAAAGTTGCATAGCAATCATAAACTTTTTAGCCTTGACCATATCGTTCGGCTCTCCGAAATACCAGTCTACAGGCACATGCGAGCCCCAGATGCGAGGAGCCGTTCCCCGAACCGCACCAAGAAGCAGATTTACATTACTTACAGGCTCCATCGTTACACGGTCAAAGCCCGCAGCCGCCTCATATACACAAAGCATACTCGGTGAGCCAACCGACGCAAGACCGCTCTTTGACGAGTTCAGCTTGTGGGTCTTTTTTAGCACATCTGTAAATAGCTTTTTACTCTCGCCAAAGGAATTTGAGCCAAGCAAAGCCGATTTATCAATCATCATAGCCTTTGCAAAGGCGGGGTCAAAATCCTCGATATCTGTATAGAAGTACAGGTACGGCTCATGCACATGAGAGCCGATATAATCCTCCCCCGCAAGGTCGGGTACCCAATCCATTACATGACCGCCGTCAGACAAGCTTATTTTAGCATTGAACGCACGCAGATAATCTATCCTCTTTTTCCATATTGCCTTGTCCGAAAGGTCGAGGAAATTTCTCTGATATTGCGGCCTGAGCTGGAAGTAGGAGCCAAGAGTCTCCATGGCAAATATGTCCATTATTCTCTCTGTCTCATCTGTATCGTCGTGTCTGTGGTCATCAGAGTCGGTTCCGACATAGCAAAGGTCAGACGAGGCATCTACTATTTCGGGCAAAATTGCCTCTACTTCAACACCGCTTGTAAAACGAACGGTGCACTCCGCTCCGCCCGTATTGTCAGACACAAGCTTAACTAGGAGACGGTCGCCGAAAAGCTCGGGTGTGGTTACCGAAACAACGCGACAGTTTTTGCAATCCTTAATCTCTGCACTCTCTCCGCCCGACAGATACGCAACGGTATACATATCACCTGCTCTTACGCTCATCTGTGCAGACATCTGTGAGTACTTTTCTATCCTTGGAAGCGTTACAAGGTCAACCTTTTCTACCATCAATCCGCCACCCGATGTATTATCGGTATGAAGCTTTACAATATTTTTACCAATGCGGAAATTTTCAGCATCTACGGGTATGTAAATAGTAGGCCAACCGAGGTTTACATTCTCAAAGAACTCTCTGGCGTTACAGTATACCATCTTGTCATTGATTTCGATATGCAAGTCGTTGTAATATTTTTTCCAATCATAAAGACAGGAAACAATCTTTATATAAAATCTCCTCTCCTCTATATCCTTATCTTTTAAATTAAAGCTTACCTCAAGAGCAGAGCCATCTGATATATCTGCACACTCTGCCGACTTTACCTTGCCGTACGCAAAGCTTGTTACATCACTGTGAATCGAAGACGGAGCAACATATGTAACAAGCTCTCTGCCCTCTTCAAACGCACCGCTGTAACGCTTGAAATCCTCATAGTATGATATAATTTTAGAAAATCTCTCTGAATTCTTGCTTTGCATAATACAATCTTCCTCTTTCATTATATTCAGTTCTTTAGTTCTCCAGTTTCCTTCGGCCTCCATCTGCCCGAGAACAGGAAGCAAAGTCCTATTACAATCGGCACACACCCCGCGATAGCATCCCCGTACCAGAACCCAAGGCAATCCATCTTAAGTGCAAAGCCGAGAAATGCGGCAATTCCTATTCTGCTGATTATTCCGTCTATTATTGCAACCGCCAGATTAAGCCTTGTGTTACCCGAGCCGTTAATGAGCGAAAAGCTTATGCTTCTTGTCGCCGCCCCGAAAAAGTTCAGAATTATCGGACCTGTAACAATCGCCGCAACCGCAAGCACAGCCAAATCACTTGTAAACGCCGAGTATACCTTGTCGGGAACAACAAGCATAACAAGTGTCGCAATTCCCGAAACCACCGCACCGCAAACCGTAACAGTTGTCAGGATTTTCGGCACACGGTCGTATCTTCCTCTGCCGAGGTTCTGTCCGACCATAGAGCTTCCCGCCGTGGTAAACGAGTTGGACACAATGTTTATCATAACATTTATCTTGTTGTATACCCCCATAAGTGCGGAAAATACAACACCGAACATATTTACCCAAGCCATAATCACAATCTTTGAAAGACTGACCGCCGCAGACTGGATTGCCATTGGCACACCAAGGGCAATAATCCTTGCAAATGCGGGTTTGTCAATTTTGAAGCTTTTAAGCTTGAAATCAAAGTAAAAGCTCTCGCGTTTCTTATATAGGTATGCAAGCGAAATAATAACACTTACCGCCTGACCGATTACGGTCGCAAGTGCGGCACCGAACACCTCAAGCCCTAAATACGCAACAAAAACAATATCCAGAATAAGGTTAAGCACCGCTGCAATCGCAACAAACACAAACGGCCGTTTGGCATCCCCCATTCCGCGAAGAATTGCACTTACTATATTATAGCCATATATAAACACCAGTCCCGCAATACAGGTAACCGTGTAATCCATCGTATAAGCATATGCCTCACTCGGGGTGTTAATCCAACCGAGTAACGGTTCTCTTATAATAAAACAAACAACCGACATCAAAGCAGACGCAATAAGCAAAAATGTGAACATTGTGCCTATCGTCTTGCGAACTCTGTCAAAATTGCCCGCACCGACATCCTGAGCTATGAGCACCTGACCCGCTGAAGAAAAACCCATCGCAACAAAGGTAAGAAGATGCAGAATATCCCCACCCGTTGAAACAGCAGACATTCCCGAACCGCCAAGGTATTGTCCGACAATTATCATATCAACAATATTGTATATCGCCTGAAGAGCGTTAGACAGAAACAACGGAAAAGCAAATTTCAAAAAAAGCTTCGTTACACTACCCGTTGTCAAATCCGTAACCATTGATTTTCCCATCTTTTACTCTCATATCCTTTCAAAATTATACATTTTTTTATTTTATCCCAAATTTTCATTTCCGTCAAGGTCAGTCACCGAATTTTTACATTATTTTGATGTACTTTTTACCTTATTAACCTTAATTGAATTTTACAAACACAAAAGGCTCTCCGAAGAGAGAGCCTTCTGTTCTGTTTTATTTTATTGCAAAGCGTTTTGCATATTCGTCATACATTCTTGTAAATTCAGGGTCGCCGTGCTTTACGCTGTTGAGATATTTATGTGTATCAAAGGTCTTGTGTGCAAGCTCAATAACCGACACCGCAATGTTCGAGCAGTGGTCCGATATCCTCTCAAAATTGGTAAGCAAATCCGACAAAATAAATCCCATCTCTATCGAACATTCGCCCGCCTGCAGTCGTTCAATGTGCTTCGCTTTTATTACATCTACAAGGTCGTCAACCGTCTGTTCAAGAGGCTCAATCATAATAGCCTTTTCGACATCACCCTCTGTATATGCACTCATCGTAACATCGAGAATTTCATATATTGCCTCAAGCAAAACAGAAATTTCTGCCTGTGCCTCGTCAGAGAATTTAAGTCCCTTTTCTTTGAGTTCAGTTACCGACTTTAAAACATTTACTGCGTGGTCGCCAAGACGCTCAAACTCATTTATATTATAGAGCATTTTTGAAATCTTTATTGAGTCCTCGTTAGACAGCTTCTTTGCCGAAACCTTTACAAGGTAGCTTCCAAGCTCATCCTCGTATCTGTCAATCTCGGGCTCTTTTTCCAAAATCTTCTTTGCAAGCTTTTCGTTGTAGCTCGAAATAAGCGAAAGTGCCTCGCAAAGTGTCTCGTGTGAGAGCCTTGCCATCTCGGCCGTAAGGTTGTCACACTCTGCAACCGCAACAGACGGGGTAACAAGCAAAACATCGTCGAGCATAGCTTTTCTCTCCGATTTTTCTTCGTCAGTTTTAATTACCCGCTTTGCAAAATTCTCAAGCTGTCCCACCGCGGGAAGCAGAAGCGTTGTCGTAAATATATTAAATGCACTATGCACAAGTGCAATCCCGACAACATCAATCGACTTGTCTGCAAATCCAAACTTAAATATGGAATGCAGGGCATAGTAAAGCACAAGACAAACTATCGTACCGAAAATGTTAAAGGTCATATGCACAACCGCAACCCTCTTTGCACTCTTGCCTACTCCAAGGCTTGAGATAAGTGCCGTAACACAAGTACCGATGTTCTGACCCATAATAATCGGAATTGCCGCCCCATAGGAAAGACTTCCCGTCATTGAAATGGCCTGAAGTATTCCGACAGACGCCGACGAGGACTGAATTACCGCAGTAATCACCAAGCCTGCCAGAACGCCGAGAAAAGGATTTTTAAAAGCGGTAAGTATCCCCGTAAACTGCGGCATATCCGCAAGAGGCTCGACCGCTCCGCTCATAAGCTTCATACCATACATAAGCACCGCAAAGCCTATAAAAATAGTTCCTATATCCTTCTTCTTTGAGCTTTTTGATGCCATTATCATAATAATTCCCACAAAAGCAAACACCAAAGAAAAATTCTCTGGTTTTAAAAGAGCCACGAAGAAGTTATCCGACTCTACCCCGACAAGCGTCAATATCCACGCCGTCATAGAGGTACCGATGTTCGAGCCCATAATAACACTTATGCTCTGAAGCAATGTCATAATACCTGAGTTTACAAGTCCGACAAGCATCACCGTCACGGCCGACGAGGACTGTATTGCCGCCGTAATTCCTATACCAAGCAGCAGTCCCTTAAATCTGTTTGAGGTCATTCTCTTTAGGTAATATTCAAGACGGCTTCCTGCCAGTCTCTCAAGCCCCGCTGAGAGCACATTCATACCATAAAGAAAAAATGCCAAACCGCCAACCAAAGTTATAACCGAAAAAATGTCCATCTCTTAATCTCCTTTAACATTTAATCCTTTGTAACCATATTCTTCACTTTTTGATTTGCTATTATAACAAAAGCTCACCAATCCAAAACTCCCTCGATTTTAATATATCATAAAATCTCTCTCAAGTCAATTATTTTACGAACTATGCTTGATTTTTGTAATTTTTTGTAGTATACTAAACCAAAACTGAATATTTTCTTGGCCTTAAGTTCCAAAAGCTTTGCGTTTTGGTTAAAATGGAATTGTGTGTAAATCACAAACGGTACCGCCACCGTAAGAGAGGAGCTTTTATATCGTTGTCAAAAGACAGTCACTGCAATTTGCGGGAAGGCAGATATAAAGGTGCAGATACTCAAGTCGGGAGACATGCTTATGGCTTTAAAAATACTGCTACGGTAATTTAGCGTGTATTTTAAATTCTAAAAAGAATTTTTGATATTTTACAAAAAACGGTTGTAATATATATTTCATTTATATATTACAACCGTTTTGCCGTAGTTTATCCTCCTTTTCTCCACCCTTGTGTGACATATATATAAACTACATTTCGAAAGGACTTTTTACTGTGAACAAAAAATTTTTATCAATTATTTTAACCCTGTCGCTTCTGTTGTCCATTTGGGCACCTTGCGTTATTGCACAAGACGCCGACGGGCAAACTCCTTCCTATGCAGAGGATTTTTGCGAAACCGCAGCTGCTATTGCAAACAATATTGCACAAGGCTATACCTCAGCCGATGATTATTGGGCTTGTATGGATATGGGTGCGTACAGCGACCTTTACCCGACCTCCCCGTCAAGGCTTGGCGACGACGCAAAGCAAACCCTTATAAACAATGTTGAAGAAAAACTGTCAAACTCACCGACCGAGTCGGATACATTCAAGGCAATCCTCTCCCTTTCGGCAAACGGCTATGACCCCTCGCTTGTCTACCCTGTAAATTCAAACGATGCCATTGATGCGTTTTCGATTTTAAATTCCTTTACGCACTCGACAAGTGTTTGGAGTGCACCCTACACGCTTGCGGCATACAACCAGGGAGAACACTCCTCAAGCGAATACGAATCCGCCCTTGTGTCTGCCCTGCTTGACAGTCAATGCGACGACGGTAGCTGGAACGAATACGGAACTATTGATACAACTGCCAATGCCGTTGCAGGCCTTTCTTTTTATTCAGACGACGATGCTGTACGCTCTGCAATCGAAAATGCTATTTCTTATTTATCGTCTCAGCAAAACGAAGATGGTACATTTTCGTCATACGGCTCTTCAAATTCAAACTCTACAGCGATGGTTGTAATCGCCCTGTCGGCAGCGGGCGTAGATATGATAAACGATGCCCGTTTTATTAAAAATGAAAATACCGTTTTAGACGGACTTCTGTCCTTCGCCCTGCCCGACAAGAGCGGGTTTGGTTATACTGACAACGCAAGCCTTAACGGCTCTGCTACCGAGCAGAGCTTCAGAGCACTCATTTCCGCTATTCAATGCATAAACAGCAACAGCTCCTATAACATTTATGATTTCAGCCACAAAGAGCTCTTGCCCGCCCGCAAAACAGGCTTATATAACCCAAGCGAAAATCCCCTTACGCCCGACGGCAACGAGATAACCGTTCGCGTTACTATAAAAACCGAGAGCGTATATTGGCTCAAAAACTACTCGGTTACTCTTCCTAAAAACGGAGTTCGTGCATCACACGCATTTGTTGCTGCTTGTGACGAAAATTCAATCGGGCAGGTTGGTGCAGAAGACGGATATATTTCATCGATAACAAAAAACGGGGTCACTCTTGCCGAGTTTACAAACGGTCCGAATTCAGGGTGGCTGTACAAGGTAAATGATATATCACCCAAGGTCGGTGTCACCGATTTTGAGCTTACAGACGGTGACAGACTTGTATTTTACTATACAAATGATTATACGCTCGAGCCATCCTATTATCGCTCTCCGAGCAGTGGTTTCCCGTCGCTTTCACAAAAGGCAGAGCAGGAAAAAACAGAGGATATGATCTCCGATATGCTCGAAGCTTTCCCATCAAAAAACCCCTCTCCTACTGTTTCATCCATCGGCGGCGAGTGGCTTATTCTTGCACTCGCAAGAGGAAATGCTTCTGTACCCGAAAATTATTTTGAAGATTATTTAGATAATGTGTATAAGCACATAATCAAAAACAAAGGCATTCTTCACGAAAAGAAATACACCGAGTATGCAAGAGTAGCCCTTGCCCTTTCAGCTCTCGGGCAAAATCCGCAAAATTTCGGAGGCTTTGACCTTGTTGCACCTCTTCTGGATTATGACAGCACTGTTGAGCAAGGCACAAACGGAGCAATATATGCCCTATTGGCACTCGATTGCAAGGATTATAACAATTCAGACAATACGGAAGCGCTTGCTACTGCTCGTCAGAAATACATTGACTTTTTGCTGAACAACCAAAATTCAGACGGCGGTTTTGGATTATCCTCGGGCAGTGCTTCGGATACAGATGTTACCGCTATGGTTCTTCAGTCGTTGTCCCGCTACACAAGCAACGACAGGGTCAGGACCGCAATCGACTCTGCACTTGACTTTTTATCCAAAAATCAATGCGACGACGGAAGCTTCAAGGGACAATTCGGCAATACATCAGAGAGCAGTGCACAGATTTTAACTGCTATGTCTGTGCTGGGAATTTCTATTACGGATACCCGCTTTGTCAAGAACAAAAAAACCGTTTTAGACGGCTTGCTTTCCTTCTACAAAAAAGGCAGTGGTTTTGTTCACCTATCCTCCTCTGATGAGGTAAATCAGATGTCGACCGAGCAGGCAATATGTGCTCTTGTTGCATATATCAGGGCCAAAAACAAATTGCCGTCATTTTTTGATATGCAGGACAGTATTGAAACAAAATGGATATCGGGCGACAGCTTTGGCCTGCCGAACAAAATTTCTGATATAATGCTTATACCCGTCATCTGCCCCGATAAAGGCTTTGATGATATAAGTACAGAGCCATACAAATCCGAAATAATCGCTCTTGCCGAGAGAGGAATTATCAAGGGCAAAACCAATAGCTCCTTCGACCCCTCGGGCGAGGTAACAAGAGCTGAATTTTCGGCTTTGCTCACCAGAGCACTCGGCATCGAAGCAACCTCCTCTTATTCCTTTGAAGATGTTGCAAAAGACAGCTGGTATTACGCCTCGGTTTCAACTGCTTATCAGTATGGAATTATAAAGGGCGTGTCAGACACCCACTTCAATCCAAACGGAATTATAACACGGGAAGAGGCGTCGGTTATGCTTGCAAGGTGTGCAATGCTTTGCGGTCAAAGCAGTATAAGCGATGAACAACAAATCCGCAATATTTTGGCACAGTTTGACGATTATACAACTATTTCCGACTGGGCACAGGCCTCACTCGCCTTGTGCATAAATGCAAAAATTTTCAGTGATGCTTCTCTTGAGCTTGAGCCGTCAAAACCGCTTCTTCGCTCAGAGTCTGCATATTTACTCTACAACCTGCTTGACACATCACTGCTTTTATAAAATTTTCTTGAAACGGAGAGTCTTGTTATATGAAAAAATTTATTCTTCCGCTTGTTATTCTGGCAACGGCAATCTGCCTGATATCATGCCATTCGGGTTCAAATCCGACGGATATTCAAAACATTAACGAAAGTATGTCTGCTCCGTCTCAACCTCTGCCCGATACGCCGACCCCCGACAACCGTCTGACTCCCGACAAGGACAGTCTGATCCCCGACAACAGTCTGACGCCCGACAAGGACAGCGGTTTGCTGTCCCAAAGCGAGACTGCTGAGGTTGTTAATCAGAATACAGAGGTCAACGAAAAAACATCTCCTGCACAACCCGAGCAGACAGCAGGGCCGCTTGTTTGCTCCCTTTCTGTAACCTGCAGAACAATTCTTGACAATATGGACTCTCTTAGAGACGGCAAAGCATCGTTAATCCCTGATAACGGAATAATTTTATCAAAGACATCGGTTAAATTCAACGAGGGCGAAACCGCCTTCAATGTTCTGCAAAGAGAGCTAAAACGCGAAAAAATCCATCTAGAGCATACCTCTGCTCCAATATACAACAGTATATATATTGAGGGCATAAACAATATATACGAGTTTGATTGCGGCGAAACATCAGGGTGGATGTATAGGGTGAACAACACTTTTCCGAACTATAGCTCGGGGCATTATACTGTAAAATCGGGTGATAATATAGAGTTTATATACACCTGCAATTTAGGAAAGGATATAGGTGGCGATTATGCAACAGACGGACAAAAAAAGCAATAATAAAAACAACACACCTCTTATAGAGTTCGAGAATTTTTCATTTACCTATCCTCAGATGCAGACACCTGCACTCTCGGACATCGACCTTTCGATAAGAAATGGGGAATTTGTAACAATCTGCGGAAAATCAGGTTGTGGCAAAAGCACGCTTTTGCGATGCTTAAAACCAATTCTTGCACCCAAAGGCGACATATGTGGACACGCCCTCTTTAACGGAAACGAGCTATTCTCACTTTCTCATAAAGAGCAGTGCAGGAAAATAGGCTTTGTTCTGCAATCGCCCGAAGAACAGGCAGTTTGCGACAAGGTTTGGCACGAGCTGGCATTCGGGCTTGAAAGTCTCGGTCTTCCTACCGCCGAAATCCGCGAGCGTGTCGCTGAAATGGCATCTTTTTTTGGTATAGCATCCTGGTTTCACAAAGATGTTTCTACCCTTTCGGGCGGACAAAAACAGCTCTTAAATCTCGCATCGGTTATGGTTATGAATCCCGAAATTTTAATTCTTGACGAGCCGACAAGCAGGCTTGACCCAATTTCTGCCCGCGACTTTTTACAAATTCTCTCAAGGCTTAATCTTGAGCTTGGCATTACTGTAATTATTGCAGAGCATCGGCTCGACGATGCCTTTTCAATATCAGACAGGGTTATCGTGCTTGATGAGGGCAAAATTATCGCAAGCGGTTCACCCTCTTGCGTCGGCAAGGCTCTCAAGGCGGGCAACAACGAAATGTTCTTTGCACTGCCTGCACCGATGCGTGTCTATGCCGACACCGAAAACGGCGACAGCTTTCCCGTTACAATCCGCGAGGGCAGAGCGTGGCTTTCGGATTACGCAAGCTCGGTTTGTCTCTCGCCCATAGAAAATACCGAGACATATTCATACGGCGATGCCGTTATAGAGCTTGACGAGGTATGGTACAGATATGGCAAGGACATGCCAGACATTATACGCAATATGTCTTTTTCTCTTCACAGCGGTGAGGTTTGTGCAATAATGGGAGGAAACGGAGCAGGTAAGTCGACTATGCTCTCTCTTATATGCGGAACGCTCAAATGTCAAAGGGGGCGTATAAAAAAGCGGGGCGGTTGTTCGGTTGCCCTGCTCCCGCAAAATCCGCAGAGCTTGTTCCTTAAAAAAATGGTCAAAGAGGACTTATATGAGATTTTTGAAGGCTCTGCACTCTCTGCCTCGGAGATAGACGATAAAGTCTCCCGAGTAGTTTCTCTTTGTCGGCTCTCAGCTCTTCTTTCCCGTCACCCCTATGATTTGTCAGGGGGCGAGCAACAAAGGGTTGCACTTGCGAAAATACTTCTGACAGAGCCGAGCGTTCTTCTTCTTGACGAACCGACAAAGGGCTTTGACGCACACTTCAAGCATATTTTTGCAGAAATACTGCTCTCGCTTAAGCATTCCGGGGTCGCAATCGCCTTGGTATCACACGACATAGAATTCTGTGCAGAATATTCTGACAGATGTGTTATGGTGTTCGACGGGGGTATTGTGTGCGAAAACACCCCTCGGAAATTTTTTAAGGACAAGAGCTTTTACACCACCTCGGCAAACAGACTTGCGAGGGGCATCATTGACGATGTTATCCTCCCCGAGGATATAATCTCCGCCCTCGGCAAAGAGGCAACCTCTCTGCCAAAACGGGAGGAGGCCTTATATACACCCCAAAAGGCAGAGCCGCAAGTCGGCAAGTCCCGCAGATTTTCCCCCGTGAGGCTTGCACTTGGGGCAGCCTTTGTAATTCTGTGTGCAATCACCGTCATATTCCTTCACAACAGCTTTACCGATAATAGGGCCGTTTTAATACAAGGCATAGAGCTTCTTTTTGCAGGACTTGGTTTAGGCTTTCTCTTGCCCAGACGCAAAACAACCGCCGAGCCTGTCATGGCAACGAGCGATAGACTGTCAAAACGCTCTCTGCTCGCCGCCGTATTTGTGCTTATTGCAGTCCCGCTTACAATACTTGCGGGGGTACGCCTCTTTGGCGACAGACGGTACTATCTTGTATCTGTCCTCATTATGCTTGAAACACTTATTCCGTTCTTTGTTGTGTTTGAAAATCGGCGACCCCAAGCAAGAGAGCTTGTCATTATCAGTATACTTTGTGCAATTTCAGTTTTTGGCAGAGTTGCCTTTTATATGATTCCGCAGTTCAAGCCCTCTCTTGCCATTATTATAATTACGGGTATTGCACTCGGCGGAGAATCGGGGTTTCTTGTCGGTGCAATCTCGGGGTTTGTGTCAAACTTCTTTTTTGGCCAAGGGCCTTGGACACCCTGGCAGATGTTTGCCTATGGGATAGTCGGCTTTGTCTCGGGGCTTTTGTTTAAGAACGGGCGTATAAAGCATACGCGTCTGTCTCTTTGCATCTTTGGGGCAATAGCCACGGTTTTGCTCTACGGCGGAATAATGAACCCCGCCTCGGTCATTACATTTTATCCCCAGGTAACAAGCGAGCTTATTATTGCCTCATACGCTATGGGTCTTCCGTTTGATTTGCTTCATGCAGGGGCGACTGCCTTCTTCTTGTGGTTTGCAGGCGAGCCAACTATCGAAAAGCTTGACCGCCTGAAGTTGAAATACGATATTTATGCATAATTTTTTCACACCGCTTTGACATTTACCATAAACTGTGATAGAATACCATTTGAGGTGACATAAATGACTATAACTTATGAACTTGGAAATTCATTATATGTAAACATTACCAATCGTTGCAGTAACGCATGTAGCTTTTGCGTCAGACTTGAGCATGACGGTGTCAACGGCAGGGACAGTCTTTGGCTTGACAGAGAACCGTCAGTCGAGGAGATAAAGGCAGACTTTGAAACGCGTGACCTTTCAAAATATGATGCTGTTGTGTTTTGTGGCTACGGCGAGCCTATGATTAGAGCAGATGTTGTTATTGAGGTTTCAAAATGGCTTAAATCGAAAATGCCCGATTTACAAATAAGAATAAATACAAACGGTCAGGCAAATCTTATCTGGGGTGAGGATATTACTCCACAGCTTGAGGGAATAATAGACTGTGTGTCGATAAGCCTTAACGCCGAAAACGCTCAAAAATATCAAGAGGTATGCAAAAGCGAGTTTGGCGAAAAGGCATATGACGGGCTTCTTGAATTTGCCCGCCTTGCCAAAGAATATGTACCGACGGTTATTCTGTCCGTTGTGGACATACTCGAGAAGAGCGAGATTGAGGCTTGCAGAAAAATTGCAGAGGATTGCGGTGTTTCTTTCAGAGTTCGCGAATACATAGAATAAATAAATCAGGAGATTTTATGTTTGAACTAAACGAAATTTTTATAGATGACAAAGCGTTATTTGACAAATACTTGTCCAGAAGATTGAGCCTGAATTCGGAATTTTCCTTCACCAATCTTTTTATGTGGCGTAAGAGCTATGATATTCGCTATGTCATAATTGAGGATATGCTCTGTCTTATGCCAAGGCACAACGACGGTCCGAGGAGTGCAACCTTCCCTATCGGCTTTATCGACAATGATGGTATAGAACGAGATATAAAGCCTGTGATAAATCAGCTTATCTCCTATTTTGAGGAAAACGGAGAGCCTGTCCTTATCCGTCTGTATGATGAACGGACGGTTAAAAAACTGACCGAAAGCTTCCCGGGGAGATTTATCATAACCGAGGACCGCAACAGCTTTGACTATGTATACAGCGTATCCGAGCTGACCGAGCTTTCGGGCAAAAAATTTCACTCAAAGAAAAACCATATAAATAAATTTAAAAAGCTCTACCCAAACTTTGATTATCGCAAAATGACATCAAATAATGCGGCAGAGTGTCTTGCTTTGTTTGACGAGTGGCGGAGCAATAAAGACTTTGAGATATCAGGGCTCGACGAAGAACGCGATGCCGTATGCGAGCTTTTGAATAATTGGGACACCCTCGGCATTGTCGGCGGATGTCTTAAGGTTGACGGAAAAATGATTGCATTTTCTCTTGGCGAGGCTTTAAATGACGATACCGTCGTCATCCATCTCGAGCATGCCGATACAAGCTTTGAGGGTTCTTTTGCTACGATAAATCAGCAGTTTTTGGAGAATGAATGGCAGGGCTACACCTATGTAAACCGTGAAGAGGATATGGGCATCCCAGGGTTGAGAACAGCAAAGGAGTCTTACCGACCCGTATTTATGGTCAAGAAATATGTAGCGACCCTTGCTTAAATTATATAAATCTGAAAATATTTGAAAAAAACTCTTGATTTTTTGGCGTAATGATGTTATAATGTATTGGTTCGCAAAAATGTGCCGCTAGCTCAGCTGGATAGAGCGTCTGACTACGGATCAGAAGGTCGGGAGTTCGAATCTTCTGCGGCACGCCAAAAAAAGACACCCAAGCGGGTGTCTTTTTATTTTATTC
Organism: Clostridia bacterium; assembly: GCA_045576835.1. Taxonomy (GTDB): domain Bacteria; phylum Bacillota; class Clostridia; order Monoglobales; family Monoglobaceae; genus UMGS1820. The sequence goes on from JAZNHF010000013.1 coordinate 23,126, forward strand.
CAAAAACCAATTCTGCATTTTTGCTGAATATTTTCTCCCGCTCCTCCTCCGTGAGGTTAAGTCCCATAAAATATTCCAATTCTTTTCTTGGCTCCCACATAGGATAGTCGGTTGCAAACAAAACCTTATCAGCACCATAAGCCTTTATAATTTTTTCTGCAACCTCTGGCTTTAAAAAGGCAAAGCTTGACGAACAATCCACATACACATTCGGGAAGTCTTTCAGTTTCTCACACGCCTCTTCCCACACCGAATAACCGCCCATATGTGCGGCTACAATTACGAGGTCTGTGTATATTTCAAGTATCGGGCAAAGCCTGTTCGGGTTCGAGCGGTCATATCTGTTATCACCCGTGTGCATCAAGATGGGGATGCCATGCTTTTCACAAAGCTCATATATTTTCAGGTTTCTGTAGTCATCTATCTTGAAATCCTGAATATCGGGGTGAAGCTTAACGCCCTTGAGCCCGAGCGACAAAAGATGCTCCATATCCTCTTCTATACTCTCGCTGTCTGGGTGAAGCGTTCCAAGTCCCGTAAGCTTTCCCTTTGCAGCCTCGGCCTCTCTTGCGATAAACTCGTTTATGCTGCGAACCTGTGCAGGAGTTGTAGCAACAGACTGAACAACAAAATGGTCTATCCCCGTCTTTGACCCAAGCTTGAACAAATCCTTGACCGTTCCCTTGCCAAAAGAGGTTACGCCGTAAAACTTATCTGTTCCGCCAACCGCCTTTTCCGCAATTTTCTCGGGATAAATATGGCAATGTGCGTCTATTATTTTGTATTTCTTCATTTAATTCAGTGCCTTTCAAAAAGTCCAGATTATTTTTTCAAGCCTAATTTTTCTGCGGACTCATCACGCATTTTGTACTTCAATATTTTTCCCGCCGCATTCATCGGAAATTCATCTACAAACATAAAATATTTCGGCACTTTATGTCTTGCAATAGAAGCATTACCAAATTCACGCATCTCATTTTCGTCAGAGATTTCCCCTCTATGAAGAATAATCCACGCACAGCATTCCTCGCCGTACTTTTCATCAGGAACACCGACCACCTGAACATCGCGAACCTTCGGATTGGTCAGGTAAAATTCTTCGATTTCTCTGGGATATAAGTTTTCACCGCCGCGGATAATCATATCCTTAAGACGACCCGTAACCTTGTAATAACCATCAGGAGTTCTCATACAAATATCGCCCGAATGTAGCCAGCCGTCAGCATCTATTGCTTGGGCAGTTGCTTCAGGCATCTTATAATAGCCCTTCATTATGTTAAAGCCCCTTGCAACAAATTCGCCGCTCTCACCGTCAGGCAGCTCATCACCTGTTTCGGGGTCGATAATCTTGCATTCAACTCCGGGGAAAGCACTCCCGACTGTTTCAACTCTGTGGTCAATGTCCTCGTTCACCTCGCCCATAGTACATCCCGGTGATGCCTCGGTCTGTCCGTAAACAGAAATAATTTCACGCATATTCATCTCATCTGCCGCTCTTCTCATCAGGTCTGCAGGGCAGTTTGCACCTGCCATAATACCTGTTCTCATATAAGAAAAATCGGTTTTTGCAAAATCAGGATGATTAAACATTGCAATAAACATTGTCGGCACACCGTTAAAACAAGTAATATGCTCATCATTTACGCAAGCGAGCGATGATTTCGGCGAAAAATAAGGAATAGGACAAAGGGTTCCGCCGTGTGTCATCATAGATGTCATTGAAAGCACCATGCCAAAGCAATGGAACATCGGCACCTGAATCATCATACGGTCCGCCGTCGACAGGTCCATTCTGTCGCCAATAGTCTTACCGTTGTTAACGATATTGCGGTGTGTAAGCATAACGCCCTTCGGAAAGCCTGTTGTTCCCGAGGTGTATTGCATATTACAAACATCGTCAGGTCTGACAAGCGATGCCCGTCTTCTGACCTCCTCGCGGGGAATAAGCGAAGAACGGGAGAGCATCTGTTCATAGGTAAGACAGCCATCCATTGAAAAACCAACCGTTACAACATTACGCAGGAAGGGAAGATTTTTTGAATACAGAGGCTTACCCGCCTCAAGTGTTTCAAGCTCGGGGCAAAGCTCCTGAATTATTTCTTTGTAGTTAATATCCTTACAATACTCAATCATAACGAGGGTATGAGTGTCTGACTGCTTTAACAGATATTCAATTTCGTGAATTTTGTATGCAGTATTGACAGTAACCAAAACCGCACCGATTTTTGTCGTTGCCCAGAATGTAATAAACCATTCGGGAACATTTGTTGCCCAGACTGCGACATGGTCGCCCGCCTTTACGCCAAGCGATATAAGTGCCGCTGCACATTCATCAACATCGCGTCTGAACTGCTCATAAGTTCTTGTGTAATCAAGCGTAGGATACTTAAAGGCATACTGGTCAGGATATTTTTCTGCCATTGTATCAAGAACTTCGGAGAATGTGGCATCAATAACATCATACTTTTTCCACACAAATGTGCCCGTCTTATCTCTGTTATAATAAGCCTTGTCAAAGGACTTTTTCTCACGATTAAGCGTTGAAATATAGTTAGCAAAATGTGTAAGGACTATATCTGCATCATTTATCTCCTCATTCCATGCTGCACATATATAGCCTTCATAATTAAGAGACGAAAGTGCACCTATAAGCTTTGCTACATCGAGCTCGCCTTCGCCGATTAAAACCGTTTTTCCGTCCTTCATATCTCCGAGACGAACATACTTTATGTATGCACCCAGGGTTTTGATGGTTGTTTCAGAGGTTTCGCCCGCATCGAAATATGTGCCTCTTACATTCCACGCTGCACCGACTGCCGCAGAAGAAAAATGATTGATTATGTCAATTACATTTTCTGTGTTTGCAAGATATCCGACTGTTTCAAGTAAAATGCTAACATCTGCTGTTTCTGCCCTTTTTACAGCAGCAGAGAGCTTTTTATCCAAAATATCAAATGAAACCTTTTCGTCAATGCGGACAATCACATTGGAAATTCCTGATGCAACCGCCATATCCACATATTTTGCAATCAAATCAGCAGTTGTGTTTTCGCTGTCAATACTATCGGGCATACGAAGTGCAGAAACTGCAAGATTTCTGTTAACAAGCTTTCTCTTTGCATCCGATATACGGTCACGCCTTAATATACTGTCGTGATGATAGCTTCTTTCTTTTATTGCGTCATATATTTCAAACCCTTCAAATCCATAATCAAAGGCAAAGCGGCAGGTATCAAGAAAGGAAGCACGGCTCACATTCTTGGTTGAAAATACTATCTTCATACTACGCCTCCTCGAATACTATTTTGTTCAGTGCATTTATATATGCTCTGATGCTTGCTGCCACAATATCTGTTGATGTGCCGTTGCCGGAATAGAGCTTTCCATTGTTGCGAAGTCTGACAAGTGCAGAGCCGAGTGCCTCTTTTCCCTCCGTTACAGACTGGACCTGAAAATCATCAAGCTCGTAATGATGGCCTATACACTGCTCTATCGCACGGAATGCTGAATCAATAGGGCCTTCCCCGCTTGCAACACCGCACATAATTTCGTCACCACATTTAAGTGTAACCTGCGACATTGAGCTTGTCACATTACTGCTTGTTGTCGTATAAGTTTCAAAATGATATGTTGACGGTGCCTGCATTGCAGAGCTTGCAATGAGTGCCTCAAACTCCTTTGCACCGACTGCACCCTTCTTCTCGCATACCTGCATAAGTGCCTTATATACATTCCCGATATCTGAATCAGAGAGTTCATATCCGAGAACCTCGGCAGCTTGTGTAACCTGTGACATAGAAGAATCCGCATCGAACAAAATCTTTTTCCTGTCGCTTACGGTCTTTTCATCTTCGTATGCTTCACGACTTATGGTTGCGAGCATATCGTCAATGCTTGAATGAATTTTTGTGTTATTGATTTCGAGCTTGGCATCTATCTGCACACCGCAAGCACCTATAGCATCAGAAATTTCTCCTATTAAAAGAACATTCTCTCCTGCCATAGCACACTTAATGCCGTCTGCTCCATTTGAAATTGAAGCAAAGGCAGCGGCTACACCCATATTGATACGGTCAGAGACCTGAACATATACAGGAACGCTTACCGCATCCTTAACCTTTGCAACTAATTCTGCAATTTCTTCAGGCGTGGATACGCCTGCATTATCGCAAATGGTGATAACGCGTGCCCCGTTTTGTTCTGCTTCTTTTACAGCGGCAATAAGAAAGTCCTCATCTGCTCTTGTTGCATCAAGAGCAGAAAACTCTACATCGTCACAATACGCTTTTGCTATCTTTGTAAGCTCGGCAATTTTTTCAAGCATAACAGCCTGCTTAACATGATATGTATATTCCATCTGAATTGTCGATACAGGAAGTTCAATCTGAAGGCGAGGCTTCTTTGCATCCTTAATACATTCCCATACAGTTGCAACACCCTCTTTATCAAATCCAACAGGAATAGCAAGCGTTGCATTCTGAACATTCTGTGCAATCGTTTTATATATAATCGTGTCCTCACGAAGATTTTTTACGCTCGGCAGTTCAACAGCATCTGCACCAAGCAAGTCTGCACAATTTGCTATTGCTGATTTTTCACGGAATAGCAGCGAAACTTCCCGTTCCTCTGAAAGCTTTTTAAGCGTAATGTCTGCAGTATTGATTTTTCTCATTTTTGAAAACTCCTTTCAAAGCCCAATAATGTACAAAGATATGATTTTCTCAACAAAAAAACGCTTTCGTCCCTTTGTTAACAAAGAGACGAAAGCGTTAAAATTTCAGCGTTTCCGCGGTACCACTCTTCTTCATCCAACCAGGGTGCCCTTTAGATGCCAACACATCTTAACTCTGTTACGGGAGCTCCCGTCTGCCCCTACTGAAAAGTTCACGGCAGCCGCTCCGCGGTGAGTTCTGCAAAACCCTCCCAATGCCTCGCACCGCCCGGCATCTCTCTTTGGGCGAGAGTTCTTGCGTACTATTCCGCATCACAGCGTTTGAAATTAAATCGTATTTTAACACATAAGTTTTAATTTGTCAAGAGTTTTTAGTAATTCCTATAACTTTATTTTCTGTGGAATAATTTATTGTTGAGATTTCGCACGGAAATTGATTTCATATAATGAAAAATGGTCAAAGCTACAACTTTAACCACCTATGTTTAAATCAAATTTTTAGCCACCTCTATTTTATAATTTTTTATACCATAACCGAAAATGTCTGTCAACATATTTAGAAAAACTATAACATAACGGTTTACCCGTTCACGCCATATTTTACCATATCTAACCTGCAGCACTCGTTCTTTATGACAAAATATCATCAAAAATTTATGCGTAAACGGGTAAACCGATAAAAATAAAGTGGCGAAAACTAATTGAGACGACCCCCTAAAATTAGACTAAAAATCTAACTTTTTAGTGGTCGGTTTTTTCGTGGCAAAATACAGTTATGAATTTAA
>JAZNHF010000014.1:0-33092 GCA_045576835.1 Clostridia bacterium
TACTTTAAAAGTATAATATCTGCTTTCATTTGTTCTCTCCTGTTCTTATAAATTCACTATCTTAAATTCAATTTACGAAGCCGAGGTATAATCATCGAAAGGGCAGTAATAGCCTTGTCTATTTCCTCTTTGGTCGTAAACTCCGAAAGGCTGAAGCGTATGCTTCCGTCAATCAAAGCCCTGTCAATCCCGATTGCGGTAAGGACATAGCTCGGCTCCTTTTTGTGGCTCGAGCAGGCAGAACCGCTTGAAACATATATCCCCTCATTCTCGAGCGAGTGAAGTATTACCTCTGACCGCACACCCTCAAACGAAATGTTCAGTATATGCGGAGCACAATTTTGAGGGGTATTTACCCGCACTCTTTCGATTTTAGAGCATATTCCCTCCTCGAGTCTTTTTCTCAAGGAGTTCATCGTTTTGACAGCCTCACCCATTTTCGAGTGACAATGTCCTGCAGCAACGCCAAGTCCCGCAATCCCTGGAACATTTTCCGTGCCGGGTCTTATGCCGTCTTGTTGTCCGCCGCCGAATATGATAGGTGCAATTCTTGTGCCCTTTTTTATATAGAGGGCACCCGTACCCTTGGGACCGTGAATTTTATGACCGCTTATGCTTACAAGGTCAGCACCAAGCTCTCTTGCTGTAAACGGAATTTTACAATATCCCTGAACCGCATCAACATGAAGCTTTGCGTCAGGGACACGGTTTTTTAATATCTGTGCCATTTTTGCAATCGGTTGAACCGAGCCAAGCTCGTTGTTTACAAGCATTACAGATACAAGTGCAGTGTCCGAGGTGAGCATTTCCTCAAACTCAACAAGGCGTACAATACCGTTTTCATCAACAGGAATAAGCTCAATCGTATAACCCCGATTTTCGAGTGCGACAAAGGTGTTGATTGTCGCAGGATGCTCAATCTGTGTTGCTAAAATACGCTTACCTCTTGATGCCCCGCATACACCCATTATTGCAAGATTATTCGACTCGGTTCCGCCCGAAGTAAAAAATATTTCATCTGTTCGTGCACCAAGAGTGCTGGCTATTATTTCTCTTGCAGTTTTTATTTCTTTTTCTGCTGAAATCCCAAGTCTGTGAAGCGACGATGGATTTCCGTAGTTGTTTCGCATAACCTCTGCAACCTTTTCGCAAACCCGCATATAGGGGCGTGTGGTTGCACTGTTATCAAGGTATATCTCCATATATTATCAATTCCTTTCGCACATAGCGGGAAATTTATTACCTTTTATCTTGCAGACAGCAAGAGCTTTAGTTATTGTATCACATCTCAATAGCTTTTTCAACTATTTTTAAAAAGGGCAACAATCTGCCCAATTCCATAATATGCATTTCTTTATCCATGGTGTACTTAATTTAAAAAGTCCTTGCGGATTTTTCACATATGTGGCATAATATATACTGTCTTTAAAACATAAAAGAAAGGCAACAGATTTTTATGGAAAGTAAAACACTTAAAACACTTGAATTTGATAAAATCCTATCCATGCTCACAGATTTTGCGAAAAACGACAAGACGAAGGCTAAAATTTTGAAATTAAAGCCGTCGTCTGATTTTCGTGTTGTTGAACAAACACAAGACGAGACCGACTCTGCCGTAACAATGATACTTAAATACGGTTCACCCGAGCTTGTCAGAATGAACGATGTAGGCGAATCTATAAAGCGTCTCTCTGTGGGCGGCGGGCTTTCAATGGGCGAGCTTCTCAATATAGCAAAAATTTTAAAGGGTGCCAGATTGATGAAAAAATACACACCCGAACAGACAGGGGTTCTCTGCGGATATATTGAAGAGCTTGTTCCCTCGAAGAAACTTGAGGACAGGATTACATCCTCTATCATTTCCGAAGAAGAAATTTCCGACAACGCAAGTCCCGAGCTTTCGTCAATAAGACGGAAAATGAAAAATACCTCCGCAAAAATCAAGGACACGCTTGATACAATGATACATTCGCAAAGCTATAAAAAAATTCTTCAGGACCAGCTTGTAACTGTTCGCAACAACAGATATGTTGTCCCCGTTAAGGCAGAGCACCGCGGTGAGGTCAAGGGTATTACCCACGATATGTCCTCATCGGGTTCAACCCTTTTCGTCGAACCCGAGGGTGTTGTCAACGCAAACAACGAGCTTCACGAGCTGTCTGTCCGTGAAAAAAACGAAATTGAGCGTATTTTGCTCGAAATTTCAGGCGAGGTAGCCGAAATTATCGAGGATGTCCGTCTTGACTTTGATACGCTTATTCATCTTGACTTTGTATTTGCCAAGGCGAGGCTCTCGCTTGATATGAAAGCAACCGCACCCGTTTTAAATCGTGACGGGGTAATCCGTATCAAATCGGGCAGACACCCCCTGATTGACAAAAGGGCGGTTGTACCTATTGATGTTGAGCTTGGTTCCGACTTTGATACTCTTATCGTAACAGGTCCCAACACGGGCGGAAAGACCGTTGTTCTTAAAACGATAGGCCTTTTTGCCCTTATGACACAGGCAGGGCTCCAGCTGCCCGCATCAGACGGTACAACAATGCCCGTATGCCCTGATATTTTTGCAGACATCGGTGATGAGCAAAGTATTGAGCAAAGCCTCTCCACCTTTTCGTCACATATGAAAAATATTGTTGCGATTTTTACAAAGTCCACAGCAGACTGTCTTATTCTTTTTGACGAGCTTGGTGCGGGTACCGACCCGACAGAGGGTGCAGCACTTGCCACAGCGATAATCGAAAGCTTCCGCTCAAAAGGGGCACGCATTGCCGCGACCACCCACTACAGCGAGCTTAAGACCTATGCTCTTACAACCCAGGGTGTAGAAAACGCATCGTGCGAATTTGATGTTAATACACTGAGTCCCACCTATCGTTTGCTTGTCGGAATTCCTGGTAAAAGTAACGCTTTTGCAATTTCCGAGAAATTAGGTCTGCCGCAGTTTATAATAGAACGCTCGCGGGAAATTCTCTCGGAAGAGAGCCTTAAGTTTGAGGATGTTCTGGCAAAGATAGAAACCAATCGTATCTCTGCAGAGCAGAGCCTTGCAGCGGCAGAAAAGCTAAAGGCAGAGACAGAGCGTCTGCGTGCAGAGCTTGAGGCAGAGCGTCAAAAAATTGAAAACCAAAAGGATAAAATCTACGACAAGGCACGGGCAAAGGCAGAGAAAATTATTACCTCGACGCAGACAGAGGTCGAGCAGATGCTTGCCGAAATAAAGCTCGCACAAAAGGAGAAGAACGACCAAGAGGCAATAAGACAGCTGCAAGAGCTTCGCCGCAGCTTGGGTCTTAGGCATAGAAACAACACCTCGCCCAAGGCAAAAAAACAACCAAAACCTGTCGGCAAGGCTGTAAACCTTAACACTCTGAAGCTTGGTGCAAGCGTTATGCTGAACGATTTGGGCGATGTCGGAAGCGTTATTTCCATAAATAAAAAGGACAATACCGCCGTAGTTCAGGTCGGAATAATGAAGGTTACCTCAAGTGCCGAAAATCTCTCGCTTGCTTCCGATAAAGAGACTAAATATACAACACCTACTCCCTCTATATCAAGAAAAGCAAGCAATATAAGACGCGACGCCGTACAAAACGAAATCGACCTCCGCGGAATGACGCTTGAAGTGGCAGAACTTGAAGTTGATAAATTTCTTGACGAATGCTCGCTCTACGGTCTGTCCTCCGTCAGCATTATACACGGAAAGGGCACGGGTACTTTGAGAAGCGGAATTCAGGCTATGCTTCGTCATCATCCGCATGTAAAGAATTTCCGTCTCGGTAAATACGGCGAGGGCGAGGACGGCGTTACGATTGTGACCTTAAAGTAAATCTCTTTTTTCTACAAAAAACGCAATTTTGTTTTGGTTAAATTTAAAGAAATTTCAAAAAACTATTGTAATTTTACTTAAATAGTGTTACAATAGCATTTATGATATTTGTCATTTTTTTGTAACAAATCTGTTTATGTAAATCAATGTATCAGGAGAATATATATTATGTTAAAGAAAAAGTGGTTGCTCAAGGAGTTTGATAAAGAGCGTGTTGTGGAGATTTCAAAAGACTTTAAAATCTCTCCGCTTACTGCAATAATTCTTTACAACCGCAACATCAGAAACGACGAAGAAATCAAGAATTTCTTATCTAAAAATTTGGATGTTATGTATGACCCGTTTTTGATGTGCGATATGGATAAAGCAGTACAGCGTATCCTCTCTGCCAAACAAGCGGGAGAAAAAATTACAATATACGGCGACTATGATGTTGACGGTATTACCGCCATTGCTATTCTCTATAAGCATTTATCGGGAATGGGTGTTCCTGTGGATTATTATATTCCTGACAGAATGCAAGAGGGCTATGGCGTAAATCGTGATGCCCTTGACAAGATTAAGGCAAACGGCACCACTCTTATAATCACCGTTGATACGGGCATTACCGCCGTTGAAGAGTGTGAGTATGCACGCGAGATTGGTCTTGATGTAATTGTTACCGATCACCACGAATGTAAAGAGAAAATTCCTGATGTATATGCCGCAATCGACCCCAAGAGAAAGGATTGCGGATATCCGTTCAAGAGTCTTGCAGGGGTTGGCGTTGTTTTCAAGCTTATTCAGGCACTTGAAGGCAAAGAGGCTCTTCCCGATTTAATGGAAAGGTACGCTGACCTTATGTGTCTTGGTACGGTTGCGGATATTTCACCGCTTGTTGACGAGAACCGTATAATTGTTACCGAGGGCTTGAAGAGATTTAAAAACACAAAGAATATAGGACTTAAGGCACTTATAGATGTATCCACAAACGGCAAGGCGATTACCACCTCTACCATCGGCTACATCATTGCACCGAGAATAAACGCAAGCGGCCGTCTCGGTTGTGCTTCAAGAAGCGTTGAGCTTTTCCTTACAGACAACAAAGAGACTGCCCGCAATCTTGCAAGCTCGCTTTGTGAAGAAAACACTCTTCGTCAACAAACCGAGCAAAAGATGTTCAAGGAGGCTCTTGAGTATATTGAAAACCATCCCGAAATCAAGGACGACAAAATCATTGTTATTCCCCACGAGGAATGGCACCACGGTATTGTCGGAATTGTTTCCTCAAAGATAACGGAAAAATTTTACAAGCCGTCAATACTCTTTGCAATCGACGGTGACGAAGCAAAGGGCTCGGGCAGAAGTGTGTCGGGTTTCAACCTATTTGATGCTCTTGAAAACACCTCTGATTTGCTCGAAAAATTCGGCGGTCACGAGCTTGCGGCAGGTCTTACGATTAAGGCATCTAATATTGAAGCCTTCCGTCGTAAAATAAATGACTATTCTATGGACAAAATAAACGAAGCAATGCTCGTTCCCACAATTATGTTGGATGCAGCAATAAAGGTTGCGTACATAACCATAGATACTGTACACGACATAAACCGTCTGCAACCGTTCGGCGTGGATAATCCCGCTCCGTCCTTTGCTGTGAAGAATATTAAAATTCACAAAATCAGTGTTATGAGCGAGGGCAAGCATCTTCGTATGACACTTTTAAAAGACGGTAAATATTTAGACGCAGTCGGCTTTGGAATGGGTGAATATTATCACCATTTAGAAGAGGGCGACATTATAGATGTTGCTTTTGCACTTGACATCAACGACTACAAGGGTTTTCAGAATGTCCAGCTTATCTTAAAGGATATTAAAAAGCCCAATGATAAAGCAGACGCATAGCATTTTATTCAAAGATGCCGAAAATTGATTTGTCAACTCACAAAAGCCGGCTATTCGCCGGCTTTTATTGTAAAAATAAAAAGAGGGATTTTTATGACACACGACATTAAAACAGACCTTAACTCTCTGCTTGAAAAGATTAAAAAATATAATAATTCTGCTGATGTTGCTCTTGTAGAAAAGGCGTACAGCTATGCCTCTGACAAGCACAAATACCAGACACGACAATCGGGCGAGCCATATCTTACTCACCCTGTTCATGTTGCAAATATAATTGCAGATTTAGAGCTTGATGTTCAGGCGATTTGTGCCGCTCTTTTGCACGATGTTGTAGAGGACACCGAGGCATCCTATGAGGATATCGTTGCTGAATTCGGCGAGACAATAGCTATGCTGGTTGACGGCGTTACCAAGCTTGGTAAAATTCCAACCAACTCGCAAGAGGAACAACAGATTGAAAATTTGAGGAAAATGTTCTTTGCAATGGCAAAGGATATTCGTGTCATTGTAATCAAGCTTGCCGACAGGCTTCATAATATCCAGACCCTCGGCTTTATGCCCGAAGAAAAACAACGACGCATCGCAAGAGAAACCCTTGAGGTATATGCTCCTCTTGCACACCGTCTCGGTATGTCAAAAATCAAGTGGGAGCTTGAAGATACCGCTCTCAGATTTATTGACCCTATCGGTTATTACGAAATCGTTGACAACATTTCTCAAAAACGAAGCGAGCGTGAGGATTTTATCGCAGATATAATCTCACTCTTGCAGGAACGGCTTTCCCAAACTCTGAACATCACCCCTCATATTGAGGGCAGAGCAAAGCATTTTTACAGTATTTACAGAAAGATGTTTATGCAGAACAAAAGCATCGATGAGCTTTACGACCTATTTGCCGTAAGGGTAATTGTAGATACCGTTGCCGAATGTTACGCCGTTCTTGGTACGGTGCATGAGCTTTTTAAGCCAATACCAGGAAGATTTAAGGATTACATTGCAATGCCCAAACCGAATATGTACCAATCACTGCATTCTACACTTATCGGTCCGGGCGGTACTCCGTTTGAAATACAGATTAGAACATGGGATATGCACCATACTGCGGAAAACGGTATTGCTGCACACTGGAAATATAAAGAGGGCATAAGCGGTTCGTCAGATATGGACGAAAAGCTTGAGTGGATAAAACAGCTTCTTGATTTGCAAAAAGAGAGCAACAACGAAGAGTTTATGCAAGCTCTTAAGATTGATATGTTCAGTGACGAGGTATTTGTCTTTACCCCAAAGGGTGATGTAATCAATCTGCCGAGAAGCTCTACTCCCATCGACTTTGCCTATGCAATCCACAGTGCGGTCGGCAATCGTATGACGGGTGCAAAGGTCAACGGAAAGATTGTAACTCTTGATTACACTCTTAAAAACGGTGACATTGTTGATGTAATAACCTCTAATTCAGGTTCGGGGCCAAACCTTGACTGGATTAAGATTTGTAAAACTACCCAAGCCAGAAACAAGATAAATCAATGGTTTAAAAAGGTAAACAGAGACGAAAACATTATAAAAGGTCAGGATATTCTTGAAAAGGAGCTCAAAAAGAGTTCAATTCCCGTCTCATATATTGAGGACAAAAAGCTTATTGACAGTCTTATACGAAAATATGGCTTTAATAATTCCGACGACTTGTTTGCCGCAATCGGCTACGGAAGTACAAATGCAAGCAGATTTATTACAAGGTTTAAGACCGAGTGCAAAAAGCTTATTGCAAAAGACGAATCCCTTACACCTGCCGAGATTATTCCCCTCGTTGTAAAAACCACATCAAGGGCAAACGACAGCGGCGTCGTGGTAGAGGGAATTGACAACTGTCTTACAAGATTTTCGCATTGTTGCAACCCCGTTCCCGGTGACAAGATTGTCGGCTATGTTACCCGTGGCAGAGGTGTTGCGATACATCGTGCCGACTGTATAAATATGCTTCACGCTATGAACAATGAGATAGAGGGAACACGCTTTATCCCCGTTCATTGGGCAGAAGATACACATTCCAACTTCCAATCTACGCTTAACATCTCTGCAAGCGACCGTTCTATGTTGCTTGTTGATATTATGACTGCGATTGCGAACCTTAAAATACCGCTTACCAATGTCAGTGCAAGGACGGGCAAAAACAACCTTGCAATTATTGAACTGACAATGGAAATTTCAGACACAAACCAGCTTGACACTGCAATAAAACATATTTATAAGGTTGACGGTGTCATATCTATTGTCAGACGAAGACAATAATCTAAAAGGAGGAGATGTATATGGTTATTCATCGTCTCGTGATTGGCGAGCTTCAGACAAACTGCTACATCTGGGCAGACGAAAAAACAAAAAATGCAATAATAATTGATGCCCCTGCAAACGCCGAAAAAATCATAAGTACATCTGAAAAATACGGTTATACCATAACCGATATAATTCTTACGCACGGGCATTTCGACCATATTCTTGCCCTTTCTGAATTAAAGAAACGCACGAACGCAAACCTTTCTGTTTTTGAAAAAACACCCAAGTTTCTGCTCGACAGAACGCTTAATCTTTGTCACTATGTAAACGCCGAATATTCTCCCTCTGAGCCTGACAAGCTTTTGTATGATGGTGATGTGATTGACTATTTCGGCAATAAAATCTCGATTATTCACACCCCCGGCCACACAGATGACAGTATTTGTCTCTTGTGCGAAGACACCCTGATAAGCGGCGACACTCTCTTTAATTTAAGTGTTGGGCGTTGGGACCACCCAACGGGTGATATGCAGACAGAGCTTTCCTCCATAACAGAAAAGCTTATGACTCTCCCCGATGAGACGGCGGTTTATCCCGGTCACGGCTTCTCTACAACAATCGGAAAGGAGAGGGCTAACAACCCCTATATCTGATATGCAGGCTGAAAATAATTCACCCTGGGGAATTCTGACGGGAATTCGCCCATCAAAAATTGCGACAAAGCTTTTACTTGAGGGTATGAACGACAAAGCTGCCGCTGACTATTTTGTAAACGAATATGGCACAGACCCCCAAAAGGCAATGCTTGCCGTGTCTGTTGCACGGGCAGAGCTTCCGATAAGAGAGGCAATGTATAAAGACGGGGTCAGTATTTATATTGGCGTTCCATTCTGCCCTACAAGATGTCTTTATTGCTCTTTTGTAACCTGCGGAACAAGACAGGCACTAAAGCTTGTTGATAAGTATCTTGAAATGTTGAAGCGTGAAATCGAGTATACTGCAGAAATTCTGAAGCAAAACCAAGACAAAATTGAAACTGTATATATAGGCGGCGGAACCCCCACCACCCTCACTGCACCGCAGCTTGATGACCTTATATCTCATATGTATTCGCACTTTGACCTGACGGCTTGCCGCGAATTCACTGTTGAGGCAGGGCGTCCTGATACTGTAACAAGGGAAAAGCTTGAGGTCTTAAAGAAACACAGAGTATCAAGAATAAGCATAAATCCTCAATCTATGAACGCCGAAACTCTCAAGCTCATCGGCAGGGCACATACACCCGAGCAGATAAAGGAGGCCGTTATACTCGCAAGAGAATGCGGCTTTGATAATATAAATATGGACATTATTGCAGGACTTCCTGGTGAAAATCTTGATATGTTCAAGTACACTATAGATGAGGTTGAGGCTCTGTCGCCCGAGAACACAACCGTTCATGTTATGAGCATCAAGCGTTCGTCACGGCTGCACGAATATCTCAACGAGTATATGCTCACCGATGGCGAAGTCGTTTCTCATATGGTAAAGTATGCCTATGAATATCTTGAAAAATGCGGAAAGCACCCTTACTATATGTATCGGCAAAAAAATCAGCTTGGAAATTTGGAAAATGTCGGCTATGCGAAGTCGGGGTTTGATAACTTATATAATGTATACATAATGGAGGAAATTCAGTCCATAATCTCGCTTGGCTGCGGCGGTGTAACCAAAACCGTTGACAGAACGACCGACAGGATTGAGCGTATCTTTAATGTAAAAGAGCCGCAAGATTATATTTTAAGAATAGACGAAATGTTAAAACGAAAAGATATACTTAGAAAAAATTAAAAGCTTGCCAATCGGCAAGCTTTTATTATAAAACCATATCTGTTTCTTCTTCCTTCAGTCTGTCGCTGTAATAGTCAACTTCATCAAGGCGTTTAAACTCATATCCCTGTCCGCGAAGATACTCAATTATGCTTCCCAGAGCATCAGGCGTGGTCTTTTTTGCCGCAGCGTCGTGCATAAGCACAACTATATTTCTGCCGACCGCAGTTTCTCTCACCCTTTGAACAAGCTGGTCAGCACTTCTAAGCGATGCTTCTGCATCCCCGTTCAGGCAGTTCCAATCTGCAAAATAAAATCCGTTTTGTTTCAACACATTTTTGTATTCCTGCTTTTGGGCACCAAAGCTTCCCGCATTGTGTCCACCGCCGGGAAATCTTATAAGCTTAAAGGGTTCTTCACCCGTTACTTCTTTTATCAGCTGGTGTGTCTGGTTTATTTCCGCCATAAAGCTGTCGGCTGATTTATAAAGTATTTCGTATTGATGATAGTAGCTATGGTTTGCAATAAGATGCCCCTCTTCATACGCACGCCTGCCTATATCACGGTTGGCATCAAGCATCTTACCAAGAATAAAAAATGTCGCTTTTACATCATACTGTGCCAGCACATCTAATATCTTGGGGGTATTCTCCTTTGTCGGGCCGTCATCAAAAGTAATATAGCATATTTTTTTACCCGTATCCTCTACGCTGGTCGCAATTTTAAGTAAATCGTTTTCCTCTGTTGCGGGGGGAATATTATACACCCTCTCGGGCTTTTCAACAACAATCTCCTGCGAGACAATTTCAGGCTTCTGCTCTCCCTGCTCCTTTTCACCCGAGCTGCACATCGCAGTAATACATACAATCACCGCAAGCGATATCGCTATAATAATTACCTTATCTGTTTTTCTCATTTTGTATCCTCCGCTGTTTATCAGTAACTATCTTGTGTTTGGAACGGGGTCCATATGAATAACTATATCTACAAACAACTCCTGCATAATTTCGTGTTCGATTTTATCAATAACATTGTGTACCTCGGTAAGCGACAAATCATCGGGCACCTCTGCATGGACAGAGGCAATAATTCGCCCCGGACCATAATCATGCACCATAAGTCCGTGTGTTCCGAGAATATATTTACAGCTCATAAGCTTATTCTCAATACTTTGTATAAGCTCGTCAGAGGGTGCCGAACCTAAAAGACTGTCTATCGTATCACGGGCAACGGTAAATCCTGTCCAGAAAATCATAAGCGATACGCACACACCAACCACGCCATCAATCGGAAAGTCATGGTATGATGCCAAAGTCGCAGAGGCAATAACCCCAGAGGTTGCGATAAGGTCATTTCGGCTATCCCTTGAAGCAGCAATCAAAATAGACGACTTTATCCGCTTTCCCATTACCCTGTTATAATGCCACATCCAGAGTTTAATGGGCAATGACAACAAAAGTATCACAAGCGAAACCGTCGTTAAACCTATTTCTTTAGGGGTGATTATTGCTTCGACAGAGCTTTTCAGAAGCTCAAAAGCACAAATTATAATCAAGACCCCGATTAAAAGTGCAGATATATATTCCGCCCTGCCATGTCCGTATGGATGAGCCTCATCTGCGGTCTTACCGCTGATTCTTGCACCAATTACCGTAACCAGGGAAGAGCCTAAATCTGACAAATTATTAAAGGCATCTGATATAACCGCAATACTGCCGATAAAAATACCTACAACAAGCTTTATAAAAAATAATATAACATTACAAATAATTCCAAGCACACCGCCAAGTATACCATATCTTTGGCGGACATTAGGGTCGGATATATTATTATAATTTGGTATAAACTTCTTAATTATCGCATCAATCATTTTATACACCACTTTAATTTGGTCAGAAGTTAATCATTCTGCACCTGTATTTTACATTTAAGACTATTCCCATTGAGAGCATCGTCGTCAGCATCGACGACCCGCCATAACTGAAAAACGGAAGCGTTATACCCGTTACGGGGAAGATGCCTATACACATTCCTATATTTTCAAAGGTCTGAAAAGCAAGCATCGACGCAACACCTATGCACATATACATACCGAGGGAATTTCTCGCATTCATTCCGATATGTATACAACGAATAATAATCGCACTCATAAGCACAACGACAAAAATTCCGCCTATAATCCCAAGCTCTTCACATACGACCGAATAGATAAAGTCCGTATGTCTCTCGGGCAAAATATTATTTAGCTGACTTGAGCCCCTGTAAAGTCCCGAGCCGAAAATTCTGCCTGAACCTACCGCAAGCTTTGACTGCAAAACATGATAGCCCGAGCCACTCGGGTCATTTTCGGGATTAAACACATTTATTATACGGTTTTTCTGATAATCCTGTAAAAAGAAGAACCAGGCAAGAGGGCAAACAACGGCAAGACCCAAAACACCGCTTAAAATATATTTTATGCCAATTCCCGCAATAAAAAGCATAACCACACAAACAAAAATAAAAACCATTGCCGTACCAAAATCAGGTTGCAAAAGAATAAGTGCAATCGGAATAAAAGCATATCCAAGAAGCTTTAAAAGAACCTTTGGTTCGTTCACTCTTCCCTCGTTTTCAGAGAGCTGTCTCGCAAAGCCGATTATAAAAATCAGCTTTGCAATTTCTGCAGGCTGCAGACTTACAGGACCAAATACAAACCAACTTCTTGCACCGTTTTCCTTTACACCTATTCCAGGAATAAGCACAAGCAAAAGCAACACAAGACACGCAATCGCCAGATAGTTTGAAATTCCTGAAAGATACTCATAATCAAGAATAATTAGAGCCGCTATTCCCAAAAAGCCAATCAAAAACGCTGCCGACTGGACAATAACATACCGAATCGCCCCCTCGCCGCCTGCACTTGAAATCATAATAATTCCAAACACCGCAGCGACAGCTGTCAGGCATACAAGCCATAAATCCAGATTTCGAAATACGCCCCTTATCCCGTTTGAACCTCTATACATAAAGCTTTACCTCTTAACTATAATTTTATCTGATTTTTATACTCAATGCAACACCATCACCGAGCGGAAGAATATCCGTCTCAAAATCGGGGTGATTGCACAGCATATCCATATAAGCTCTCATACGCCGAACAATGGTAATCTTTCGTCTCTCGACAAGCTCATCCGTTGCCGTCATTCCCTTGTATAAAACATTGTCAGAAACAAGCAGTCCGCCAGGCTTCAGCATTCCAGTGCAAGCTTCAAAAAAGTCTCCGTACTGCCCCTTTGAGGCATCTATGAATATCATATCATATTCCCCATCCATTTGTTTGAGAACCTCTTTTGCATCACCATGAATAACATTTATCTTGCCTGTATATCCCGCCTTTTCTATGTTACTGCGTGCAACACGAACTGCATTATCATTTATCTCTATCGTATCAATAAGCTCTGCCCCTGCATTTGCCATTGTTATTGCAGAATACCCAATCGCCGTACCAACCTCAAGCACCCGTCTAATTTTACCAAGTCTTATAAGTATTTCTATAAGCTTTATTGTCTCTGGTTGGGAAATCGGAACCTCGTATTGCTTCGCAAAGCTCTCCATTTCGGAAAGCAAGCCATCATTTTTCTTGAGTGTTCTTCTTATATATCGTGTTATATACTCGTAGGTTATGTTATCTTCTATCATTTTTATCCGTCCAAATCCTGTTTAATTATGCGAATTTTAATTACCTTGTGTTCTCTGTTGGTTTATCAAATGCTCGTCAAAGGTCCTTGCAAACAAGCTGTGCGAGCCGTCTGCCGTTGCCAGAAAATATAAATAATCCGTATTCTCGGGATATATTGATGCTTCAATCGACTTAAGCCCAGGCGAAGCAATCGGTCCAATCGGCAAACCACTGTTTTTGTAGGTATTATACAGCGAATCAATCTGGGTATCAGCATTACTCAAAATACTTTTTCTTTCTTTGAGCAGATATTGTACCGTCGCACAAGACTCAAGTCTCATTCCTTTGTTTAATCTGTTTACAAAAACCGATGCGACAAGTCCTCTCTCGTCGTCGTGTGCCGCCTCACGCTCTACCACAGAGGCAAGCTTGATAATCTCATCGAGTGTGCGGTTGCTCTGCGATGCCTCGTATACGGGAATAACATTTTTTTCAAAATTCAGCAGCATAGCATCTATAATCTCATGCTCGGTCATATTATCAGTGAAAATATATGTGTCGGGATACAGATAACCCTCCAATCGATTTTCTCGCTCTGGCACACCCTCTAAAAATTCATAGCTGAAGTTTCCAACCTCGGTCTCTCTTATAAAAATCTCTCGGTTTATAAGCCCTTCTTTTTCGAGAGTGTCGGCAATCTGCCGAAGCTCATACCCCTCGGGTATGAGGATTGTGTATTCGTTGTCCTTTGGCATGGTTTCAAGCTCGTCTATAATTTTTCCGTAGCTCATTGAAGAATTAAAGGTATGTGTCCCCTTTTGATAAATGTGCACACCCGAGAGCCGTGCGTATATTTTAAACATAGTTCTGTGACTTATAATTCCCGATTCTTTCAGGCATCTCGAGATAACATCCGTACCCGAGCCGTCTGCTATTTTAACATCAACGGGGGTATTACCGCCGCCGATACCAACCATATCAAAAAAGATTGAGATTATAAATATCAGCAAAGCAACTGCCAATACCGCCGACGCATATATCCATTTACGCATCTCTACATCACCCTCACATATTTTATATAGCTCTCACAATAATCGCAGTTACAACAAGAACCACAACACACAAAATAACAGGAACACTTATAAAGCTCTGCCCCAAAAGTTGAGATGTTGCCATTTTTAAGGCAGGCTTGGGTCGTTTGGTTTTCGTCGTAAGATATGCATATGTTCCGACAAACACGACTACCAGAGAAACAAAAAGAATAATCGTTAAAACAGGTTCATACTGCATTTCTTCGCCAAAATAAACAAACAAAAGTGCCGTTATGTTGTTAGCTAGATGAAAAATAATCGTCGTTGCGAGCGAGCCTGTCCGGCTGACAATTTCAGCCAAAACAAGCCCCATTAAAAAATATCCGATAAAGTTACACGCATCTGCGTGGAGCAGAGCGAACATAGCGGACGAGAATATCATTGCCGCCTTGGGGTTAATCTCTGCCATAGAACCGTATACAATTCCACGGAACAAAAACTCTTCAAATATTGCAGGAATTACAGCAATAACAACCACCGCAAGCAAAAACTCACCAAACGAGTTAATATAGTATGCTTCAGAGCCGCCAAAAATAAGATTTAGCGGCAAATTAACAATCCCCATAACAAACTGCCAGCCAACGCCCATAAGAGCGACAAGAGGTATAAACAAGCGTCTGCACCTTTGCAGATAAAACCTCTCTTTTGCGTCAGGTGCGGTAACATTGTTTGTTTTTGCATAAATAAATATTGGGATTATATATGCCATAAAACTTGCAACTAATGAGTGAACATATATCGGAAGAGAATTTTCAAGAAAGCTTGAAATTATTCCAAGAACAACCGTAACTAACGCACTTATTGTTGTTATAATCAAAAGCATAGCACGAACACCCTTTAGTCTGTGCTTGTCTTCAATATATTCAGATGCCACTTGTTATCATCTCCTCCGGGCAAAAAACCACATCGACCGCGCAATCATACTCACCTGTCGGCAGTTTTTCAGTAATACACTGTCTCGGCGAAACGCCGATTGATATGCCATCAAAATCCTTTAAAAATCTGTCGTAATAGCCGCCGCCATAGCCAAGACGCATTCCTCTTTTATCAAAAGCAAGAGCGGGTATAATTGCAAGGTCTGCTTTTTCAATAAGCTTTACTGCACCGTTTTCCAAAAGCTCATCCGATGGCTCGGGAATTTTATATGCACCCTCTTTAAGCTGGGATAAGCTTTTGATTTCGTAAAAGCAGATTGTATGCTCTGATAAATTGCATTTTGGTACAGCCACTCGTTTTCCGTTGCTCAACGCTTCCTTAATCAAAGCAGAGGTATCAACCTCACTTCCAAAGGAAACATAAGTGAAAATGGTTTCCGCATTTTTGTAATATTGGGAAGCTATAATATTGTGTAAAATTTGTCTGTTTATCTCTGCATACTCTTCTGCACAGATAGCATCTCTGACCTGTGCAAAAAATTTGCGAAGTGCCTTTTTCTCCTCAATCATAGCGACGGATACTGCATTTGCGAAAGAATTTTATCGCCACACCCGTTTTCGCCCGAAAAATAATCAACAATAGCCGAGCCAAACTCAAGTGCAACACCCGCACCCCTTGCGGTGATTATATTATCACATACAACAACAGAGCAATCAACAAGATTTGCACCCTTTAAATGCTTTTCAAAGCCAGGGAAGCAAACCGCATCCTTTCCCTCGAGCAATCCAAGCTCACCCAAAATCATAGGTGCAGCACAGATTGCACAGAGCAACAGCTCCCTCTCATTGCAATAATTTACAAGCTCAATAACCTTTTTGTCATTTTGCAAATTCTTCGTACCGGGCATTCCTCCGGGAAGTATAACTCCCTCTACATCCTCTGTCTCAATATCCTCTGCTTTTATATCCGCACTGATGCACAGAGAATGTGCCCCGACTATCTCAGTCTTGCCAACGCCCGCAAGCTGAACCTCAAGCCCTGCCCGACGAAGCACATCAAGTGTGGCGATTGCTTCAACCTCTTCAAATCCGTCTGCCAAAAGAATATAAATCATTATTTACTCTCCTTACTCTTTTTCGTTTCTCTCATTACGGTCAATACAAATTTAGGCAAAGCTGTAAATCTGCCAATTCGGCTCGGTTGCTTGCACATACGGTAAAACCACTCGAGATTAAGCCTGATAAAAATTTTCGGGGCACGCTTAACAGTTCCCGACAAAACATCCAGCGAACCGCCTGCACCAATACATAAATTAACCTTAAGCTCATTTTTGTGGTCGTATATCCACTTTTCCTGCTTGGGTGCACCCAGACATACCATAAGAAGCTTCGCCCCTGATGAATTTATCTGACCGATTATCCCCGGGATGTCCTCGTCGCTGAAGTAGCCGTTGCGAACCCCCGAAATTTTTATTCCGGGATACAGCTTTTCAATATTCTCGCCCGCAAGCTCTGCAATACCGGGCTTTGATCCAAACAGGAAAACTCCGTCTCCTGTTTTGCTCATTCTCTCTAAAAGACCGCAACAAAGCTCAAACCCCGGAACTCTTTCTTTAAGAGGCTCCCCTATCATTTTGGCACCGTATACAACACCTATTCCGTCAGGAACGCACATATCAGATGAGTTTAAAACCTCTGAAAAGCTCTTATTCTCATAGCCTGCCATAACAATTTCGGGGTTTGGCGTAAATATGACAGAGACCCCGTCCTGTCCCAAAAAGCTCTCTGCTCTGTCGAGTGCTTCTTTTGCAGTTATATTATCTATATTAACGCCAAGAATGTTTACAACCTCTCTCATTTTTTCATAACCTTTCTTGTATCTTTTTTGCGTTTAGTTATATTTAACATTAGATTTCATTTTATGATTTTGTCAAGACTGGGACAAAAAATTTGGTTTCTCTTAAAGGCTTCCCCTTGAGGGGAAGCTGTCACGAAGTGACTGATGAGGCGTTCCGCGTAATGACACATAGGTCATTCCCTACGGTGTTTCCACCTCATCCACCGCAAGGGGTCCCCCTGCCTCGGCTCCCGCCTCGGTCGGCGATAAACGGTTGTCACCGGCAACCCACCTTCCCCTCAAGGGGAAGGCTTTTTTGTCCCTAATATTTCAAACTTTAAAATCAGTGAAAGATTTGAATGCCAATTATTTTGTGAAGTTTTGAACTAAAAGTTCAAAGTGAAGTTGCTAACGCAGTGAAGTTTTTGCTTTCACAAAAGTGAAGTTAAGTTTGCCACTCTGCCGCAAGGCAGAACTTCACTTACTTTAGTAAACTTCACTATCAAAGATAACTTCACTTGCCAAAGGCAAACTTAGTTAATGATTTCATCTTCGATGAACTCATTCTACCATAGTTTATTTTGTTTTGCAACAAAAAAACACAACTTTTGTATGTATGATTACACCTCTTTAAAGTGTGTCCTAATTTATATCTTCACATATAATGGCTATGAGGATTACTCTGATCTCATCTGTTTGAACGGAAGTAACTCCTTCAAAGATAAATAAAGGAGTGTAAATTCGTATGAATGCGAATATAACATTGAATAATCTGCCGATATTCCATGACGCATACATAACCTCTGTCAATGTAGACGGAAGTATGCGTCGAAGACTTCTGGACCTTGGTTTCACCACAGGAAGCCCTGTCGTTCCGCTTCTTACAAGTCCTCTCGGTGACCCGAGGGCATATGGAATAATGGGCAGTGTTGTGGCTTTACGCAACGATATAGCCTCTAAAATAAGTATAAGCGAAAATAAGCCTCTTCATAAATCGGAGGCGAAATATATATGAGCTTTGCAAAAATTATTCTCGCAGGAAATCCCAATGTAGGCAAAAGTACAGTTTTTAACGCCTTAACAGGGTTAAAGCAGCACACCGGAAATTGGTCAGGGAAAACTGTAGATTTAGCATGCGGAGAATTTAAATTTTTGGGCGATTTATATGAGGTCTATGACCTGCCGGGAACATATTCTGTTATATCCGATTCTCCCGAGGAAAAAATTGCCCGCGATTATATTTGCTTTAATAAATCAGACCTGATAGTAATTGTTGCTGATGCAACCTGTCTTGAGCGTAACCTCAATCTTACTCTTCAGATAATGGAAATGAGCAGCAATGTCCTGCTCTGTGTAAATCTTGAGGACGAAGCAAAACGCAACGGAATATTTATCGACACAAAGCTTTTGGAAGAGCTTCTCGGCATTCCTGTTATATCAATTTGTGCGAAGAAAAAACAGGATATAAAACGACTTAAAGCTATGATTGCAAATGCAATAGCTGCCCCATCATCACAAACAGCTGCAGTATTGCCCAAATACCCAAAATTTCTCGAGGATGCCGTCTCTATAATAGGGAATTCGTTATCAGATATTGAAATTTCCGATAAAAAAAGACGCTTTATTTCGCTTAAGCTTCTTGATAATAACGAGCTCGGATGCGAACTGCTTCGCTCGCTTAAAATAAGTGACGAGCAAAATAACAAAATACAGGAATGTGTCAAGGGCACATTCGCCGAGCTTAAAGACAGGGGAATATTTTCAATTCATATACGAGATATAATTGTCGATTCAATTATATCTATGGCAATCGAAACAGCCGAAAGATGCTCGGTCAAAACATCAGAAACCATAAAAAGCAAATCCTTGAAAATAGATAAGTGGCTGACCTCAAAATGGTTCGGTATTCCAATTACACTTCTTTTTTTCGGAATAATATTATGGATAACCACCGTCGGTGCAAACTATCCGTCAGAGTTTCTTGCGGAAATGTTTTCGTATCTCAACCTCTATATCGAGAGAATTTTTACAGAGCTGAAATTCCCGCCATTTTTAAAAGGTCTTTTAATAGACGGTGTGTATAGCACGAGTGCGTGGGTAACCGCTGTGATGCTTCCGCCCATGGCAATTTTCTTTCCCTTGTTTACCCTGCTTGAGGATTTAGGCGTACTGCCGAGAATAGCCTTTAATCTTGATAAGTGCTTCAAATGTGCAAACACAAGCGGAAAGCAATCCCTTACAATGTGTAAAGAGAAATTTAAGATGTTTCTTCAACACAGCCTATAAAACGATAATATATTTTTATACGCTGATGTTTAACCTTTTTCCCTGTGGCATCTTTCTCATAATATCCTTGCTCGACCTCTATGCGCTCTATCAGTTTTTTTAGTAATGATTCGGATAGCACTTCAACATCTGTGATTTCATCTAATAACGCAAAGAAATTGTTATATAAATCGACTTGCTGCACTTCAGCTTGCAATAATTTTTTTGTTTCAGCTATCGACTTCTCCAAAGATTCATGTTCAGCTTGATATTCTGTTGATAGATTCCTATATATACTCTCCGGCATCTTGCCAAAAGAAAACTCCTCGTATGCTTTTTTCATAAGCAAGGTTACTTCGTGCATTCGTTTTTCTAATCGTTCTAACGATTCAGCAACTCCATTCTTGTTTTCTGTTGATGCCTCTCTACTTTCCAATTCCTCTACTATGGAATTTCTATCCTCATTAGAGAGCGATAACCAAAAGCGTATTTCTTGCAAGACTGTGTTGTATAATAGTCCATAATCTATAAAATGATTATCACATTCCTTTGCTCCGTAACTCTTGTATCCCCCACACGCTAAATTGTATAGAACTCCCTTTTTTCTTGATGGAGCGGTTGTCATATTTCGTCCACAATCCGCACACTTAGCAATCCCAGAAAAGATGTTTTTAAACCCTTTCGTTGGTGGATTTCTTCTCGCAACCGAACGACTACGCACAGCATCATATAATTCCTCAGAAATGATTGGCTCGTGTGTGTTTTTCACTTCTATCCATTCGCTTTGGCTGTTACTTATTACACTCTTGCTTTTAAATGATACCTTGGTGGTTTTACCTTGTTGTGTATGTCCCAAATAAACACGGTTTTTAAGCATTTTACAAACCATAGATGATGTCCATTCTTTTCGTCTGCTATAGTTGTCAATATTTAAATATGGTCTGGACAAACATCGATATACTGCCGGTGTCGAAACGCCTCTTTTGTTAAGCGTGTCCGCTATCACCTTTGGAGATGCCCCCTCTGATGCCATTTGAAAAACCTCTTTAACAATGTTTGAAACTTGATAATCAATAACCAAATGGTTCTTGTTACCATTTTCAATATCCTTCTTATAACCATAAGGGGCAAAACTACCTATGTAATCTCCATTTTCCATCTTTGCTCTAAACGAACTTCTTATCTTATTGCTTATATCTCTTGCGTACATCTCATTCATCATGAGCATAACCGGAGCGGTCATAATCGTCCCATTGGTTAAATTCAATGTGTCATAGCCATCAATTACTGCAATATATCGCACACCTTGGCTTGGAAAATACTCATCCAGCAGGTCTGATGTCTTGGCACTATTTCTCCCTAAACGTGACAAGTCTTTGGTAATAACACAATTTATCATGCCTGCTTCAATATCGTTAATCATTCTTTTATAATCAGGTCTATCAAAATTTGTGCCAGAATACCCATCGTCTATATATTCGTCATAGACAATGATATTGTGCGCCTTAGCATACTCCCTCAAAATATTTCTTTGCGTAGATATACTTGAACTTTCACCTGTATTTTCGTCATCTTTCGATAATCGTAGATAAAGTCCGGCTTTGTATATCAACTGTTGCTCTTTCATTTGTTCCTCCCTTCCGAAAAGTCCACAACAGCTGTATTGCTTTTACTATCATAACACTTTTCTGTTGACTTGTGAAGAACAAAATTTTTATGTTGCTCAAAAACATATTTTTTTACTATATCATTTATACATCTGTTGTTTGTGAAGTGCCTCTCCACGGTTACAACATTATTATCATATTGATACTCTACTATGTTTGATGTTTTATTCTTGTCCATACAGACTTCCCCATCCCTATTATATGACCATTTCTCATTGTTAATGATTACACATGGGGATACCATATGGTTTCGTGTATCGGTTGTATAGCCCACAACCATAGCATTACTCAAATACTCATTTCTCCTTTTTCGTTATATATTATATATTCAAAAGAGGCACCGCCTTAACGGGTAGTACCTCAAAATTATTATTCCATTCCTGCAAGCATTTTAATAACCTCTTCACGGTCTTTTTTAGATGAGTTTTTCCAAGCTCTCGATACATATTTTAGTATGTCAGCAAACGGAGGTATATCATCAACATCAAATTTTACTTGTTCAGTTTCATTTTTGCACAAACATTCAATATCCGTAAACCTAATTATTTCCATAGAATATGACATTCTGCCTTTGGATGTGTCAACACAAATTATATTGTTCGGTTCTGTTTCCCCATCGCTGTATTGTCCTACAAAAGTTAAAACTCCCTTATGACGCTCTCCGTTTTTTAACACTACAATTATGTTCTCACCCTTAACAAATGTATTATTGTTTCCGTTTTCATCCTTAAATCTAATACTTGCTAATACTTCAATATTTTTCATCTTATGTTACCTCTTTCTTTATAAAAATTACTGAACTGAATATTTGTCCAAATAATCCCTAATCTTATTATGTAATTCACCAGAAATATTTCTCTCGCCTTTAAGCCATGCATATAAGTGACTGGTTGAGATTCCTATTTTTCTACAAAAAATAGTCTTTGGGATACAACTATCCTCTAAATATCTTTCTACTCTTTCTTTCAAATCTTTTCTCCTTTCTAAATGTTTATATGTGGACACCGCTATACACAAAATAGCCACAAAAATATGTGCCGAATACTTATTCATACGAATAATTCATCGGCACATATCTATATAAAAAGAATAATCTGTTATAACAATCTCTTTATTTATTCAATACAAATGAAGATGCTTTAACAGATTGTCCTCTCCTAATATTTAATACACAAACTTATGATTTTTTCACATTTTTATTTCCAAACTTTTTATATTTTTCTTCAAATCCTTTGTATTTTTTGCACAAATTATAATAATGTTCATAATCATCTCGCAACCCCTCATTATGTAACCAATTCAACACCTTAATTTTGATTTTCATATCAATAGTTTCAACTTGTCGTTTGGTAAACTTTGTATTCTCAACAATTTCCTTTATCGTAGCTCGTTTGTCATATGTCGAAAACTGCTGAAGACAACGGACGAGTTCTTTTTCATCATCATTTAGTGCAGATAATATATTATCAATATCATTATCAAAGTATTGGTCATAACTTTCAACCATCTCATACGGTGAAATTTCTTCCCCGTCTTCTCCTTCTCATCAGGAATATAATCTTTAGGTATGTGACGTCTTCTTGGGGTTCTCTTTCGTATTTCTTGAATATAGGTTTTGTTCAATAATAAATTTACTCCTTCGCTTTGAAATATTAATTTTATTGGGTCTTTTTTGACTTTTCCTATTTATAAATCCCAGATTGTGCCGTGCACAAGATGGGATAAAGCCTTGTAGTTGCGCTAGCAAACGCAAGGCGTATTTACGCCGTAGGCTGGGGGAAATTTTGCAATTATCTATCCGTTCACCAACATTACAAAATACCACTATCTTGCTTTCTGGTTCATTCTCTAAGATATCATCTATAATACTTGTCAACTCGTCCTTTTGGTAATAATATAGCTTATCCACATAAGAATAATCCTTATTCAATATATAGTAATTTTTCTTTTTTACTTTCCTTTCCTCCAATAGATTTCTAAAAAAAGTCTTTGCGGTTGCACTAACAAGCAAAACAACTGAATGCTTCTGCTTCATAATATAATTGTATGAGATATCGGTATAATCATTAAATGTAGCATCTGTTGTAAAATAATGACACTCATCAGCTACAATATAATCATAATACGGAATCTCTCTTCCTTCTTGAATGTTTCGTTGTAATGTTTGATATGATGTTACATATATAGTGTTAAATAGATTTAGCTTTTTGACACTATCAAACACTTGATTTCTCAGTTTTCTACGGTTGCAAAGGTATAAAATCTGTTTACCCTCTTGTCTTGCATGCTCACCTAAAACTTGTAAACAAAAGTAACTTTTACCGCAACCTGTGCCACAATCCAAAACTATAAATTCATCTCTCCAACGCTTGTAATCAATTCCTATAAGGTCCGATACCCATTTTTGCTCGCCTTTTGCCAATACAATTACACCTCCTTACGGAACTTTGCCATTGTATTGTGCAAATCCTTAGTGTCTTTAAACAAAAATACTTTAAACCTTGAGTCTTTTTCTGAATCCTCAACTTTTAATATTTTGTGTCCATTGTTACATAGCCAATTAGCCATTGATAATGACCGCACTATGTACATTTCCATTTTTGTGTTTGTTATAATAATTCCTCCGTTCATTTTGTTGTAGTGGGTGATAGCTGATTACCACCCACTATGTATATTCTCCACTCGTTAAAATTTTTTGTTTAAATTAGTTCAACTGTTATTATCTACATACTGTTTGACACTCTGGATCATATTTTCTTTTACCTTACCTAATAATGCAAAATCAATATCTTCCAAGGAATCCTCTAAAGTATCAATTCCAATATACTCAATCCCGCCTGCAATATCGCTGTCGCTTGCTTTTGAATTTTCTGCTTTAACTTCGAAAATTGCACTGTCAAATAGCGCTTTACCGGCATCAATTTCAGTTTTTTCATCATTGATACCATATACATTGTTGAAAGTCATTCTCATACCATGATAAATACTATCTTTAGGAACTCTCCATAAAATAGCTAACAAATAGGATATTTCTACCTCAATGCGATTCAACCCATACTGCGAATACTCTTCCATAATCTTTTCAATAATTTGCTTTTTGTTCATAAATTTTGGTCTCCTTAATCCTTATTAATTATTTTTGCTTGTTTAGTGAATGCAACTTCATTTGCCCATCTCATCAATAACTGTATCTATCAGTTCTCTCATACCAGAATGCATAAAACATTTCTCTCTTCGTTTCGTAGAGTTATTTTCTTTCTCAATTTCTGCTAAAAGAAAATCTGCATATTCACTCATAAACTCCAACACTTCCTGCGCCGTCTTCATTATAAATTCCTTTCTTCGAGAAATTCTCTCTTATAACGGTCTCTTGTAAGTTCCAACATTAAAAGTTCATGTGCATAACACTGTCTTGCTTTAAAATCTCCCAAAGGTCTGACTACAATAACCGTACCGTCTGAGAAGTTGAGAGTGATAGCAATGTCTTTTTCATCGTCAACTTCCACACTGTCAATCTCGCTGCCGTTTAGATCAAAATGCACGTCATTCTTGTCAATGATAAAGAGTGATTCTTCTTCATTATAGCCTACCGCACAGAAGCGGATGTCTTGTTCTTCCATAATAAGATTGCTAATTGACACGTCGCAATACTTACCGTTAAATAATTCGATTGTTTCCTTGTTCATTACCTTTGTGTTTTCTGTGTTCATAAATTTTCTCCTTTTCTGCCCGCTATTCGGACCGCTAATTTTCAACAAAGCATCTATTTGATGCCTCTACTATATATATATTCTCTCTTTGCGCAAGGCAAGTTTGATTGTTTTTGCGCAAACTTATGAAAAAAATATATAGTTAGGGTAAAATGAGCAAAAAAATAACACCTACTTGTAAAAGTAAGTGTTATAAGGTTTATTTGTTTTTTCGTTCCTTTATTAATTCGGCAATCATTTCTTGATTTTCTACAATCAATTCTATTCTGTTTGCAATTAATCTCAAATGTTCAGAATACGAAGATAAAAACTTTGCATTTTGTTCAATTTCCTTCATATTACCATCACCTAGATATGCATGGTGTTTTTTTATTACCTCATATAAAGTTTTTTTGTAGGAATCAGTTATTTTGTCTAAGTAAGGGAAAATAGCATATGGACTCTCTGAGAATCGTCGCACAAAATCCTCATCTTGATTATCTTCTTTGTTGCTTATTTCTGTTTTTAATGAACTTGACAAAAAAGAGCTTATCGTCTTACTTGAATAGTCCGAAACTTTTAATTGCTCAACTAATTCTTGTTGTTTTTCTTTTGGTACTTTTTTCGCAATTTTGATTCCGTTCGTAGGTGTTAGCGTGTTATTCAAAAGCATCTCTTGTAAATCTGCATCTAATTGAGTGAGCTTTTGATAGTTGGTTAATGTTTCCTGAGACAATTCCAAAGCGGTAGCAATATCTTTCTTACTTCTCTTCTGTGTGGTGGAATCCAAATAATTTGGATTGCTATGTTGATTATTTCCACGCTTTATTCCATATATACGATCCAATTCGTTTAGACATCTGCCCAATTTGAGAGGGTTTGAGTTGCCGACACCTCTTTGAATAATATTTGATTCTATAAGAGCAAGAAGTATTTCATCTTCTGATTTATAGTGCTTATAGGTGTACGGTATTTTTTTATTCCCAATTCTATACATGCTCGTACTCTTTGATGCCCGGATATTATGATTTTCTTGTGCTTTGGAATGTTGCTATCTTTATCAGGAGCGGTAACAAGTATAGGGGTATGAATTCCGTTTGTCTGAATAGACATCAAAAGTTCGTCCCATTTTTCCCCTGTAATATCATCAAAATAATAATCATTTTTAGGATGTGGTACTAAGTTATTAATTTCAATATATTCCATATTTATATCCTATAGCCGTATGGCTTCTTTCTATTATAATAGATATATTATAGCATATTTGTATGGCAATTTCAATGGATATAAGTAATATAATCATTCACACACCACATATTTTTAAAACATCACCGAACATAAATCATTTTAGAATACCAAATACCCCTAAAGTCCCTTTTGTCAAGCCATTTTCGAGGTTTTACCGATAACAACATCATATTTTACGAAAATTGTACCCATATTGCTATCATTTATTGGCATCTCAACAACTTTCATCGAACTACAACACGAACGACTATATTTAGCTTATTATAGGCGTCTTTAAGGGTATAACAAAAAGCAAAAAAGCCTCCGAAAACCCCTTAAACAAGGGGAAATCAGCGACTTTATGCCCAAATCAAATGTTTTTATTAGAAGCGCTCACGAACTCCACTAAAAAGTCTTGTCCGGAACGGACTAACCGAGTTAATTAAGGGTTATTCTTTTCTATATCATCAAAGAGCTTTTGTAAATGTTTAAGATCGCTTTGCACAAAAAAGGCACGCTTCACTCCCTGACTCTCTATCTCTATAGGCTTATCCGTATCACAAACAGATATCATCTTCTGTTTCATAAACTTAATGCCTTTTTCATATCCCTTTTCATATTCCGTATTTAATAGTATTTGCAATTCTTTTTTCAGCATAATTATTACCTTTCTTCTAATCATTTACGACGCTGTTCTCTTCGTCTTTCATGTTTTTCAACAATTTATCAAGGGTTGGTCTGCTCACGCCTAATTGTAATGCCATTTCAGATTTTGTTATCCGTCTGTTGGAATATAATTGATATAGCTCTTTTAGATTTTCCTCTGGTATATTTACAGGCTTTCTCCCTTTATATTTACCATCACGCTTCGCAATAGCTATACCCTCTTTTTGTCTTTCCAGCAGATTAGCTCTTTCAAATTCATTTATCGCCCCAATCATTGTCAACATTAACTTCCCCGTCGGTGTACTGGTGTCTATATTCTCTTTGTTGCTCACAAGATGCACGCTTTTATCGTTCATCTTCTCTACTATACTTAATAAGTTTGCCGTGCTGCGTGCTAATCTAGAAAAGTCGTGTATATAAACTATATCCCCCTCACGAGCGAAATCAAGCATTTCTTGTAGTTTAGGTCGATTAGTGTCTTTAGCAGATATTTTTTCCGTGAACCATTTTTCTATATCATACTTTTTTAACGCCTCGATCTGTCGTGCTTCATTTTGCTCAACCGTTGATACTCGCACATAAGCAATTTTCATTGTTCACATTCTCCTTTTTACCATATCTTGTTTTTTTATAAAATATAAATTAAAGACTTCATTTACATATTGTAAAAAAATATTATTATCAATTCTATCTTTACATATTCCAACCATCTTTATTATGTCAGTTAAGACTACACTCCAACTTTACTTTTTAAGATGATTAACTGCACTAATATTAATATTCTCTTTTTAAAACAAAAAAGCACCTTGGAGGTTTTTCCTCCTTGGTGCTCTTATTATGCTTTCCAAACTCTCTTAATACAAAACTCTTTCATGAATTCTATAATAGCAGTATCATCAGCAGTTTCGTAAAATTCAATCAAAAAAAATTTAAATTGCTCTAACTTCTCAATAGGGATCTGAAAAATTCCAACATCATTTTCAATAAGAACCTTGTTGGCAATTAACTGACTCACTCTTTTATTGCCGTCCACGAACATCTGCGTTCTCGCTACATAACAGAAGTATTTCAATGCCTTTAACTCTATATCTTCAATTTTCTCAATTGTTTTCAAATTCTCTATGATTGATGAACTGTTCGGCATTTCGGGTTCCCAACTTGTTCCTCCTATCTGTACGGGAAATGTTCTAATTTCTCCGTTGTTACGGAACAATGATTCTCCGACAACTTTGTTATATTCCCTCAATAGCATAATATTATTAGGACTATCTAAATTATCTAATAAGAATTGCCATGCTCTCTTCATATTGATAACAAATAACACTTCTTCTGTCTTTGTTTCTGTTGGAGCATTTGCAAGAATGGCTTCGGTTTTGGGAAATGTCGTTCCCAATCCCTCAAGGTTCGCAGCCTTCCAGATGGAATCCACCAAAAGTCGTTTAGCCATTTCTATAGCCGTATCGTGCATTGTGTTCACTCCTTCTCCTCCACTTTGTTTTTATAAACTCTTTTAGGTTTCCCTTTTCTTTCGGGTGGATAATCAATCAAATATTCCTTCTCACTACTTTTATCCTTAAATAGCAATTGCATATCTAAAGCATCCGCAATCTCTACTAATTCCAATGCAGAAAAATTATCCCTAGCCATTTTATTGAACAAATTCTGCTTTGTAACATGTATTTTTTCCGCCAACTCGGTTTTAGATATGTTTTTTTCTTCTAATACTTCTTCAATTATTTTTGAAGTCGGCATATCGAACTCTCCTATTTTATCCATTATATTTCACCTCAATTATACACTATATTTCTTTTTTTTTCAAGTACATTTATTTAATAAGCAAGGGGAGCGGGAAATCCCCAAAACTCCCCAAACATTCTTATTTTATTTCCAGCACACTTAACATACCATTCAACGATTCCATTTTTTCTTGCATATTTTGATTACTTTCCACAATTACATCAACAAGGCTGCACATCTCGTCATATCTATAGGCAAACAGAAGCATATTATCTCTTTCTTCCGGTTTATTATTAAAGTATTTGTTGGCTAGGACTTCCGTTATGTGCAATACTCTGGTCTGCTCTGTCTGGATTTCATTCAAGATATCCATGGCGGTTATGTATTTACCTTGTTGCATTTGTTTTAACCTCCTTACTATGACACATATCACGCTTTACACCATAAAGATTGTTATACTTGCGTTGTGCCTCTAATAGTTTTTTATTTGACTCTTGAGCCAAATCATTAAGAGCATGAGCAGTATATTCAATTTCTTGGCAAAAATCATTCACGTCTTCTGAATACCTTTCTGAATTTAATACCGCTAAACTAAAACTCATTAATCCAGTTATCCCAGCATATTTTTCAATACAATCCATCGCTTCATTAATCAATTCTTGTATTTCAAACATTTCATGAATATCTTCAGATATAAAAATAACATTTTTCATTTTAATTCTCCATTCTTAAACTGATAATATACTTTTTAAACAATTATTTTCCGTAGTTGCATAAATATTTCCCTAGGGGGGAATACCATAGAATTTCATTTAGACCAGCATCCCTTCTACCTCTCAAACAAGTTTATTCCGTTGGCTATATATACTCGGTTGTAGTAATCAATGGCTTCTTGATTTCCGCTTTTAATTTCATTATGTAGTTGGTACCTATATGTTGTCAAATACTTTTCTGGGAATCTACAAAATTCAACGCCCACAGATATTAGTGGAATAACCGCCAGAGTAATGACTAAAGCCTTCAATAATAACCGCTTTAACGATTTTTTAAGTTGTCTAATCGTTTCCTTATATCGCACACCATGATATAAAATATAAATCATTTTAGTTCCTCCACCATGGTCGGTTTAATAACCGCCCAAATCATTCACTACTTTTTTAACTTCTTGAAGTTCTTTTTTGATACAGAACTGCGTTACTCCAACTGCTTCTTGGATTTCTTTAAGTTTATAACCTCTTAATTTTAAAAGAACAATTTTTCTTTGCCTATTATTAAGTAACTTGAGAATCTGGAGAACTGCGTCTTTGCCAACAATATCATCCTCAAAACCACCCACCTTAAAGTAATAAGCAAAGGTTTCTCCGTCTTCTTCAATAGGTGCATCATAGTAAACTATTTTTCCTGTCGGTTTTCTCTTTTGTCTGTTCAAGTCTCTAAAATAGTTACCAACCTCTCTCCGCATATTATTCTTGCAGATAGTGGAAAAGGACCACTTTTTTAATTCTTTATTACGACAATACTTTTGTACTGCTTTAAGATACCCCATCACAACTATAGGATAAAACTCTTCCATATTATAGCCCTTGCTATTAAGGAAAGAATAGACCATATTATGATACTTTTCAGCCATTACTTTTTCTTTTTCTGTAAATTTTTGAAGATTGTCTTTGTTCATTTTTCTACTCTCCTTTACGCTTCTTTTATAAATACGCCGTATAAATCACCGCTGATTTTCTCATAGTCAAATTTTAAATACTGATTGATACCATACACATCAGTGACTAACTCAAAATTTTTATAGTAAAAACTTTTCTTGTTCTGTTTCAACCATTCAATAATATAATCATTCACGCATTTGTTGCCGTGTAGCCATTCAAAAGTAAATAGATATTTTTTCATTGTTTTATATCTCCTCTTCATTTAATTCGTTTAGTCTGTTTTCAATTTCGTTTAATTGTCTATCATACATTTGAATTACGGCTTGCGTCCGTTCCTTTGATTGTTTAGATTGTGCTGCATATTCTTCTCTTGTTTGTTTTAGTCCTCGTTTTGCATACACCAATAGTTGCCATTCCGTAATTGTTTCTAATTTTTTCATTGTTCAAAACTCCTTTATATATATTCTCTTTTAGGTTGTAACCCTGACCGCCAATAATGGCGGTTTCGTATTAATTTTCAAATACTCATCAGAGGGTTTTACTACTTGACCATTAAAACATGATAATATGTGGTTGACATGTATGGGTTCAAATCATCCCCAAGAATATCAATTAGTTTGTTTTTGTCAATCGTTGTTCGGCTTCGTGGTTTATAAGTGATTTTGCAGTCTGTAGTAATCTCTGTGTCAATATTGTTTGCCGTCATATATTCAATGATTTCTTTCTCAGTTCTTTTGAGTTCATTTTCAACTTCCTCTTTGATAGCCTTTAAGTTCCTTAATTCTGTAACCATTGCCTCAAGTTCTTTTTTTGTTCTGCACATATTTTTTCTCTCCTTATATAAATTTGATTCTAAGAGAAGCAAACATCCTCTTGATGTTTTTATTGTACACTAATCAGTTTACTTTTTCAATATGTAAACTGTCCAAAATATCGGTAAACTATTAAGTTTATTTTGTGCAAAGTGTACACCTTTTAGTTTACTTTTAAAGGATAAAAAATAAGGTGCTGACTACGAGAGCCAACACCTTTCAATTATATATGGAGCGGGACAATATTTATAAGACGGGGTATGAAAACATTTTGAACGTCTTTTTAGTTCTCCGAAAACACGGTAGCAGATGTATTTGCACACCGAGTTGAAAATTAGCCTTTTACGAACCATCTGGCACTTAAATACGTTATACCCCAAAATTACATAAAATAAGGGGCTTACCATAATGGTAAGCCCCTTATAATTAGTTTGTATCTTCTTTAGATATTAATTCATCATTATTTGATGTGATATTTTGTTCTATCTCATTGCCCGATTGCTTTTCATTATCTGTCGTTTCACCATTTGGTGTTGTTATATTTACATCAACTACAGATTCACTGATAACAGCGCTCTTATCATCGTTTGAATCAAAAAACTGAAATATTCCAAAAAGAATTGTAATTGCAAGCAAAACACAACTGATACCAATAGATAACTTATTAAAACGAGGTGTTTCGTCCTTGCCATATTTTAATCTTTCAATATATCTAAACATCAAAGCAATTAAACTATAGCATACAAATCCAACAAGTGCAGATATTGATATTAATCTACAAAAGTTTGCTGCATTGATATTGTCAAGAACCGAAGAAGAATAAAACAACCCCGCTACCACGGTCAAAACAATACCAGCAAATATACCTAATATTGTTACGCTTGTTTCAGAGATGTTCTTTGTTACATCATTCATTTTTTTATCAATTTCAATTTCTACGGCTTTTCTAGCGGATTCCTCTGTTGCTCCTTGCACTGCTATCTTTGCTTTTTCTTCAGCAACCCCTGCTACATCTTCTAAAATGCTATATGATGTTTCTTTAGAACGAATATCATAAAAACAACCGAAAATACGATAATGCTCACTCATTTCTTGGATGTATTTCAATGTGAAACTAATAATTGAAGGAAGATGTGCCCCAGAGTTTTGTTCTTTGTAATATTTATCGCAATTTTCACAAAAAGCTTTATATTTACCACCACTGTCAAATTCAAAAGGACGTTTAACACTATTAGATGCAGCAAAATTTCCATAAGATTGAAGGTATTTAGTAATACGAAGTTGAATAATCAAGCGAATTGTTGAATCATTTTCCGGTTCATCAAAATTTAGTGCAATTTTATCCTCTTTTGTTAAATGCTCAATGAATTGTTTGGTGTTTTCTAAATCCAACTCATCTTTTTTTGTTAAAACTATGTCGCAAAAAGAAGTGATTAAATTCTCAATGCGTATGTAATTCTCTTGTGTACATATATTTCCCATCTTACTTTTCTCACTATCTGTCGAATAAATATTTTATCAATGTGGTATCATTACAATTGTCTAACTTCAAATTTTCTTTAGTTAACTCACATATTTTTAAAATATCAATTTCACCATTTATTGTTGTTATTCCATCTTGACATACAACAAAATTTATGCATTTACCTAAATGTGATGGGCTATATGCCCCAAAGATTCTAAATACATCCTCAATTTTATTCCTAACGCTTATATCAATTTCTCCAAAATTATTATAATCCTCTTCTAATAAATTATTATCAAGGTCATCGGTTATGTACTGCTGTTTATCATAATCCATACATTGAGGATATATATCTCTATCAAAAGAATCCATTATTTCTCTAATCGCAGTCCCACAATCATCATACTTGTAAATTGTTTCTTTAAATATACGTTTATTATCTCTTGCATAATCAAACGCAACAATTGATAATATCTTTCCAATTTTTGTTCTAGTGCAAGAATATTTTCTGCCTGTCATATAAAACAACTCGATTAAATAATTCGCCGCTTGTTCCAAATTTACATTTAATTCTTCCATTTGTTTTTCTTTTGTGTGAATCTTTTGTTCTTCACTATGCAGAACATTGGAATTTTTTCCATCTTCTGCATAG
>JAZNHF010000015.1:0-4905 GCA_045576835.1 Clostridia bacterium
TACATTTGATTATCCCTACACCAACGGCTTTACCGAGGGTTGCAACAACAAGATTAAAGTTTTAAAAAGAAATGCTTACGGATACCGTAATTTCAATAGATTCAGGAAAAGAATATTGCATATGTTTAACTACAAAAAATCTAATACTGGAAAGGCGGCTGCATAAGCTGCAACCGCCATCAAAAATTCCATTATTCAATTTTGACCCCAACTATTGACAAAGAGCCATTTTATTGTTATAGTTAAAAAACAATAATTGGGAGCCTATGACTTCTTCTGTCAAAGCACACAGCAGTATGACTCCTATCCTTGTTACTTAATAAAATCGATAACTACATCTCTTTGCAAGGTGAATAATCATATACTGTGTGCTTTGACAGAAGAAGATTGAAGGCGTAAAGGGCTCACGGATACTGATATGCACAAAATAAAGAGTTAATTCAATAACAATTTATCAAATGTGACATATTTATGTTACAATACTGTAAAAACGAGGATTTTTCAAATAAATTATGATAAAATGTTACTGAACTAAATGAGGTTAACCAATGTAAAAAAATTAAATTATTTTAACATTTTCAGGGAGGCAGTAAAAATGAAAAAATTTTTATCAATGTTGTTGGTTGCAGCTATGACAATCAGTATGGTTACAGTTGTTTCTTTTGCAGAAGAGGAAACTGTTGCAAAAATCGGGGATACAAGCTATCCGACGCTTGCAGCTGCAGTTGAAGCAGTTGTTGATGACACCGAAACAACGATTGTCCTGACGGGGGACACAAAGGGTTCGGGCGTTGTTATTCCAAGCGGAAGAAACATAACTATTGACCTTAATACATTTACCTATGATGTGGGCAATCCGACGGTTGGCTCGGTTGGAACAGAAACCAACGGATTTCAGCTCCTCAAGAATAGCAATATTACCATTAAAAACGGAACAATAACAAGCCAAGAGGCAAAGTTCTTAATTCAGAACTACTCAAACCTCACACTTGATACAGTTACACTTGACGGTTCAAAGCTGAAAGAGGCTGCTGCGAACTATACACTTTCAAACAACTGCGGACATATCACCATAAATGACTCTACGATTATTGCAGATACAGACGCGGCTGATTTTGCGTTTGATGTATGCGACTATTCAGTCTATACAGGTGTAACCGTAACTGTAACGGGCGACAGCAGAATTGACGGAAATATCGAGATAACCAATCCCAACGGTGGCGAAAATAATGCGAAGCTCGTTGTAGAGGGCGGTTCGTTTACAGATATAGCAACAGCTATTGAAAATGCCGAAAACGGTGCAACGGTTAAGGTTCTTCCTAATGTTACCATTACCGAGGAAATTCATCCGATGAAGGGTGACTCTCAACATAAAAAGGAAAAGAGTATTACCATTATCGGAGCAGAGGACGGAACATCTGTTCTCACAGGAGGTATGATAATCGGTTATGATGATTGTCATACCCATAACAACACAATTACCATCAAGAACCTTATCTTTAAGGGAAAGGGCCTTGCAATAAACGACGAGAAAAATGTTGTAATTGAAAACAATATTTTTGAAGATATTGTAGGTAATGCCATTTCAACTATGGACCAGACATATGCTGATATGGAAGGAACTGTTCATAATGGAAGTGTCACAATCAAGGGCAATAAGATTGACGGAACAACCGAGGCGGGCATCCTTGTTGATGATGGTTATGATGTTACTATTATAGGAAACGAGATTTCAAATACAGACCACAATGCAATACTTCTTGCAATCAATGAAACAACCGCACCGAGATACCTTAATGCGGGAGAGGTAACGATTACGGATAATACACTTAAAAATTGGGATGCAAACAACGATAGTGATGGCGGTCGTGCAATCCGTGCAAATCTCGGTAAGCAGAAAGAAAGCGAAAGCATTTCAAAGAAATTTGTATTTGCAAACAACTCAATGATAAAGACCGAGTGGGCAGATGAACCTGAAGACCCCAACTTTGTTAAAATCACATACACAATAAATAATGACGAAACAGGAATCGTTACAGCAAACCTGAATGGCAACTATTGGAACAGTACGGCCCCTGATTTCTCGGTTGTATTGAACGGAAATGTTTCTGCAGATACAATAGAAAATTACTATCTTGACGCAGAGCTAGAAAATCTCGTTGTTACTTCGGATGCAAGCACAGAGGTGTCAGAGGATATTGACCCAACGGTTAAGGATGAAATTACAACAGATGCTAACAAGACCGATATAAAGGGTATAGAGGCAGACACCATAGACAAGATTGCAGAGAGCGTTGATGTAGATAACGCAACTAGTAAATTGACAGAAGAAGGGGTTGAAGTAGGGGGCGATGTTAAAATTTTTGTTAAGCCCTCGCTTGATGTAACGGTAACAGAGGTTAAAGTTGAGGAAGGCAAAACACCTGTTATAGCTCTTGATATTAACTTGTATTCACAGGCTATTGCTACTACTGCAGATTCTCTTTCCGATGTCGATACAGAGGGTGACGGCAAAAATGCAGTCCTTATCGGAGAAAAGACTACAATGACGACAACTGAGGCGGTTACAATTACAGTTCCGATAGGTGCAACATTAGCGGCTGCACTGGGCGAAACCACAGTTATGGTTAAGCATATTAAGGATGATAAAGTATACTATTATCCCGCAACTCTTAATGATAACAACACTATCACCTTTACAAATCCGCACGGTTTTTCAATATTTGAAATTTGTGAAGCAGACACTACCACTCTGACAATCAAATTTGACGGTAGGGACAGAGACGGAAATGCTATTTTTGATATAGAAAACATTGACATATACGACATTGGAACCGAGCTTGAGCTTACTGATGCGTACAAGAGCGGTTATCGTTTCGACGGCTGGTGCTTCGGCGATGATGATGAAGAATACAATGACACAATTACGCTTACAGAAGAGCTCTGGGATATTTTAAAGGAACAAGAACAAGACGGAGTTGTTACTGCAAATCCGAACTTTATTCTTGAAAGAACTTCCGACAGAAAGGGTAGCACATCAGGCGGAATATATGTAAATTATACCATACAGTTTAACACAACAGGCGGAAGTGCCATAAAGGATGCAACTGTTTCAAAAGGAGCCAAGGTTTCTGAACCTGCAGCACCGACAAAGGGAGATTTGGTGTTTGACGGCTGGTATACAGACAGAAGCTTTAACACAAAGTACAATTTCGACAGTCCTGTTTACTCATCGTTTACACTTTATGCAAAATGGACTAGCGAGAGTGCAACCGTATTCACCGATGTTAAAGAGGGTGACTGGTTCTTTGATGTTGTAAATGAGGCATACACAAAGGGCCTTATGAAAGGTATGGGAGACGGCAGCTTCTCACCCGAAACAGATGTTACAAGAGGAATGTTTGCAACCGTTCTTTACAGAATTGCGGGCGAGCCTGCAATAACCGCACCGTCTGGCTTTGCTGATGTTGATTCAGGTGCTTACTATGCAAACGCAATAGCGTGGGCATCAGAAAGCGGTATAGCAAACGGTATGACGGAAACAGAGTTTATGCCCGAGAGAAGCATCACCCGCGAGCAGATTGCGACCTTGCTTTACAGATACGCACAAATGATAGGCGAGGATGTATCTGTCGGAGAGGATACAAACATTTTATCCTACGGCGACTTCGCAAGCATAAGCGAGTACGCAATTCCTGCAATTCAATGGGCATGCGGCTCGGGAATGATGCAAGGCTATCCTGAGGGCGTATTTATGCCCCAAAATTCTGCAACCCGTGCAGAGACCGCTGCAGTATTTGTAAGAATGCTCAACACTAAATAAAATTTACTTAAAATCCCCGATGAATTCTTATCGGGGATTTTTTGATGATGCAAGAAATAATTTCTAAAATGCTTGACAAATTACGCTTAATATGATATAATTTTGAGCGTTGTCGAGACAGAGGCAATCGCAGAAAAATATAATATTCAATTTCGGGAATTGGCGCAGTTTGGTAGCGCGCTTCGTTCGGGACGAAGAGGCCGCAGGTTCAAATCCTGTATTCCCGACCACCTTAAACCTCGGAAGCCTTGTCGGTTTCTGAGGTTTTTGCTTTATTTAAAAAAGTGTAAAAAAAACGAGTTTGACCATATGTTTTTATCTTCAACTGTGGGACAAAGTCCATATCTTTGTTTAAGCTGTATCATATTTTGATATAGAAAAACCCTCTGAAACAACATTTTTGTTATCTCAGAGGGTTCAAATAAAGTTCTTACACAACAATAAAACCAGGCTTACCTTTTAAAATCAAGATTCTTCAATGCATATGCTTTAGCAGGAAAAAAGAAGAAATCCAAAAACTTTACCTTCTTTGCAATTACCGCCGCTAACACCGAAAATACCAATCCGCAAGCAGTTCCCAAAAGAATGTGAATCCACCACTGGGCTATATTCATACGAAGCAAGATTATTCTTATTCCGGCAGTAAATATGGTATGTAATAAGTATATTTGAAAAGAATACTTATTTACAAAATCGAGAAAACGCGCAACAGGTTTACAGCATTGGAGCATAGAAATAAACATAATACTTGAATATATTCCAAACAGTATCATTATTTCCTTTATGAATGGAGCTTCTATTTTGTTTAGTAAAACAAACACAACACCTGTTACTATATGCATTAAGACAATTAAACATTTAAACCAATTTGAGAGTTTTGTGATACCTTTAAAATTCACAAATGTGCCGATTCCAAAGGCAAGCGCTGAATAAAACACCACATCCAAGCTTCCAAGAGGAATACCAAAAAGCGGAGCTAAATAGCCTATTAAAACAACAATAAGCGTAATTTGCCAATTTTTT
The DNA here is from genome assembly GCA_045576835.1 of Clostridia bacterium. Classification (GTDB taxonomy): domain Bacteria; phylum Bacillota; class Clostridia; order Monoglobales; family Monoglobaceae; genus UMGS1820. The sequence continues at coordinate 4,847 of JAZNHF010000015.1, forward strand.
ATCATTCCTGAAAAAGCCGTCCATATACAAAACAAAAAGAACAGTGCATACAAAAACCA